>JAUXVJ010000024.1:0-300000 GCA_030684515.1 Actinomycetota bacterium
TCACGACGACTAGCTCACGAAGGCCGACGAGCCCTTCACCAGTTCACCACTGACGCGCGCGCCATTCGGCCAGATGTGGTCGTTCGGTGCCCAAGGTTGTGTCATGCCCGTGTCCCGGGTAGACCCACGTCTCATCGGGCAGTTCGCCGAACAGTTTGCTCTCTACTCCATCAAGCAGGCTCTGGAAGCGCGCCGGGTCTCCCCAGGTGTTGCCCACGCCACCGGGGAAGAGGCAGTCGCCGGTGAACAGGTGTGGGGGGCCTTCGGGATCGTCGTAGACGAAGGCGATCGAACCGTCAGTGTGCCCAATCAGGTGGATCACCCGCAGGCGCACTTTGCCGACCTGAAGCACGCTTCCCTCTTCAAGCATCACGTCGGTGGGAACAGGAATGCCGGGAGCGTCGATCGGATGAGCCATCGTGGTGGCTCCGGTGGCGGCCACTACTTCGGCAAGAGCATTCCAGTGGTCCTGGTGCTGGTGCGTGGTGATCACAGTCTGGAGAGATTCGCCAGTCAGTGCGATGAGCCGATCAGGCTCGGCGGCAGCATCGATCAGGGCCTGCTCACCGGTGTCCCGGCAGCGCAGGAGATAGGCGTTGTTGTCGTAGTCGCCCACCGCCAGTTTGCTGATGATCAACTGCGGCAGTTCGCGGACATCACCCGGACCGCCCACTGTCACAGAGCCGGTATACATTGACTCGATCCTCCTGCTGGTCGGGATTGAGGGACAAAACGCCCAAGTGAAATGAGGTTCCGTGGCAGACCGATTGGTCGTTCGCGGCGCCCGCGAGCACAACCTTAAGGATGTCTCGCTGGATTTGCCTCGTGATGCGCTGATCGTGTTCACCGGGCTCTCCGGCTCCGGCAAGTCCAGTCTGGCCTTCGACACGATCTTCGCTGAAGGTCAGCGCCGCTATGTCGAGAGCCTGTCGGCCTATGCCCGGCAGTTCCTTGGTCAGATGGACAAGCCCGATGTGGACTTCATTGAGGGCCTTTCTCCTGCTGTCTCCATCGACCAGAAATCGACCTCGCGCAACCCTCGATCAACGGTCGGCACGATCACCGAGGTGTACGACTACTTGCGACTGCTGTACGCCCGCATTGGCAAGCCTCATTGCCCAGTCTGTGGCAAGGACATCGCCAGGCAGAGCCCCCAGCAGATCGTCGATCAGGTCCTTGAGCTTGCTCCCGACTCTCGCTTCCAGGTACTGGCACCTG
The DNA here is from genome assembly GCA_030684515.1 of Actinomycetota bacterium. Taxonomy (NCBI): domain Bacteria; kingdom Bacillati; phylum Actinomycetota; species Actinomycetota bacterium. Next base: position 1,219 of record JAUXVJ010000024.1, read on the forward strand.
TGATCCGTGAGCGCAAGGGCGAATATCAGGACCTGTTTCGCCAACTGCAGACCCAGGGCTATTCACGCATTCGCGTCGATGGGGTGGTCTACGGCGTAGATGAACTCCCCACCCTGAAGAAGCAGGAGAAGCACACCATCGAAGTTGTGGTGGATCGCCTCACGGTGAAGACCGAATCACGCCGACGACTGACGGATTCTGTCGAAACAGCCCTCAAGCTGGCCAGCGGACTTGTCGTGCTGGACTTTGTGGATCTTCCTGAGAATGACCCGCATCGCGAGCGCATCTTCAGTGAGCACCTGGCATGTGTCACGGACGGGCTTTCCTTCGAAGAGCTGGAGCCTCGTTCCTTCTCTTTCAACTCTCCTTTTGGGGCCTGCCCTGAGTGCACGGGTCTGGGCACTCGTCGTGAAGTTGACCCTGACCTTGTCGTGCCAGATGGTTCGGCAACTCTGAACGAGGGTGCCATTGCGCCGTGGGCAGGGGGGATGGTCTCTGACTATTTCCGGCGCTTGCTCGATGCGCTGTGCCTTGAACTCGGCATCGACATGGATACGCCGTGGGACAAGCTGTCGGCGAAGGCCCGCAAGGCCATCCTGTACGGACATGAAGCTGAAGTGAATGTCAGGTACAAGAACCGCTACGGACGCACGCGCTCCTACACCACTGGCTTTGAGGGTGCCATTCCGTATGTGACGCGGCGACATTCCGAAACTGAAAGCGATACGGCACGCGAGCGCTTTGAAGGCTTCATGCGCGAAGTCCCATGCCATGCCTGCAATGGGGCCCGACTCAAGCCCTTGTCCTTGGCCGTCACTATTGCTGGACATTCGATCGCTGAGATCGCAGCGCTGCCCATCGGAGAAGCAGCCAAGATGCTCACGGGTCTTGAATTGTCCGCCCGCGATATGACCATCGCTGTTCGAGTGCTCAAAGAGGTCAACGAGCGACTGCAGTTTCTCGTCGATGTCGGCCTGCACTACCTCACTCTTGATCGGGCGGCGGGGACCCTGGCCGGTGGTGAGGCGCAGCGCATTCGACTTGCCACTCAGATCGGTTCAGGCCTTGTTGGCGTGCTCTATGTCCTGGACGAGCCAAGCATCGGCCTGCATCAGCGAGACAACCGCCGATTGATCGAAACCCTGGTCAGACTTCGCGACCTTGGCAACACCCTGATTGTCGTAGAGCACGACGAAGACACCATTCGCACGGCCGATTGGGTTGTCGACATCGGACCTGGCGCAGGTGAGCACGGCGGCGAGATCGTGGTCAGCGGCTCGGTCCAGGATCTTCTTGACAGTCCACGGTCAATCACGGGCCAGTACCTGTCTGGCAAGCGCAAGATCGAGATCCCTGAGATTCGGCGTCCCCGATCTGATCGGCAGATCACCGTCCAAGGTGCCAGTGAGCACAATCTGCGTGATGTCACCGTTGAATTTCCCTTGGGCTGCCTAGTGGCAGTGACCGGCGTCAGCGGGTCCGGCAAATCCACCTTGGTCAACGATGTCCTCTACAACGTCTTGGCGCGCGACCTCAATGGGGCCAGGCATGTTCCCGGCCGACACAGGCGTGTAGTCGGGCTTGAGCATGTCGACAAGGTCGTGCATGTGGATCAAAGTCCGATCGGTCGCACTCCACGAAGCAATCCGGCCACGTACACCGGAGTCTTCGATCACGTGCGCAAGCTGTTCGCCGACACGCCTGAGGCAAAGGTTCGCGGTTATCTTCAGGGCCGCTTCTCGTTCAATGTCAAAGGTGGTCGCTGTGAGTCCTGCTCAGGTGACGGCACGATCAAGATCGAGATGAATTTCCTGCCAGATGTGTACGTCCCTTGCGAAGTCTGCAACGGAGCCCGATACAACCGCGAGACCCTTGAGGTGCACTTCAAGGGCAAGAGCATTGCCGATGTCCTGGACATGCCCATCGAGGAAGCCAGTGAATTCTTCGCCGCAGTACCGGCGATCTCCAGACATCTTGCAACTCTGGTTGAAGTGGGACTGGGCTACGTGCGACTCGGGCAGTCAGCCCCCACGCTGTCCGGTGGTGAGGCACAACGTGTCAAGCTCGCCTCAGAACTGCAGAAGCGATCAACGGGCCGCACCATCTACGTTCTTGACGAACCCACCACGGGCCTGCATTTTGAAGATATTCGCAAACTCCTGGGCGTGCTGCACTCTCTCGTCGACAAGGGCAACACCGTTGTTGTCATTGAGCACAATCTCGATGTGGTGAAAACCGCAGACTGGGTGATCGATATGGGGCCCGAAGGCGGATCAGGCGGAGGCAAAGTTGTCGCAGTCGGGACTCCAGAACAGGTCGCAACTGTTGGCGCCAGTCATACCGGCAACTTCTTGGCCAGCCTGCTTCCCGCCGCGCCAAGTGCCCGCCGCAAGCGTGCTTTGACGTAGCCTGTGCGCAGGAGGATGACAGATGACTGAAGCTATGCAACGTCGTACCGTGCTCGCCGGAAGTGGAATGGTCCTGGCAAGTTTGGCGGTGGCTGCCTGTTCGACAAGTGATGGTTCAGCCGATGCAAGTGCGTCCACATCAACTGCCCCAGAGCCAAGCACCTCTTCAGATTCTTCTGGCGGAGGTCAAGTGCTCGCAGCTACTTCGGCCGTGGCCATTGGTGGGGGAGTGGTGGTCAGTTCACCTCCGATCGTCATCACTCAGCCTTCGGCTGGGCAGTTCAATGGCTTCACCGCTATTTGTCCTCATCAGGGATGCCTGGTTTCGCGCGTTGAGGACAACGAGATCATCTGCCCTTGCCACGGTTCTCGATTCTCAGCGAGTGATGGCTCCGTGATCAATGGGCCAGCCGAAGTAGGACTCCAGACTGCAGATGTTGCTGTTGAGGGCTCCAACGTCGTCCTGGCGTAATCGCTGCCATGGCTGAACCTTCGGCGCTGCGTCCGCCAACAGGCACTATCCCGACAGATCCCGGCGTTTATCGCTTTCGCGATGGACACGGGCGCGTCATCTATGTAGGCAAGGCCAGCAATCTACGTTCTCGATTGTCCAGCTACTTCCAAGATCAATCGGCCTTGCATCCGCGTACCCAGTCGATGATGGCTGCTGCCCATGACGTCGACTGGGTTGTGGTCGGTACCGAGGTTGAAGCGCTGACTCTGGAGTATTCCTGGATCAAGGAGTATGACCCCCGTTTCAATGTGAAATATCGCGATGACAAGTCCTACCCCTACCTGTCATTCAGCTTGGCCGATGAGTACCCGCGTGTCGCGGTCGTGCGAGAAGCCAAGAAGGTCGGTACCCGCTATTTCGGTCCCTATGCCCATGCCTGGGCCGTGCGCGCAACAGTCGATGAGCTGCTGCGGGTGTTCCCGATGCGATCGTGTCGCGAAGGAGTCTTTCGACGAGCCAGGCAAGTGGGCCGGCCATGTCTGCTGGGCTATCTCGACAAATGCAGCGCCCCGTGCGTAGGTCGCGTCTCAGCCGAGGAGCACCGCGACATTGTCATGGACTTCTGCACGTTCTTCGCTGGCAACGGCGAGGGCTTCATCAGGCAACTGGAAGATCAGATGCGTGAGGCCGCCACGGAGGAACGCTACGAGGATGCGGGCAGGCTGAGAGATCGAGTTGAAGCGCTTCGAAGGGCGACTGAGCAGAACGCTGTCGCCTTCAACGAGGCCACGGACGCTGACGTCATTGCGGTCAAGGAGGATCCGCTGGAGGCTGGCGTCCAGGTATTCCATGTGCGCGGTGGACGCATTCGAGGGGAACGTGGTTTCGTCATAGAGAAGGCCGAAGAACTCAGCCCGGGCGAGGTTGTGCAGCGGGCGATCCAACGGGTGTATTCAGATCCGGGAGTCAGTGACATTCCGCGCGATCTCCTGGTCTCAACAGATCTCGGCGACGCACATGCATTGCAGACCTGGCTGACAGGTATGCGTCAGGGCGCCATCAACATCCTGGTACCAGCCCGTGGAGACAAGCGGGCACTCATGGACACTGCATTGAAGAATGCTGAGAACACCCTGCAGTCCCATCGGCTGCGTCGTTCCAGTGATCTCACCACCCGCAGCGTGGCGCTTGAGGAGCTCCGCGAGGCCCTTGGCCTGGCTGAGGCGCCGCTGCGCATTGAGTGCATCGACATCTCCACCTTGCTCGGACAGAACACGGTTGCATCCCTGGTCGTCTTTGAAGATGGTCTGCCGCGCAAATCCGACTACCGCAGTTTCATCATTCGCACGCCCAATGCTGACGACACGGTCTCAGTTGCCGAAGTCGTCAGTCGCCGATTCGCACACGTTGAGTCGGCAGAGTCAGAGGGCACCGAAGCCAAACGCAGATTTGCCTACCCACCGGGACTGCTGGTCATTGACGGTGGTCAACCACAGGTCAGAGCTGCGCAGGATGCTCTGATGCTGGCAGGAATAACCGATGTCCCAGTGGTGGGACTAGCCAAACGTCTTGAAGAAGTCTGGCTGCCGGACGACAGCGACCCAGTGATCCTGCCGAGGTCCAGCGAAGCGCTGTACCTTCTGCAGAGAGTGCGCGATGAGGCACACCGTTCGGCCATCACCTTGCACCGCAAGCGCCGAGGAAAGTCAATGTCATCTAGCGTGCTCGATTCCATAAACGGATTAGGTGAAGTGCGGGCGCGCGCGCTGATGAAGCATTTCGGCTCGATGAAGGCCCTCAAGGCCGCAACAATTGTCGACCTGGAGGCAGTATCCGGTGTAGGCCCTGCGCTGGCTGAGAGGATCCACTCAGGACTTCATAAAGGAGAGGCTGCTCCGTGACCGATACGCGACCGCTTGAGATCGCACTTGTCACCGGGATGTCGGGCGCGGGTCGCTCGACAGCGGCCCGTGCACTTGAAGATGTTGGTTGGTTTGTGATGGACAACTTGCCACCGGCGCTGCTCTCACAGGCAATCGAACTGGCCATTCGCACGGAGGAGGTCAATCGCATCGCCGTTGTGGTGGATGTGCGCAGTGGTTCGATGTTCAATGCCCTCGAAGCAGCCGTCGCAGAATTGAAATCACGAGACATCCTTGTGCGCACGCTATTTCTGGAAGCGTCAGATGAAGCTCTAGTGCGCCGATTCGAGAGTTCGCGCCGTCCGCATCCTTTGCAAGGCCAGAGGCGAATCACCGATGGGCTGCAAGCTGAGCGCGTCCTCCTTGGAGATCTACGTGCCGAAGCTGACGTGGTCATCGACACGTCAGCGATCAATGTCCATGATCTGCGGCGCAAGGTCGAAGCGGCCTTTGCCGACGAGACGCCCGACGGCTTGCGGGCTACTGTCCTTTCCTTCGGATTCAAGTACGGCATCCCGGTTGATGCCGACCTCGTGGCAGACATGCGCTTCTTGGAGAATCCACATTGGGACGAGCGGCTGCGTCCAATGTCGGGTCTGGATCAACCCGTCTCGGAAATTGTTGTCAACGGCGCCGAGGCGCAACGTGTCTATGCCCTGTATGTCGAACTACTCGAGGTCATGCGCCCCGGATATCTCACTGAGGGCAAGCGCTACGTGACGATCGCCGTGGGGTGCACTGGTGGCAAGCATCGAAGTGTCGCCTCTGCTGAGGAGTTGGCACGTCGACTGCGGCAGGTGGGCATAGCGACTCTTGTCGTTCATCGAGATCTGGGCCGCGAGTGAAGCGGGTGCCAGGCTCACTTGGCGCAAACCAAGACTCCGGTCCGGCTGTTGTTGCGCTCGGCGGTGGGCACGGGCTGGCATCGACTCTCAAAGCACTGCGACGGCTCACGGATCAGATCACTGCAGTGGTTGGCGTAGCTGACGATGGCGGTTCCAGTGGACGGCTGCGCAAGGAGTTCGGCATCCTGCCTCCCGGTGATCTGCGGATGGCACTTGCTGCGCTCTGCGGCGACGACACCTGGGGCCGAACATGGCAGCGGGTCATTCAGCACCGGTTCGGTGGCGTAGGTGAGCTGGGCGGGCACTCGCTGGGCAATCTGCTGATCACCGCGCTCTGGGAGGAGTCTGGTGATCCTGTTGCCGGATTGGCCTGGGTAGGAGTCCTCCTGGAAGCCCAGGGACGAGTGCTGCCGTGCAGTCTTCAACCGCTGGAAGTCATAGCCCAGGTACGAGGGGTCAATCCCTACTCACCTGATGTTGTCACTGAAGTGCGCGGCCAAGTCGAAGTCGCAACGACTCCCGGTGAAGTGGTCAGCATCGCGATTGAACCCAGTCGCCCGCAAGCCTGCCCGGAAGCGATCCAGGCAATTCAGGCGGCAGATGTCGTCATCCTTGGCCCGGGCTCCTGGTTCACCTCAGTGCTGCCGCACCTGCTGATCCCTGATCTTTCGCGTGCCATTGTTGAAGCCGAGGCCAAGCGTTTCCTGGTGATGAACCTGGCGCCAGATCAAGACGCCGAAACCTCCGGGATTCCGCTGGCCAATCACCTTGAGTTTCTGCGCGCAGCAGCCCCCGCTATTCAATTGGATGCGGTCCTGGCCGATCCTCGACATGTCGAGGATCAGGTCCGATTGGCACAGGCCTGTGCGTCGGTCGGAGCCGAGTTGTTCTTGATGGATCTGGCGCACGACAACGGGCGGATGCCCGGCGTTCATGATCCAGATCGCCTGGCAGTGGCCATTCGCACCGCCCTGAACGGGTGACACGTACCTGCCATCGGGATTCATGGCAGGATGCCTCCCCATGGCTATGACTGCCGCGGTCAAGGACGAACTCAGCCGCGTAGAAATCACGAAGACCTGCTGCCGCAAGGCAGAGGTCTCAACGATGCTGCGTTTTGGCGGCGGACTGCACATCGTTTCCGGACAGATCGTCATTGAAGCCGAACTTGACGCTGGGGCAACTGCTCGCCGGCTGCGCAAGGACATTCTTGAAATCTACGGTCACGACAGCGAGATCGCGGTCGTGCAAGCCAGTGGCCTTCGCAAGGGCACCCGGTACGTCGTGCGGGTGGTCCAAGGCGGTGAGGCGCTGGCGCGCCAGACGGGCATGGTCGATGGCAGCGGTCGTCCGGTTCGTGGTCTGCCACCGGCAATCGTGGCCGGCGCCTTGTGTGACTGTGAGGCTGCTTGGCGAGGCGCTTTCCTTGCCCATGGATCGTTGACGGAGCCTGGGCGTTCGTCTTCTCTGGAGATCACCTGCCCGGGCCCAGAGGCCGCGTTGGCGCTTGTCGGAGCTGCTCGTCGGCTCAGCATCGCCGCGAAGTCACGTGAGGTGCGTGGTGTCGATCGGGTTGTCATCCGTGATGGGGACGCTATTGGTGCAATGCTCACCCGGCTGGGTGCTCATGAGTCAGTCATGGCATGGGAAGAGCGACGAATGCGCCGTGAAGTGCGCGCCACTGCCAACCGCCTGGCCAACTTTGATGATGCCAATCTGAGGCGATCGGCTCGTGCGGCTGTGGCGGCCGGAGCCCGTGTCCAGCGGGCGATGGAGATCCTTGGCGATGAAGTGCCAGATCACCTGGTAGTTGCGGGTCGACTTCGACTTGAGCACAGTCAAGCCAGTCTTGAAGAACTTGGCGCACTTGCGGATCCTCCAATGACCAAGGATGCGATCGCCGGACGAATTCGCCGACTGCTGGCGCTGGCTGACAAGCGCGCCCAGGATTTGGGAATCCCTGATACTGAATCAGCACTTGGTCCAGAGTTTCTGGGCTGACACCACACGGTGTTCGACCTCTCTCAGGTTCGCTAGGCTCAGACCACTGCATTTTTCGTCTGATCGGCTTAGGAGCATGACGTGACAGTCAAGGTGGGCATCAATGGCTTTGGCCGCATCGGCCGAAATTTCTTCCGCGCTCTACTGGATCACAGTGCCGAGATTGAGATCGTGGGCATCAACGACCTCACCGACACCAAAACACTGGCGCACCTGCTGAAGTACGACAGCGTGCTGGGTCGTATCGGCATTCCAGTGGTCGCGGGTGATGGTGAGATCACCGTCGATGGCAGGTCCATCCCGATCTTCAGTGAGCGCGACCCGGCTGACCTGCCGTGGGCCAAGGTCGGCGCAGACATCGTCATTGAGTCCACCGGCTTCTTCACTGACGCTGAATCAGCCAGCAAGCACCTGACTGCTGGTGCAAAGAAGGTCATCATCTCGGCACCCGCCAAGGGTGAGGACATCACGATCGTGATGGGCGTCAATGACAATCTGTATGACCCGGCGACGCATAACATCATCTCCAATGCTTCCTGCACCACCAATTGTCTTGCTCCGATGGCCAAGGTCATCGACGATGCCTTTGGCATTGAGCGCGGCATGATGACCACAATCCACGCTTACACGAATGATCAGAAGATCCTGGACTTCCCGCACAGCGATCTGCGCCGTGCCCGTGCGGCCGCACTCAACATGATCCCCACGAGCACCGGTGCCGCCAAGGCCATTGGCCTGGTCATGCCCCACCTGCTCGGCAAGCTCGATGGCTTCTCGATGCGCGTGCCTGTGCCGACAGGTTCAGCAACGGACTTGGTTGTCGAAGTCAAGAAGACAGCAACGCGCGATGAGATCAACGCGGCCATCAAGGCTGCTGCAGACGGTCCTATGAAGGGCATCCTGGAGTACACCGAGGATCCGATCGTCTCTACTGACATCGTCAATGACCCGGCCTCGTGCATCTTCGATTCTCTGATGACCAACGTCAACGGCAACATGGTCAAGGTCCTTGGCTGGTATGACAACGAGTGGGGCTACAGCAATCGCCTGATTGACCTCACAGCACTCGTCGGTTCGAAGCTCTAGGCATTCTGATGCGCTCCCTCGACGACCTGTCGGTCGCCGGGCAAACCGTTCTGGTTCGCGCGGATTTCAATGTCCCCTTGGCTGATGGCCCAGATGGGGATGGCGATACCAAAGTCATCACCGACGATGGTCGTATCACTGCAGCTCTGCCGACTTTGAACTTTCTGCGTTCTGCTGGCGCGAAGATCGTGCTGGTCGCCCACCTCGGACGTCCCAAGAACGGTCCAAGCCAAGCACTGAGTCTGCAACCCGTTGCTGATCGCCTCAGTGAGCTTCTTGACGCCGATGTCGAGATCGCTGATGACATCACCGGACCGCGCGCGCAAGCCATGGTTGCAGCACTTGAGCCTGGTGATGTGATGCTGCTGGAGAACATCAGGTTTGATCCCCGCGAGACAAGCAAGGACCCTGCCGAGCGCGCCGCCCTCGCCGGTGAACTGGCTGCCCTTGCTGATCTGTACGTCTCCGATGGCTTCGGCGTCGTGCATCGCGAGCAGGCATCAGTGACCGATGTCGCCCGACTCCTGCCGAACGCCGCAGGTCGTCTTGTGCACAAGGAAGCCACGATCTTCAGCGCACTGCTGGCTGAGCCGGCACGGCCCTATGTCGTGGTGCTGGGCGGATCGAAGGTCAGTGACAAGTTGGGTGTGATCGGCAATCTTCTTGGCCGCGTTGACCGATTGCTGATCGGTGGCGGCATGGCCTTCACCTTCCTTGCAGCGAAAGGTCTGCCGATCGGCGACTCACTGCTGGAGGCTGATCAGATTCCAACTGTGCAGGGCTTCATAGAACAGGCCGTGCGCGATGGTGTCGAACTCTTGATCCCCATTGATGTGGTGATTGCCGATGACTTCTCCGCCGATGCCAATACCCAGATTGTGGCCGCTTCTGAGATTCCAGATGGCTGGAAGGGCTTGGACATCGGCCCGGCGACCACCGCCTTGTTTGCCGAGCAGATTGCCGACGCTGGCACTGTTGTCTGGAACGGACCTATGGGAGTGTTCGAACTGGCTCCATTCGCGGCAGGCACCAGGGGAGTGGCCAAGGCGATGATCGCCAGTGACGCCATGACTGTCGTCGGCGGCGGCGATTCAGCGGCAGCTATTCGGGTCTTGGGCCTTGACGAATCTGCCTTCTCGCACATCAGCACCGGTGGTGGAGCAAGCCTTGAATTCCTGGAGGGTAAAGAACTCCCCGGTCTGAGCGTCCTGGAAGGACACTGACATGACAGCCAAGACTCGTCACCCGCTCATCGCAGGCAACTGGAAGATGAACCTCAATCACTTTGAGGCTCTTGCACTTGTGCAGAAATTGGCATTTGCGTTGAACGATGAGGATCTCTCGGCAGCTGAAGTCGTCGTATTGCCACCTTTCACTGATCTTCGTTCAGTGCAAACCTTGATCGAGGGAGACAAGTACGACATCGGCTACGGCGCCCAGGATGTCTCGCAGCATGCGTCAGGGGCATTCACCGGTGAGATCTCTGCGAGCATGCTCGCCAAGCTTGGCTGCGGTTTTGTCGCGGTGGGGCATAGCGAGCGGCGGCAATACCACGCCGAAAGCGACGCGATCGTCTATGCCAAGGCCCGCGCCGCTGTTGGGGCCGGCATCACGCCGATCGTGTGCGTTGGAGAAGGACTGGACATTCGCCAGGCCGGCAACCACGTGCCGCACGTGCTTGCGCAATTGGATGGATCGCTGGGCGAGTTCACTGCCGAGGAAGTGGCGGAGCTTGTAATTGCCTATGAGCCAGTCTGGGCGATCGGCACTGGTGAGGTCGCCACGCCCGATGATGCCCAAGAGGTCTGCCGGGCAATCCGGATCCGGGTGGGCGAGCAATGGGGCCTGGCGGCTGCAGAGGCAGTCCGGATCCTCTACGGCGGCTCGGTGAAGAGCAGCAATATTGCCGGCATCATGGCTCGCATCGATGTGGATGGCGTGCTGGTCGGCGGAGCCAGTCTGGACCCTGATGATTTCGTGGGAATCGTTCGCTATCGCCTGCACCCAGCCGAACTCGCTGACTGATCTATACTGATGCCCTTACGTCGATTCGGAGTTTGATTTGATCACCATCGTCACGATTGCACTGGCTGTCGTGCTCATCATCACCAGCATCCTGCTGATCGTGCTGATCCTGCTTCATCGTGGCAAGGGTGGCGGTCTTTCAGATCTTTTCGGTGGTGGCGTGAGTTCGTCAATCGGTGGTTCATCGGTTGCAGAGCGCAATCTTGACCGTATTACCGTGGCCTTGGGCTTGATCTGGGCTGCGTCAATCGTTGGTGTTGGCCTGCTGGTTCGCACAGGCGTCTGACCACAACTCGATCATTCGCAGGAGGATTTCATGGCAGGTGGAAGTGCAATTCGCGGTAGTCGCGTCGGAGCTGGCCCAATGGGTGAAGCCGAGCGTGGCGAAGCCGCCCCACGTATCTGGATCTCCTTCTGGTGCTCGCGCAAGCACGAGTCGCGCCCGAGTTTTGCCTCTGACGCCGCAATTCCTGACGAGTGGGACTGCCCTCGATGCGGTCTGCCTGCAGGGCCAGACAAGGAAAACCCACCTGCGCCGCCCAAGATCGAGCCCTACAAGACTCACTTGGCATATGTGAAGGAGCGTCGCTCCGACGTCGATGGCGCTGCCATCTTGGACGAGGCTCTCAACAAGCTCCGCGGTACTGCTTCTTAAGCGTCCGACTGGCCCACGTTTGGCGGCAACTCGGCGGCGGCTGCCTCGTCGACGAGAAATAGCGTTTGCTGCGAACCGCTGATGCCGCTTGCAGGCACGGCTGTTGCTGTTGCCTGCTCATCAAATGACCAGAGCACTGCATCTTGCTTGCTTGCTCCTGATGCCAGAACCCAGGACTGACGGGCTCGATTGAGTGTCGGCAGGCTCATACTGACTCGTAGTGGAGGGGGCTTTGGCGAATCATGGACAGCCACAACTTCACCGGTCTCACGCCAGGCCGGATGCTCAGGGAAGAGCGAAGCCACATGTGCGTCTGGCCCGATGCCAAGCAGCAACACATCGAACTCGGGAACTGACCCTTCGCCGACCTCGTTCAACAGATCTGCGTAGGACGCTGCGGATTCCTCCACCGAGGCAGCACGATCTGGTCCAGCCATTGCATGTACCCGCCCGGGCGGAATGGGGATGTGATCGATGAGTGCCGCCCGTGCTCCCGTCTCATTTCGCTCTGGATCACCTTCCGGGACATATCGCTCATCGCCCCACCACAGATGAATCCGCTGCCAATCGATCTGGGCGGTGTCCGGGTTCGCGGCCAGTGCAACGAGAACAGCTGTTCCGATCCCGCCGCCAGTCAGCACGACATGGGCGACTCCACGCTGAGCCTGCGCTAGGACAACGCTGGCGACCAATCGGCGTGCGACAGCTGCTGCAAGCGCCTCAGCATCCGGGTGTCGTATCAGTTCGCGTGGACTCATATCTCCAGATTCGTGATGACCTGACCGTACATATCGTCGGGGTCAAGGCGCCGCAGATCCTCTGCGAGCAAAGCGGACACTGAACGACGCGGAAGACTCAGGTGTGCGTCAGTGCGCCCAGGACGAATGACCGTGACCGTCTTGTCATCGTCGTTGCGACTGATCGTCAGCGGGTTGTCGTCCATATCGAGGCGCACAGATCGGATGCCAATCCTGTCACTCCACAAGGTTTCCACCGAGCATCCGAAGGATTGCCCCAGCCAGGCTCCGAGCAGCACGACACTGGGATTGTCTGTCTCGCCTTCGACTGTGACGTGATGCACCGGGCTCATCGGCTGATCAAAGCTTGACGCGAGCACCGATCGCCACTGAGTCAGCCGAGCCCAAGCCAGATCAGTATCGCCAGGCACATAGCCGCTCTTGCGAATGGCAAGTGCGGCTAGTGGGTCACGGACATTCGAAGAGTCGGTGATCCTGCGCTGCGCGTGCCGACCGATCTTGCTGTCTGCCATGCTCTCCGGCGCAATGCCGGGCCAGTACGCCACCACTGGGGTGTCGGGCAGCAGCAACGGCACGGCCACCGAGTTGGCGTACTCGGAGAGTTCGCCGCGAAGACGCAGTACCGCGACTTCACCCGGGCCATCGTCGCCACCCACGCTTATCTCTGCGTCGAGCTGGGTATGGCGTGCATCGGGACGGGGGATCAAAGTGATGATGCGCATCGGGTGCTGGCGGGCTGTGGCAACAGCGGCAGCGGTCGCATCGGCCTGCGACTCCTCGTCAGCCAAGATCAGCAAGGTCAAGACCATGCCGGTTGCCGGCGAACCCAGTCGATGACGCTCGGCAGTGATCGCAGCAGAGACTTCTCCGCCACTTGTGTTCTCCAAGCGGATCATGGGCGCCTCCAGGTCCGGCCGTCGCGTTCGGTGATGTCGTACTGACTGTGCGGTCCCCAACCACCGGAGACGTACTGATCTGGTTTTCCTTGCTCTGCCCAGAAGGCCAGCACCGGATCCAGAATGTTCCAGCCGAGTTCGACTTCGGTGGACCGGGGGAACAGTGGGGGATCTCCGATGAGGACATCCAGGATCAGACGTTCGTAGGCCTCAGGGCTGGATTCAACAAAGGTCTCGCCGTACTCAAAATCCATGGTGACGTCACGGACTTCCATGGACGAGGTATCGGGAACCTTGGAACCAAAACGAACGGTGATGCCTTCATCAGGCTGAATGCGAAAGACCAACGCGTTATTGCCAAGCTCCTGCACAGCATCAGCGACAAAAGGCAGGTGCGGAGCGCGCTTGAACACCACGGCTACCTCAGTGACTCTGCGGCCCAGTCGCTTTCCGGTTCGCAGGTAGAACGGCACACCGGCCCAACGGCGATTGTCCACATCGACCCGCATGGCGGCGAAAGTCTCGGTGGCCGAGTCAGGATTGATGCCCTCCTCCTGGAGGTATCCAGGAACCTGAATTCCCCCTTGCCAACCGGGGGCGTACTGGCCACGCGCGGTGTATGCGCCAAGATCCTTGGGCAGACGAATTGCCGAAAGCACTTTCTCCTTCTCAGCGCGCACTTGCGCTGCCTCGAAAGTTCCCGGCTCCTCCATTGCCGTCAATGCCAGCAGTTGGAGCAAGTGATTCTGAATGACGTCGCGGGCAGCACCGATGCCGTCGTAGTAGCTCGCGCGACCGCCAATGCCGATGTCTTCCGCCATCGTTATTTGCACGTTGTCGACGTAGTTGCTGTTCCAGATCGGTTCGAACATCGCATTGGCGAAACGCACCGCCAGGATGTTCTGCACCGTCTCCTTGCCCAGGTAGTGATCGATGCGGAACACCGAGCCGGTTTGGAACACCTCGCCGACAAGGGTGTTGAGTGCCTGGGCTGATGCAAGATCGTGACCAAAGGGCTTCTCGATGACCACGCGCCGCCAGGCATCTGGCTTGTCCTCGGCCAGCCCGGCTGCCTTCAGGTGCTCAAGCACGACCGGAAACAGACCTGGGGGGATGGACAGGTAGAAGGCGTGGTTGCCACCAGTGCCACGGGACTCGTCGAGTTCGGCCACGGTCTTGGCCAGTTCAAGATATGCGTTCGCGTCTGCGAGGTCGCCTTGAACAAAGCGAATACCCTCACACAATTGCTGCCAGGTGTCCTCGCGAAAGGGGGTCCGGGCATGTTCGCGGACTGCGTCGTGGACGACTTGTGCGAAGTCCTCATCGACCCAGTCGCGACGGGCAAATCCCACCAGACTGAAACCCGGTGGCAGGAAGCCGCGATTGGCCAAATCGTAGATTGCAGGCATCACCTTCTTGCGAGACAGATCTCCAGTGACACCGAACAAGACCATGCCGCAAGGGCCAGCAATTCGAGGCAGGCGCTGGTCCTTGGGATTGCGCAGTGGGTTCGTCATTTTGTCCTCTGGGTTGACTAGGAGATCAGGTCCATGGCGGATTGCACGGTGGACCGCAATTCCTCCCAGGCGTCGATGAACTTCTTGACTCCATCGATCTCAAGATGCGAGCAGACGTCTGCCTGTTCGATACCCAGCGCGCTGAGCGCCGACCACACAGCTGCTGACTCTGCAGCGGTACCCGTGACGGTGTCGCCCTTGAACTGGCCGTGATCATCGACGGCATCCAAGGTGGCTTCGGGCATGGTGTTGACGCAGTTGCGTACTGCCAGATCGATGACGTATCGGGTGTCGTCGTATGCCGGATCTTTGACACCGGTCGATGCCCACAGTGGACGCTGTGCGTGTGCACCCAGGGCTGCCAGTGCTGCCCATTCATCATTGGCTGTGCGCTGTTCGAATGCTGCCCATGCGAGTCGGGCATTGGCCAGGGCTGCCTTGCCGCGCAAGGCCTTGGCCTCGTCGGTGCCCAATGCGTCCAGCCGATGATCGACTTCGGTGTCGACCCGACTCACGAAGAAGGAGGCAACTGAGTGAATGCTGGCCAGATCGATGCCCTTGGCGGCCGCCAGCTTCAGGCCTTGCTCGTAGGCGGCGACGACTGCCTGGTATCGATCGACGGCGAAGATGAGCGTCACATTGACGCTGATGCCGTTCGCGATGGTGGCGGTGATCGCCGGCAGGCCCTCCAGAGTGGCCGGAATCTTGATGAGCAGATTCGGCTGATCAATGAGTTCCCACAGTTCGCGCGCCTGCTCGATGGTTGCCTCAGTGTCATGAGCCAGCCGAGGGTCCACCTCGATGGACACGCGTCCGTCGACACCACCACTTGCCTGGTAGACGGGCAGCATGACCTCACATGCATTGCGCACGTCATCGGTGGTCAGGCGCTGGATGACCAGGTCGACGTCCAGGCCTTGCTTGGCGAGGTCCTTCAGGTCTGCTGCATAGTCAGCCGCGCCCTTGGAGATCGCTGACTCGAAGATCGATGGATTCGACGTCACGCCGCGTACGCACTTGTCGCGCACCAGGCCCGCCAGGCTGCCGGTGGTCAGTCGTGAACGGCTGAGGTCATCCAGCCAGATCGACACACCTGCATCGGTCAGTTCTTGAAGCGCGGGTGTTGACATGGGCGTCTCCCTCTGGATTGTCAGGCAGGATCGTGCAATGAAGCCTTCGCGGCCGTCACCACCGCATCAACGGTGATCCCGAATTCGGCGAAGAGCACCTGTTCAGGTGCACTGGCACCAAAGTGGTCAAGACCGATGACGCGCCCGCGATCGCCAACGTACTTCCACCAACCAAGAGTTGCTCCGGCTTCGATGGCAACGCGTGCGCGAACACTTGGCAACAAGACGGAGTCGCGATATGCCGAATCCTGCTCGTCGAACCACTCGGTGCACGGCATCGAGATGACACGACTGGCGATTCCCTCGGCCAGGAGTGCTTCATGCGCCCGCACTGCCAACTGCAGTTCTGAACCTGTGCCGATCAGAAGGATCTTCGGGTCCGGTGCGTCGGCCACGACGTACCCACCTCGGCGCACTCCAAGCATGGCGTCAGGCGCCAAGACCAGGGTGGGCACATTCTG
Source organism: Actinomycetota bacterium (assembly GCA_030684515.1). NCBI lineage: Bacteria > Bacillati > Actinomycetota > Actinomycetota bacterium. The sequence continues at coordinate 17,377 of JAUXVJ010000024.1, forward strand.
GCGCGTGAGCACCAGGCCAACGGGACGACGCTGAGTCAGAATGGAATGCCAGGCGGCTGCCGTCTCATTGGCATCTGCAGGTCGAACCATTGACAGCCCTGGCAATGCCCGCAGGCTCCAGAGCTGCTCCACAGGCTGGTGCGTTGGACCATCTTCACCAAGTCCGATGGAGTCGTGGCTCCAGACAAAGGTCACGGGAGTCTGCATCACGGCCGCCAGTCGAACAGCCCCACGCATGTAGTCACTGAAGATCAGGAAAGTGCCACCGAATGGGCGATTGAGTCCACTGAGCGACATACCGTTCAAGGCCGCGCCCATCGCGTGCTCGCGAATACCGAAATGCAGGATCCGACCGTAAGGCGAGGCATCAGGCATCGTGGTGGAAGCTGGCAGGAAACTGAGGCCACCCTCGATCGTGGTGTTGTTCGACTCTGCGAGGTCCGCAGACCCACCCCAGAACTCGGGCATCACCTCGGCGATTGCGTTGATGACCTCGCCTGAGGCTTTGCGTGTCGAAGAAGACGAGCCAAGCTCAAATGAAGGGAACACGGCGTCGAAACCAACGGGAAGCTCCCCAGCTCGGATTCGATCAAGCAGGGCTGCCCTCGCACTTTCGCGTGCACGCCAGTCGGCGAAGGAGGACTCCCATGCCGTTCGTTCAGTCGCGACCCGTGCTTGCAAGGAGCCGCGTACATCGGCAAGCACTTGCTCATCGAAGGCGAAGGACTCTTCGGGATTCAGACCAAGCTCGACCTTGGTTGCGGCGATCTCTTGTGCGCCCAGGGCCGAACCGTGCGCTTTCGCAGTGTTACGAGCATGTGGTGCTGGCCAGGCGATGGTCGAGCGCATGGCGATGAAGGTCGGTCTGCCCTTCTCAGCCTTGGCAGCTGCGATGGCTTTGGCCATCGCAGGTAGATCCACATTGCCATCAGGGAGAAAATCAACGTAGTGCGTCGCGAAGCCGTAGGCCGCGTACCGCGCTACGACATCCTCGGTGAAGGAGACCGCAGTATTGCCCTCGATCGAAATGTGATTGTCATCCCAGATCACCGTGAGGTTGTCCAGAGCCTGGGTTCCGGCAAGTGATGATGCCTCGCCGGACACACCTTCTTCAAGGTCACCGTCAGAAGCGATGACCCAGACATGGTGGTCAAAGGGGCTGGTGCCCGCGGGCGCCTCGGGATCAAAGAGACCACGCTCGAATCGAGCGCCCATTGCCATGCCGACCGCAGTAGCCAGTCCATTGCCCAAGGGCCCAGTGGTGGTCTCTACCCCGTTGGTGTGGCCGTGCTCAGGATGCCCAGGTGTTCGCGAACCTGAGGAGCGGAACTGCTCAAGATCTGCCATCGTCAGGCCGTATCCACTCAGGAAGAGCTGGCTGTAGAGAGTCAGACTCGAGTGTCCACAACTCAGTACAAACCTGTCTCGTCCGATCCAGTGTGGATCTGAGGGGTCGTGTCGCATCACCCGCTGAAACAGTAGATAGGCCAGTGGTGCCAAAGCCATGGCTGTTCCTGGGTGGCCATTGCCGGCCCTTTGGACTGCATCCATTGCCAGCGCGCGAAGGTAGGCAGTGGCGCGATCATCTGTGGTGGACCACTCAAGGGCTTTCACAGGCGAAACCCTAGTGCGATCGGCACCTCAGTTGTACGAGGAGTCCACGGGTAGGCTGAGCGTGTGAGTATGGGTCTGCAGCTGCCAGGGACGAGTCCCCGGGAGCGTCTGATGGCGCATGTTGCATTGACCAAGCCGCGCATCGTTGAACTCTTGTTGGTCACTGCCGTCCCCACAATGTTTCTCGCGGCCAATGGTCTGCCGACCCTTCAGGCGACCGTTGCCGTACTTGTCGGCGGGGCACTGGCCGGCATGGGTGCCAATACCTTGAACAGCGTCTACGACCGTGACATCGATGCGTTGATGCACCGCACGGACAAGCGTCCAGCAGCCATGGGAATCGTGAGTGTGCGCGCTGGTCTGTTTCAGGGTTTCGTGCTCAGCATCGCCAGCGCATTCTTCTTGGCCTGGTGGACCAATCTGCTGGCCGCCGTGCTCGCGTTGCTTGCGATTGCTGCCTATGCCGTGGGTTACACGATGATCCTGAAACGACGTACTGCTCAGAACATCGTGTGGGGTGGGGCAGCGGGATGCATGCCGGTATTGATTGCCTGGTCGGCCGTGACGGGCTCCCTGACGTGGACGCCCGTGGTGCTGTTTCTCATCGTCTTCTTCTGGACCCCACCGCATTACTGGCCTCTGGCCATGAAATACAAGGACGACTACGAACGCGCTGGCGTTCCAATGCTTCCCGTTCTGAAGTCTGCTGAGTTCGTCTGCGTCAGCATTGTTCGATACAGCTGGGTGATGGTCCTGGTGTCCTTGCTGCTGATCCCGGTGGCACCGATGGGGCCCGAGTACGCAGTGTCCGCCGTTGTCCTGGGCGCTGTCTTTCTCTACCAGAGTTACCGGCTCCTGGGCGCGGCGCGGCGCAAGGAAGATGAGATCAATATCGTCGCCATGCGCTTGTTTCACTACTCAATTTCTTACCTGGCACTGCTGTTTCTGGCAGTTGCAATTGATCCGTTCGTGTTCTAGTCAGCAACTTCCTGGCCGCGCGTGCGCTCGCTGGCCAGCACGAACAAGATCGCAATCCACAGCAGGACTGCGCCTGTGACATGCAGCAGTACCAGTGCTGTGGGCAAGTTGGTGAAGTATTGGATGTAGCCGATAGCGGCCTGTGCCAAAGAAATAGCCACGACTGTCCAGGTGGTCTTGATAACGCGGCGTGGCGCGCGCGTGAGGTAAAGGGCGAGCAGCAGACCGGCAAGCAGTCCGATGAACAGCAGTACGACATCAGCATGGATCCACGAGATTGTGCGTGGGTCAAAACTGAAGCGATTCTCAGCATTGGCGTCTCCGCTGTGCGGACCACTACCGGTCACCAGAGTGCCCAGTACAACAACGATGCCGGTCACGCCGACAAGCAGCCAGGTGAGGGCACGAACCTCGCGGCGTACCAGCATCACAAGTGGGCGATCACCAACATCGCCTGAGCGGACAACAAGAGCGATAACGCCGGCGACCAAGCCCATGGAAATCAGGAAGTGCAGCGAGACGGTGATCGGATGAAGTCCCGTCAGGACGGTGATTCCGCCAAGAATCGCCTGGGCCAAGGTGCCAATGAGCGGAATTGCAGCAAGCAGGAGAAGCAATCCACGACGTTGACCCCCGCGTGCTACCCGCGAACGCTGGTCGATGAACGCCGCAACAAGTGCTGCGATCGCCAGCAGAACCAGCACGAAAGTGAGCGAGCGATTGCCGAACTCAATGTACTTGTGCCATCCCTGCTCTTGATGAGATACCGGCACGTAGGAACCCTCAACGCACTGTGGCCAAGTCGGACATCCAAGGCCTGAGCCGGTAAGACGAACCGTCGCGCCAGTGACGATGATGGCGGCCTGCGCCACAAGGTTGGCGATGTAGATCGCGCGGGCAGGCTTGCCTGCTCGACCAAGGGTGGCGGGCGCGGTCACGGTTCCCACCGGAAACTACGACGTGCCAACAGCACGCCGAGCACTGTCCACGCTGCAAGCACGCCAATTGACAGGGCCGGGAAGGTGCCGGATTCCAGAGACTGCCGCAGTCCGTTAGCAAGCGCGGCGCTGGGCAGCAGGTCAATCACTGCCCCAACGGCGCCGGGCATCTGCGAAGTTGCGATGGCCACGCCCCCGAAGGCGATGAAGAGCAGGAAGAGCCCGTTGGCTATCGCAAGTACTGCCTCTGCTCGAAATACGCCTGCCAGCACCATGGCCCAGGAGACCCACGCGGCGGCGGCCAGCAGGCCCACGAGAAGCGCAGGTAGGACACCGCGAAGAACGGGCTGCCAGGAAAGAAAGAACCCAAGAACAATGACGACCACTGCGGAAATCGCAGTCAGTGCCGCCGTCGCAAGAAACTTGCCGGCGATCAGATCAAGGCGAGTCAGTGGCGTTGTCCCCAAGTACCGAAGCGCACCTGAACGACGTTCGAATCCAGTACCGATAGCCAGGGAAGTAAAGCAGGTGGCCATGATGCTGACGGCCAGCACGGTAGGGACAGCCGAGTTGATGCTCTTGGTCGCCAAGCCCGACAGTCCCAGGGCGAAAAGCAGGAGCACAGGAACGATGAACATCAGCAGAAGCTGCTCCCCATTGCGCAGGAGAAGGCGAAGCTCCCAGCGCGCGTGGGCGCGGGTGCGGGCTGTCGATGACGTCTGGCTCATCTGATTTCCGCCGCTGATGTGTCGATCAATAGTTCTTCAAGGGTGCGGTCGCCAATGCCCAAATCGGTCACCATCACTCCTTGCATCGCGCCCCAGGCGGTGATGCGAGACATGATTTCAGGGGTCGGCGCGCCGGAAACCACGTACTTGCCGGGTTGGGTCTCATCCACGGAATACCCAGAGGGCAGCATCGCTGCCAGCTGATGGCGATCCAGGCCAGCTGGCCCGCCAAAGGACAGCGCATTGCGCGTGCCAGTGAGTTCGGCGAGGGTTCCGCGCATCGCAACCTTCCCCTGAGACATCACAGTGATCGAATCCGCCAGATCCTCGACATCAGGGAGCATGTGAGTCGTCAGGACAATCGCCACGCCTGCATTGCGTCGGTCTTTCAGTAGATCCAGGAGGTTGCGCCGAGCAAGGGCATCCAGACCGGCAGTGGGTTCGTCCAAGAAGAGCAACTCAGGGCGCCCGAGCAGAGCCGCCGCAAGCTTGACTCGCTGCTGCTCGCCGCCGGAAAGCCGACGAGTCTGGGTGCGGTTGCTCGGATCGATGCCCACGGCCGAGAGCAAAGTGCCGGGATCGTCGTGCTGCGGGTAGAGCTTGGCTAGGTATTGCAGCCATTCCAGTGGCCGAGCAGTGGGGTACAGGCCGCCGATCTGCAGCATCACGCCCATTCGCGATCGAACCTGCGCAGACGCGGGAGGAAGGCCAAAGAGGCTGACAGTGCCGGCATCAGGGGCTCGCAAGTTGCAGGCGACCTCGATCGTGCTGGATTTACCCGCCCCATTTGGACCGAGAATTGCGGTAATTTGTCCGTACTCGGCAGAAAAGCTGACTCCGTCCACGGCCCGAAGATCACCGTATTTCACGACGAGATCAGAGATTTCCACCACAGCCACCCCATGAGCATAGGCAGACCGGGCAGCCAACTGACCCCCGGGTTTTGCGCCGAGTAGCAATTACGCAACAATGGAGTTGTGAAATTCCCCGGAGAGGCCGCAGAGCGAGTAGCGCGCAGTCTGCTGGACCAAGGTCCGGGCACCCCCACGCAATTGGCGAAGCGACTGACGTTGACCTCCGCCGCCGTGCGCAAGTCGCTCGCTGCGCTCACGGCCGATGGGCTCGTAAGTGGAGCTGACCGCGCACCCTATGGACCCGCGCCGGCCCGACGCCGTGGTCGCCCGAGTCAGGTGTTCAGCCTTACCGCCAAGGGACACGCTGCATTGAGCCAGGAATACGACGATCTTGCCATTGAAGCGCTGCGATTTGTTGCGCAAGAACAGGGTCGAGCCGGCGTCGCTCGTTTTGCTCGTGCGCGCGCGGACAAGTTGATGGTTGACATCCAACCTTGCGGGCAGGCTCCGGTGGCTGCTCTTGATCAACTCGCGAAGATCTTGACTGATGCTGGCTACGCCGCGTCGATCGAGCACACCAGTGACGGCGGCCCGTCGGTGCAGCTGTGTCAGCACCACTGTCCGGTCGTCGATGCGGCTGCCGAATTTCCCGAGCTTTGCCAAGCAGAAACCCAGGCCTTGAGCGATGCCCTTGGCTTGCACGTCACCCGGCTGGCCACCTTGGCCAAGGGCGATGGCGTGTGCACAACAGTGATTCCACTCGTCCAGCGAAAGGCACTCGCATGAGTACAGAACAAGCAGCGACCATCGACGAGTTGGGGCGCTATGACTTCGGCTGGCACGACCCGGACTCTGCAGGCACCAATGCCCGTCGCGGGCTGAGTGAAGAAGTCGTTCGCGATATCAGTGCCAAGAAGAATGAACCGGAGTGGATGCTGGAGATGCGACTGAAGGGTCTGCGCCTGTTCGATCGCAAGCCCATGCCAACCTGGGGCTCGGACCTCAGCGGCATCGACTTCCAGAACATCAAGTACTTCGTGCGCTCCACTGAGAAGCAGGCCACCAGCTGGGAAGACCTGCCCGATGACATCAAGAACACCTATGACCGCCTTGGCATCCCCGAAGCAGAGAAGCAGCGACTCGTTGCTGGCGTAGCTGCGCAGTACGAGTCAGAGGTGGTGTACCACAAGATTCGCGAGGATCTTGAGGAGCAGGGTGTGCTGTTCCTGGACACCGACACAGCTCTGCGCGAGCAGCCCGAGATGTTCAGGGAGTACTTCGGCACTGTCATTCCTGTAGGTGACAACAAGTTTGCTGCACTGAATACGGCTGTCTGGTCTGGAGGATCCTTCATCTACGTACCCAAGGGCGTGCACGTTGAAATCCCTCTGCAGGCCTACTTCCGTATCAACACCGAGAACATGGGTCAGTTCGAGCGGACGCTGATGATCATTGATGAGGGTGCCTACGTGCACTATGTCGAAGGTTGCACCGCTCCGATCTACTCCTCAGACTCCTTGCACTCTGCCGTTGTGGAAATCATCGTGAAGAAGGGTGCTCGCTGCCGTTATACGACGATTCAGAATTGGTCCAACAACGTCTACAACCTGGTGACCAAGCGTGCCGTGGCGCATGAGGGTGCGACCATGGAATGGGTCGATGGCAACCTTGGCTCCAAAGTCACCATGAAATACCCAGCTGTGTGGCTCATGGGCGAGCGTGCTCATGGCGAGACTCTTTCGATTGCGTTTGCGGGCGCCGGCCAGCATCAGGACGCTGGCTCCAAGATGGTGCACGCTGCGCCGAACACGACTTCCACCATCGTCTCCAAATCCGTCGCGCGCGGGGGCGGTCGCACTTCATACCGCGGGCTCGTGCAGATCAACGAGGGCTGTCATGGTTCGCGTGCCACGGTGAAGTGCGACGCATTGCTCGTTGACGACGAATCGCGTTCGGACACCTACCCCTACATCGATGTTCGTGAAGACGATGTGTCGATGGGCCACGAAGCGACCGTGTCAAAGATCAGCGACACCCAGTTGTTCTATTTGATGTCTCGCGGAATGACCGAGGACGAGGCCATGGCCATGATCGTCCGCGGCTTCATCGAGCCGATCGCCCGCGAACTGCCGATGGAGTATGCCTTGGAGCTCAACCGACTGATCGAAATGCAGATGGAGGGCGCGGTCGGATGAGCACGGTCACCACTCCACCCCTGGATCTGTCTCCTCGGGTGCACTCCTTCAATGCCCTCGATTTCGACGCGCCCACAGGGCGCGAAGAAGAATGGCGCTTTTCACCGGTCGAGGGCTTGCGCAAATTCTTCGTGCTTGACGAACAGGCAGGCAGCGTCATTGGCACGGCCGTCGGATCTGGTTCACAGTTGCTGACAGTGATCCCTCACGCTGAAATCCCCACCCGATCCATTCCCTCGGACCTGCCTTCGGCGGTTGCGCGCGCTGGTGTGCGCCAGGGCAATCTCATCGCGATTCCGGCAGAAGCGCAGTTGGTCGAGCCGATCGTCGTTGATCTGGTCTCAACCACCCCACAGTCCTACCAGCATGTGGAGATCGTTGCCGGGGCCTTCAGCACTGCAACGGTCGTGCTTCGCCAGCAGCTGTCTGGCGATGTCAACGGCACGATCTCAGCGACAGTGGGCGATGGAGCCCAACTCACGGTGATCACTGTGCTCGAAGGTGAACTCACGCCCGCATATGCGATGCACATGCCGGTGTTTGTCGGCCGCGATGCAGCATATGTCGGCGCGCTGGCTGCACTTGCTGGTGGCGCAGTGCGCATCAACGCAACCGTGGAGTACCTGTCCACTGGTGGAAAGGCTGAACTCCTTGGTGCCTTCCTCGCCGAGACCGGGCAGCACATAGAGCAGCGAGTGTTCGTCGAGCACGTGCAGCCGCATTGCATCAGCGATGTTCTGTACAAGGGCGCATTGATGAGCCCTGGTGCGCGTAGCGCATGGATCGGTGACGTACTTGTGCGCAAGACAGCCCTTGGCACTGACACCCATCAGGTCAACCGCAACTTGCTGCTGTCTGAGGGTGCGCGTGCCGACTCAGTGCCAAATCTCGAACTGGAGACTGGCGAGATTGTTCGCGCCGGTCACGCCAGTGCTACGGGTCGATTCGATGACGAGCAGTTGTTCTACTTGCAGTCACGCGGACTGCCGCTTGACGTGGCGCGTCAGCTCGTAGTGCGGGGCTTTTTCGCAGAAGTGCTCAGCCGCATGGGTAACGCTGCATGGAGCGACATTCTTCTTGCGCAGATTTCCGAGCGACTGGGCATCACGGTTTCGGATGACAACGATGAGTGAATTCGTCCGGGTAGCAGATCTCGCAGACATTCCCGAGGGATCTGCGCTCAAGGTGCTCGTGGGTAACAAGGCAGTAGCGGTGGTGAATACCAGAGAAGGCGTATTCGCAGTCTCCGATATCTGCTCGCACGCAGATGTCTCATTGGCTGAGGGTGAGGTTGACGGCTGCACTCTTGAATGCTGGCTGCACGGTTCGCAATTCGATCTGCGCACCGGCCTGCCGCTCAGCCCGCCAGCCATCGCTCGCGTTGACACCTACCAAGTCCGGCTCGTAGATGACGGTGCCAGCACCCAAGTCGAAGTCGCCACTGAACCAGAACCCTGGAACCCTGAAGAAAGGCCCTCAGCATGAGCTCACTCGTGATCAGCAATCTCCACGCACAGGTGGAGACCGATCTTGGACCCAAGGACATCCTTCGCGGAGTGGATCTGACCGTTGACTCCGGCCGCACTCACGCCGTCATGGGTCCCAACGGCTCAGGCAAGTCCACCTTGGCTTATGTCATAGCCGGTCATCCGCGCTACATCGTCACCCAGGGCTCGATCACTCTGGACGGTGAGGACGTGCTGTCGATGACGGTAGACCAACGCGCTCGCGCAGGCTTGTTTCTGGCGATGCAGTATCCAGTCGAGGTTCCTGGCGTCTCGGTTGCCAACTTCCTGCGCACTTCTGTGACTGCGGTACGAGGCGAGGCTCCCAAGCTGCGCACCTGGATCAAGGAATTGAAGGATGCCATGGCCGCCATCTCGATGGATTCCTCCTTCGCCGAACGCAATCTGAATGAAGGCTTCTCAGGTGGCGAAAAGAAGCGACTGGAAATCCTTCAGCTGAGCATGCTTCGTCCAAAGATCGCCATCTTGGATGAGACGGACTCCGGACTCGATGTCGATGCTCTGCGCGTTGTCTCCGAAGGTGTCAATCGCTTCCGCGAAGAGACCGGCGCTGGCACTTTGCTCATCACGCACTACACCCGCATTCTGCGCTATATCGCAGCCGACGTCGTGCACGTCTTCGCAGACGGACGCATCGTGGAAACCGGTGGACCTGAACTTGCAGACGTGCTTGAAGCCGATGGCTACGAGCGATTCACGTCCATCACAAGGAGTGCCTAAGCAAGTGTTCGATGTGCAGGCCGTCAAGGCTGACTTTCCAATCCTGGCAACCACAGTTCATGGTGGCCAGAGATTGGTGTACCTCGACAGTGGTGCTACCTCGCAGAAGCCGAGCTACGTGCTTGATGCTGAACGCTCGTACTACGAGCAGTCCAACGCCGCGGTGCATCGCGGAGCTCACGCTCTTGCCGAGGCTGCGACTGAGGCCTTTGAACAGGCGCGCGCAACGATCGCCGGATTCGTGGGCGCTCAGGCGCACGACCTCATCTTCACCAAGAACGCGACCGAGGGATTGAACCTCGCGGCCTACGCATTCTCCAATGCCACAGCCATTGCTCAATGGGACAGTGCAGCGACCGATCCGCGTTTCGTCTTGAAGCCCGGCGACTCAATTGTCGTCACCGAGATGGAGCATCACTCCAACCTGGTGCCATGGCAGGAGGTCTGTCGCAAGACAGGCGCCACCCTCAGGTGGATCCCATTGACCGACGACGGTCGACTGGATCTCAGCCACCTTGATTCGATCATCGACGAGACCACGCGCGTGGTTAGCGTTGTGCACCAATCCAACATTCTGGGCACCATCAATCCGGTTCGACTCATCATGGATCGCGCGCATGCAGTGGGGGCCATTGGCGTGGTCGACGCCTGCCAGTCCATTCCGCACATGCCGGTCAACGTCAATGAAGTCGGCGCTGACCTCATCGCGTGGAGTGGCCACAAGATGCTCGGACCAACGGGTATCGGTTGCCTCTGGGGCACCGCCGATGTGCTGACATCGATGCCGCCGTTCCTGTCGGGTGGATCAATGATCGAACTGGTCCAGATGGAATCTGCGACTTTCGCGGCACCACCGCAGCGCTTCGAAGCCGGTACGCCCGTCGTAGCTCAGGCGGTGGCACTCGGGGCGGCTGTGCAGTACCTGGACAAGCTCGGCATGGTCAATGTTGCCGCGCACGAACTCGACCTGACTGCCTACGCACTTGAGGGCTTGAACAAGCTCGATGGCGTGCGCGTCATTGGTCCAAACAGCACTATCGATCGCGGCAGTGCTATTTCCTTCGTAGTCGATGGGCTGCATCCGCACGATGTGGGACAGGTTCTGGACAGCAGGGGAGTGGCAGTGCGCGTTGGACACCATTGCGCATGGCCCACCTGCCGTCGATTCGGCGTACCGTCGACCACTCGCATGTCCCCATACATCTACAACGATGAGGCAGACATCGATGCTGCGTTGCTCGGCATCGTGGCTGCCCAGGAATTCTTCGGAGTGAAGTGATGGAATTGGACTCGCTGTATCAAGAAATCATTCTTGATCACTACAAGCATCCGCGAGGTCGGGGACTGCTTGAACAGCCCCTTGGAAGCGCTCATCACATCAATCCCACCTGCGGTGACGAGATCACTGTGCAGGTCTCACGCAATGCCGAAGGCGGACTTGAGATTGGCTATGAAGGTCAAGGCTGTTCGATTTCGCAGGCAAGTGCGAGCGTTCTCACCGAACTGCTGACTGGCCATTCGGTTGCCGATAGCCAGAAGGCTCGCGAGGCCTTCATGGCCTTGATGCATGCTCAAGGCCAAAGTGAACCTGATGAAGAGGTTCTGGGGGACGCTGTGGCATTTGCCGGAGTTGCGAAGTTTCCCGCGAGGGTGAAGTGTGCGCTGTTGGCCTGGATGGCCCTTCAAGACGCGGAAATCAAAGCTGGTTTGCTGAGCAAGGGAGATGGTTCATGAATGTTGCCACTGAGGACGATGTCCTGGAGGCCATGCGTGACGTGGTGGATCCTGAGTTGGGCATCAACGTTGTTGATCTCGGCCTTATCTACGGCGTGAGCGTGGACGATTCCAATATTGCAACTGTGGACATGACTCTGACTTCGGCTGCCTGCCCGCTCACCGATGTCATTGAGGATCAGACCCGAGCTGCATTGACTCCAGTCGTGGCTGATTTCCGCATCAATTGGGTCTGGATGCCACCGTGGGGACCCGACAAGATCACCGACGACGGGCGCGACATGCTGCGCTCACTCGGATTTAACGTGTGAACGAATGATTGTTGCTACTGACATTGAATTGCGCGCAGGCGCTCAGCTTCTCCTAGGTCCCGCTAGTTTCCGCATCGGTCGTGGTGACCGAGTAGGTCTCGTTGGTCGTAATGGTGCTGGAAAGACCACACTGACTCGTGCACTGGCTGGTGAGACTCTGCCTTCGCAGGGCTCGGTGAATGCCACCGGCAGCGTGGGCTATCTGCCGCAGGATCCACGATCCGGTGATCCTCTTGAACTTGCTCGTGATCGAATCTTGAGCGCTCGAGGTTTGCAGGACGTCATGCGTCGAATGCAGGAGACCTCCATGCAGATGGACACCACCGATCCCGATGAACGTGACCGCATAGTTGCCCGATATGCCCGCGCCGAAGCAGAGTTTGAAGCGCTCGGCGGCTATGCGGTGGAATCTCAGGCCGCCACCATCGCTGCCTCTGTGGGACTCGACGATCGCGTTCTGGGCCAGCCGCTGGGTACCTTGTCCGGTGGGCAGCGAAGACGAGTTGAGTTGGCGCGCATCTTGTTCAGCGGCGCCGAAGTGCTCCTGCTCGACGAACCGACCAACCACCTCGACGCGGACTCCATTCGCTGGCTGCGCAAATTCTTGCTCAATTATGACGGCGGATTCATTGTCATCAGCCATGACACTGACTTGCTTGCAGACACGGTGAACAAGGTCTGGCACCTGGATGCCAATCGTCGGGAGATCGACATCTACGCGATGGGCTGGGCTGCCTACCAGACTGCGCGGGAGACAGATGAGCGACGCCGCAAGCGCGAGCGACGCAATGCCGAGCAGCAGGCCGATGTCCTGCGCTTTCAGGCCAACAAGATGCGAGCCAAGGCATCCAAGGCCACTGCTGCCCAGAACATGCTGAAGCGTGCAGATGCCCTGATGGAAGGCCTGGATGACACTCGGATGGCTGACAAGGTCGCGAAGCTTCGCTTTCCCACACCTAAGCCCTGCGGCAAGGTGCCACTGACGGCAGAGGGCCTCTCGCGGTCATACGGATCCCTTGAGGTCTTCACCGATGTTGATCTGGCCATCGACCGCGGATCGCGCGTGGTCATCCTGGGTCTCAATGGCGCAGGAAAGACCACGCTTCTTCGCATCCTGGCTCAGGTCGACACTCCGAATACTGGCGAAGTGAAGCCAGGACACGGAGCGGTTGTCGGGTACTACGCCCAGGAGCACGAGACCCTGGATCCCACAGCCACTGTGCTGGAGATGATGAAACGCAATTCGCCGGATCTTGATGACACCAGGCAGCGCACGGTGCTCGGCTCCTTCCTCTTCAGCGGCGACGACGTCGACAAGCCCACAGCAGTGCTGTCAGGCGGGGAGAAAACCCGGCTGGCCTTGGCCTGCCTCGTCGTCTCTGGAGCCAATGTTCTGCTGCTAGATGAACCCACGAACAACCTTGATCCAGCAAGTCGGGAAGAAGTGCTGACTGCATTACGTTCATTCGAAGGGGCAGTCGTACTCGTCACCCACGATCCAGGTGCAGTGTTCGCACTTGATCCCGAGCGAGTGCTCTTGCTGCCTGATGGTGATGAGGACCACTGGAATGCCGACTACGCGGACCTCGTCGAACTGGCTTAGAGGATTGAGGCTCGATGAGTAACCACAGTGTGTGGATGACGATGCGATCGATGTCCAGTGATCGCGATGTGCTGAAACAGCAATTGCGGAAGGGCTTGCTGCGACGAATCCTTCGCTACGCAAGCCCATACCGCGGCACGGTCATCCTGCTGCTCGTCACGCTCGTCCTTGCCTCTTTGCTGACAGTCGCGCAACCCCTGCTGTTCCGTCGGATCATCGACGACGGCGTTACGGTGGGGGACTCAACAGTGGTCACCGTCACGGCCTGCATCATCGCCCTGTTGGCAATCCTTGATGCTGGGATTGGGCTCGTATCACGGTGGTTCTCGGCACGAATTGGTGAAGGTCTGATCTTTCACTTGCGCACTGAGGTCTTCGATCACGTGCAACGACAGTCGATTGCCTTCTTTACTCGTGCGCAGACTGGCGCGCTCATCTCCCGGCTGAACAGCGATGTCATCGGTGCACAGCAGGCTTTCACGTCAACCTTGAGTGGTGTCGTCGGCAATCTGATCGCCCTCACCATCGTTCTGGTGACGATGTTTCTGCTGTCCTGGCAGGTCACCATCTCGGCTTTGATCCTGGTTCCGATCTTTCTGCTCCCCGCCCGCTGGATGGGACGCAAGCTTCAGCAGTTGACCCGCGAACAAATGCGTTTGAACGCTGACATGGCCAACCAGATGTCTGAGCGCTTCAATGTGGCTGGCGCACTGCTCGTGAAGCTCTTCGGGCGACCTGATGAAGAGGCAGACAGCTTCTCGGGTAAGTCAGCTCGGGTTCGCGATATCGGCATCAAGATGGCAATGGCCAACCGCTGGTTCTTCTCAGCACTTTCGCTTACAGCCGCCTTGGCCACTGCCGTTGCCTATGGTCTGGGCGGCAACTTGGTCATCAGCGGGGTCCTGACACTTGGCACTCTGCTGGCGCTGGTGGGCTTGCTCGCCCAGCTCTATGGACCGCTGACCGCACTGTCAAATGTACGGGTGGACATCATGACGGCGCTGGTGTCATTTGAGCGGGTCTTTGAGGTGCTGGATCTGCGTCCCTCGGTGCAGGACCCTGCACACCCGACAGCATTGCCGGAAGGTCCACTTTCCCTGACCTTCGACGATGTCTCCTTCACCTATCCCACAGCCAGACAGGTCTCACTAGCCTCACTTGAATCTGTTGCGCGCAAGGAGGAGTTCTTTGAGAATGAACCGGTACTGACTGACGTCTCGTTCGTGGTTCCCGCCGGGTCACTCACTGCGGTCGTTGGTCCCTCTGGTGCAGGGAAGAGCACCCTGAGCTCTTTGATCACTCGGCTCTACGACGTCAGCTCTGGAACAATTCTTGTCGGCGGTGTGGATGTGCGTGACGTGCGCCAAGCCGACCTCCAGGCCGGACTTGGCGTAGTAACGCAAGATGCGCATCTGTTCCACGACACGATCGGCGCAAACCTTCGCTATGCCCTCCCGCATGCCACTGACGAGGAGCTATGGGCTGCCTGCGAGTCAGCGCAGATCTCGGATCTCATCGGTTCCTTACCCAATGGCTTCAACACGGTCGTTGGTGATCGCGGACATCGGCTATCCGGTGGCGAGAAGCAGCGCATTGCTTTGGCACGAGTGCTGCTCAAGAGCCCACGACTACTCATTTTGGACGAAGCCACGGCTCACCTGGATAGCGAGAGCGAAGCTGCAGTGCAACGAGCGCTGGATAGTGCCCTGGTGGGACGAACCTCTGTCGTGATTGCTCATCGACTTTCCACAATTCGAAATGCCGACCAGATACTTGTGGTTGCAGATGGCCGCATCGTGGAACGGGGCACTCACGAGGAACTGCTGTTGAGTGACGGCCTGTACTCGGATCTGTACCGAACACAGTTCACTGTGACGGCGTAACGGGTTCTTTCTGGCGTGCGTCGTCAAGTGCCTCACGACGAAGGAAGATGAACCATCCGACTATTGCCACGATGGCGAACAGCAGCCACTGGACGGCGTAGGAGATGTTCTGTCCTTCATCGATTTCAGGGGCGGGAAGCACAGTCAATGCAGTCTGGGCCGGCGAGACGAGTTGCAGGTAACCAGGCGCCGATTGTGCGATCGGCAGCACTTCAGGCGCCACCACGGGAATCATTCCGACCGGCAGGCCCTCAAGATCCGAAGGTGATGCGGATTCGAAGATGCGCCAGTCACCCACGATCGACTGCATGCCAAGGGGCGCGGGAGGAATTGGCGGCATTGCTGTCGCCACACCCTTGGCAGGGAACCAACCGCGATTGACCCAGATTGTCGAACCATTCTTGGCGCTGAAAGGTGTCATCACCCAAAAGCCGTTGGTGCCATTGAGTGGGCGTTTACGTACGACCACTTGGTTGGAGCTATCGAACTCCCCGGTCGCGGTGTAGCGACTCCATTCAGCGGCATCGCGCAACTGAGCATTGTTCGGCAGGGGACTGGGATTGGCGATTACTGCTGATTCGAGCGTGATGCGTTCCTGTTTCTTGACCTCAGCTCGGCTCCACTGCCAGCGACTGAGCAGCCCGAAAGCCGCGATGGCCACGATCACCAGTGCCGTGAAACTGATCCACCGACGAGTTCGAAGAAGTGCCAGCACAGTGCGCTAACGATGCTCGGCTGTCGGAGGTGCTTGCACTGCGCCGACAATCAGATTGGCACTGCTCGGTTCAATTTGTGGCAATGCAATCTGCCCAACTCCAAGTTCACCGATCTTGTCGCTCTCTCGGCCACCGTTTGCGATGACGACTGCCAGATACGGCAGTGCCACGGCCGCAGCGATGAGCACCCAGCGGGGCCAGCCGGGCACGAAAATGGCGGCGATCACGCACGCCGTGCGAATCCCCATGGATACCAGATAGCGACGAGTGCGACCTGTCTGCTCGTTGCTCAGGGCGCGTTGGGCTGCGGTGATGTTGAAGACGTCGCCAGTGACCGGATTGCCCCCAGGTGCCGGTTCTGTGCTCATAGGGAGAGCCTATGCCTGCCTCAAATGACCGGTGTACGGTCCGAGCATGAATCGCACTTATGGCATTACTGAGGTCGTTGGCACGTCCAATGAGGGAATTGACGAGGCGATCCGCAACGCGGTGAGCAGAACCTCCAAGACCGTTCGCCACATTGACTGGTTTGAGGTGTCACAGGTTCGTGGCTATGTGCGTGACGGCGAGGTTGATCATTTCCAGGTCTCTCTCAAGATTGGATACCGTCTTGAAGATGAAAGCGGCATCTGAAGCTCGGAGAGGACATTCATGTCTCGCGTGGCCCTAGTAACAGGCGGCAATAGAGGAATTGGGCTCAGCATTGCCCTGTCCTTGCGTACTGCGGGATACACAGTCGTGGTGGGTACCCGATCTGGGACCGCGCCAGATGGCCTCGAGGCAGTGAGAATGGATGTCTCCGATTCCGCCTCTATTGATGCAGGTTTTGACGCGATCGAGGCGAAGTTTGGTCCGGTAGAGATTCTTATCGCCAACGCAGGGATGACGCGCGACACATTGTTGATGAGGATGAGCGACGAGGACATCGACACAGTTCTGCAGACAAATCTGGGTGGTTCGATTCGCCTCGCTCGTCGGGCTCTGCGCAATATGTTGAAGGCTCGCTACGGCCGCATCATCTTCATGTCATCTGTAGTTGGCATCATCGGTTCGGCCGGACAAGTGAACTACTCGGCCGCCAAGTCTGGATTGATCGGTGCGGCCCGATCACTCGTACGCGAAGTCGGAGGCCGCGGGATCACCGTCAATGTGTTGACACCTGGATTCGTGAATACCGATATGACAGCGCAACTGCCCGAGGAGCGACGTGCCGAGATCGTCAGCATTGTGCCCCTCGGTCGTTATGCTGAACCGGAAGAAATCGCCACAGTCGTGGAATTCCTCGTAGGTGATGGTGCGGCGTACATCACCGGCGCAGTAATCCCTATCGATGGTGGACTCGGCATGGGCGACTAGCGCCCCAAGAGAGGAAAGTCGTGGGAATTCTGGAAGGCAAGAACCTGGTGATCACCGGAGTTCTCACAGACCAGTCGATCGCTTTTTCGGCGGCCAAGCTCGCTCAGGAGCAGGGCGCCACGGTGGTGTTGACGGGATTTGGCCGCAGTCTTTCCCTGACGAGGCGAGCAGCTGGACGTCTGCCCAACGAGGCGGCAGTTATCGAACTCGATGTGGTGAACCAGGAACACTTGGACGGGCTCGCGGAGAATCTGCGTGCACATGTGTCCTCCGTAGACGGAGTGCTGCACTCCATCGGATTCGCGCCCCAGGAGGCTTTGGGCGGCAATTTTCTGAATACGACTTGGGCTGATGTTGCAACGGCCATTGAAGTCTCAGCTTTCTCCTTCAAGTCTCTTGCGATGTCAGTCCTGCCGCTCATGGGTCCGGGAGGATCGGTTGTGGGCCTGGACTTCGACTCCTCACTCGCGTGGCCAAAGTATGACTGGATGGGCGTGGCCAAGGCCGCGCTTGAGAGCACCTGCCGTTACCTCGCCCGCGATCTTGGACCCCAGGGCATTCGCGTGAACCTGGTGGCTGCCGGGCCTATTCGCACCATGGCGGCCAAGGGAATTCCAGGTTTCGACAGCTTTGAGCAGGTGTGGGCAACCCGTTCGCCAATCGGCTGGGACCTTGATGATCCAGAGCCAGCCGGCAAGGCCTGCGTGGCGCTGATGTCTGACTGGTTCCCATCGACTACAGGCGAGATCCTGCACGTTGATGGGGGAGTGCACTCACAGGGCGCATAATGGCCAGGCGCGGACGCTTGGTTCTGATGCGTCATGCCAAATCGGCTTACCCGCTCGGCGTTGCTGACCACGATCGACCCCTCAGTGGTCGCGGCCTGCGTGACGCCAGCGCGGCACAGCTGTGGTTCTCCGATCATGGTGCTGAGATTCTGAGTCAGGATCCATGCGTGTTGGTGTCCACTGCGCTTCGAACCCAGCAAACGTGGCAGGCAATCCAATCCGGCCTGCCGACCGCAACCGTGCAGCACGAGCCAAGAATTTACGAGGCGGCGGTTTCGACCCTCATCGATGTCTGTGCCCCATCGGTGTCTGCTGGCAAGGACACTCTCCTGATCGGACACAATCCCGGAGTCGAGGGTCTTGCTGATTTTCTGGCGGATCCGACAACTCGGCCTGACGTGTGGGCACAACGCGAGAAATGTCCAACGGCAGCCATCGTCGTCCTGGAGATTCTCGATGATTCCTGGGCAGGCGCCTCAGCGATCATCAGCGACTTCATCGTTCCGCGGGGCTAGGCAACAGGAGGGGCTGGCGTGATGAAGCCGGCCCGCTCATCGGCGACTTCAATGTCTTCTCGGGTGATTCCCAGGAGGTACAGGACAGAATCCAAATAGGGCACATTGACCGCCGTGTCAGCAGCAGCACGGGCTGCGGCCTTGGCATTGAAGGCAACTCCCAAGCCTGCAGCCTCGAGCATGTCGATGTCATTGGCGCCGTCGCCGATTGCGATGGTGCGCCGCATCGGAATCCCGAATTCATCGGCAAACTCCTCAAGCGCCTGTCTCTTTCCGAGCCGATCGACAATCGGACCCGTCACCTGACCGGTGAGCACCCCGTCGCGAATCTCCAGAGAATTTGCGCGTACGCGATCCACCGCCAGTTCTGCAGCCAGTGGTGCGATGACTTCAATGAACCCGCCAGAGACCAAGCAGACGCGGTACCCCAAGGTATTCAAGGTGCGGCACAGCGTTCTTGCCCCAGGTGTCAGCACGATCCTTGCTTGCACTGCGGCAATTGCTGTTACCGGCAGTCCTTGCAGGAGCGCGACTCGTTCGCGAAGGGACTCGGCGAAATCCAGCTCACCGGCCATCGCCCGCTCAGTAATGGCCGCCACTTCCTGGAGTACGCCAGCCTCTTGCGCGAGCAGGTCGATCACCTCGTTTTGAATGACCGTCGAATCGACATCCATCACCACAAGATGCTGGCCGCGTCTGTCCAGTCCGGCGTCCTGCACTGCGATATCGGCGCCAGTCTTGTTGGCTGCCACAGTGAGGGCTCGGCGGGTATCTGCCGAAGAGGCTCCTGATACCTCGAACAGCAAAGCGGTGACGGGGTAGCTGGCAATACGACGAATGCGATCGATGTTGCCGCCTTGGGCTGCCAGAGCAGAGGTGACGTCGGCGATTGCCTGCGGCTGCAATGGAGCCCCAAGCAAGGTGACATGAATGCGCTGGCGCTTGGTCGGCCGCAGTTCGATCATCTGTGGCTCGATTGCCAGTTCCAGCCCGAGTGCTGCTGCCAGATCTGTGACGGTGTGCATTGTCTTGCTCACGGTCAGGGTGGGCACTTCAAGAAGCACGGCCAACACCAATCGATCCCGCACGACCAATTGCTCGATATCGCGAATCACCACCCTTGAGTCAAGGCTGGCGAAGAGTTGATTCGTGACTCCCGGGCGATCGCGACCCGACAGGGTGATCAGCATGGTCTGAGTGGTCATGACAATCCAACGCTAGTCGTTGCGGTCCTGGGAGACGTTGTCCGGCTAAGGTCGGTGCGTGCCCGCAGTGTTGAGTTGTGCGGATGTCGTCGTCCGCAGGGGCCGCAAGCTTTTGGTCAATCAGGTCAATTGGCGTATTGAATCCGGCGAGCGGTGGGTGATTCTGGGACCCAACGGGGCTGGCAAGACAACATTGATGCTGGTCGCCTCGGGACGGATGTTTCCCACTTCGGGCGAAGTTGAGATTCTCGGCGAGCGCCTGGGAAATGTCGACATGGCCGAGTTGCGCCCCTTGATCGGTTGGGCCAGCAGCGCAATGATCGGCGATATCCCGCCCGGCGAGCGAGTCGCAGACGTCGTACTGACAGGCGCATATGCAGTGTCAGGCCGTTGGCGGGAGCGCTATGAAGGCCAGGACCTCATGCGCACTGCTCAGTTGCTGTTCGCCTGGGGAATTGACCAGTTGGCCAATCGAACCTTTGCCACGCTTTCTGAAGGAGAGCGCAAGCGAACGTTGATTGCGCGGGCGCTGATGTCCAATCCAGAGCTCCTGATGCTTGATGAACCGGGTGCGGGCTTGGATTTGGGTGGGCGAGAGGACCTTGTCTCGCGCATGGCGACCCTGGCTGCTGACCCAATGGCCCCGACGCAGATCCTGGTGACCCACCATGTTGAGGAGATCCCGCCAGGCTTCACGCATGCGCTGCTGTTGAAGGACGGAGCAGTAGTGACGTCGGGACCGATAGTTGACGTGATCACGGGAGACTGGCTGAGCTACACCTTTGGCTTGCCAGTGCGGGTAACGCACTCCGATGGGCGATTCTCAGCGGTTCGCCATGGCTAGTACGCGCATTTGGACCATCCCCAATGCCTTGAGCTTTCTGCGCCTGCTTGGCGTGCCACTGTTTCTCTGGCTCGTTCTCGTTCCAGAAGCTGATGCCTGGGCAGTGCTGGTGCTCATTGTTGCTGGCGTCACCGACTGGCTTGATGGTGCTCTCGCGCGGGCGCTGAATCAGGGAAGCAAGCTGGGGGAGTACCTCGATCCGGCTGCAGATCGCCTGTACATCGCCGCAACAATCGTCGGCCTGGCCATTCGAGGCATCATCCCATGGTGGCTGGTGGCGGTACTCGTAGCGCGCGAACTCGTGCTGCTGTGCATCCTGCCGATGCTTCGCCGCGCTGGTCTGGTCGCGCTTCCGGTGACCGTTATCGGCAAGGCCGCGACCTTCTGTTTGCTTTGGGGATTCCCGGCGCTTCTCCTGAGTACCTATGACACCTGGTGGGGCGCGGTGGCATCGGCTGCTGGTTGGGCGTTTGCTCTGTGGGGGACAGCCTTGTACTGGTGGGCGGGCTTGGACTACGTACGCCAAGCTCGAGCGCTCTCTGCTGCAAATGCCAATTGAAGGCATGGCATAGTTTCGGCACAGGCGCTTGGAAGGATGACAGTGATGCACGAGGAACTTCAATACACGGCAGAGCACGAGTGGGTCCGTCTTGACGGTGATCTGGCCGAAGTAGGCATCACTGACTACGCACAGGAAGCACTCGGCGACATCGTGTACGTCAGCCTCCCCAATGTGGGCGATGTGGTGGACGCTGGGCAGCCTTGTGGCGAAGTTGAGTCGACGAAGAGCGTCAGCGACATCTATGCGCCGCTCTCTGGGACCGTGGTGGAAATCAATGAGGCGCTTGACGGTGCACCGCAGTCCATCAATGAGGCCCCATATGCCACGGGTTGGCTGTTCAAGGTTCGCATCAGCGATCCAATTCAGGCCGCTGGGCTCCTGAGCTCCGCGCAATACGAGGAGCAGACGCGCGCCTAGGCATGCGGCTTCAACCTGCACGGTAGATTGAGGCCATGCGTCAATGCCCCTCTTGCGGCAAGTTGGTACCTGAAGGTGCGCATTTCTGCCCGGAATGCGGCACCAATCTGGAATCCAATCTGGATTACACCGGTGCCATCACCAATGTCATTCCACTTTCAGGCTCCGGCACATCTGGGTCCATTGCTGCAGTGGGCGCCGAAAAGCAACCGGGCCTTGGCCCAGGTGCTGCGATGCTCGTCGTGCACCGCGGCCCGGGCGAAGGCACTGAATTCCCTCTCGACGTGAACAAGGATCTTGTGACTATCGGACGGGCTCCTGAGGCAGATCTGTTCTTTGACGACGTCACGGTGAGTCGCCGACATGCAGAGATACGTCGGGGAGCCGAAGGTTGGAGCATCCGCGATGTCGGCAGTCTCAATGGCACGTATGTGAATCGCAAACGCGTTGATGATCGACGCCTTTCCGGTGGTGATGAGCTGCAGATTGGTCGCTTCCGCTTTGTGTTCCTCGTGGGAGTCGAACCAGGCACATGAGTGAGGCGCAGCGTCCGATCATGGGCACTATCAGCATTGGCGAAGTGCTGACCTTGCTCAAGCGCGAGTTTCCCGATGTGTCGATCAGCAAGATCCGATTCCTGGAAACCGAAGGCCTGGTTACACCGGAGAGAACTGCCTCGGGCTATCGGCGCTTCTCCGAGCGCGATATCGAGCAGCTGCGTGCGGTGCTCACCCTGCAACGCGATCAGTACCTGCCTTTGAAGGTCATTCGCGAGCATCTGGATTCAGAGACCGAGGATGCGCCCATTGCAGTGGCGGGCTCAGGACTGCGACCCGATGATTTCCGATCTGGTGCTGGCCGAGTCCGGCTGACAAGAGTTGAACTTGCCGAACAGGTCGGACTCACAGACGCGGTGATCGCCCAATTGGAATCAGTTGGGCTGGTGGTCTGCACGGCTGGCGGTCATTACGACGAAGATGCTCTGGCTATCGCTTCGGTGGTCGCCCGGCTGTCCGAATTCGGCGTCGAGCCCCGCCACCTGCGCGGATTCCGCGTGACAGCCGACCGCGACAGCGGCTTGCTCGATCAGATTGCCACCCCATTCACCCGCCCTCGTGATCAGGAAGCACGCTCACGCGCCCAGGAAACCATCCGAGAGCTGGCGGCCCTGTTCGTTCAGTTGCATGCAGCATTGCTACGCGCCGAGTTGGTCCGCGGCGGGAAGGTCTAGCACTACTCTGGATCTGTGCACGCAGTTGAGTTCATCGGCGTCCGGATGGAGATGCCATCGAATACTCCGATCGTGCTGCTCAAGGAAACCGAAGGCACCCGGGTTATTCCCATTTGGATTGGTGCCGTTGAGGCAACTGCCATCGCATATGCACAGCAAGGCGTTGTTCCGCCTCGACCACTGACTCACGACCTCATGAAGGACATCCTGCTGGCCGTGGGTGCAGAACTGCGTGAGGTCCAGATCTCGGCATTGACTGATGGAGTGTTCTACGCCTCCCTGCTGTTCGCCAATGGCGTGCAGGTGAGCGCACGACCTTCCGATGCGGTGGCACTGGCTCTGCGCTTGCAGGTTCCGATCACTGCCGCGGAGGAGGTGCTCGAAGAAGCAGGGGTCGAAATGCCTGAAGATGACGAGCCCGAGGACGAGGTCGAGCAGTTCCGGGCCTTCCTGGACCAGATCTCACCCGAGGATTTTCAGGAGTGAACCCTCACGTGATGGTTCAGACTTCGCCCAGTCGGACACCCGTGTGTCGCATTGACCATGATGGGGCCTTGTTCATAGCGTCAGCACTGCCCACTTCCCCAGTGGTGCGTCCGGGCTGTGCAGGAGGCAATACGTGAACGTTGAGAGTCCTAAGACAGATGGTCAAGGCTCCTTGTTTGACGATGCCGATCTGCGCCCGCTGCCTGCTGACATCGGCTACCGCGGACCCATCGCCTGCTCTGCTGCCGGCATCACCTACCGCCAGCTCGACTACTGGGCACGCACTGAACTCGTGCAGCCATCGGTTCGTGGAGCAGCAGGTTCAGGAACTCAGCGTCTGTACAGTTTTCGCGACATCCTGGTGCTGCGCATCGTCAAGCGATTGATTGACACCGGCGTCTCGCTTCCGAATATCCGCGCAGCAGTTGACCACCTGGCTTTGCGCTCCCATGAGGATCTGGCTCGCATGACGCTGATGAGTGACGGCGCCACCATCTATGAGTGCCGAAGTGCTGACGAGGTCGTGGATCTGGTGCGCGGCGGCCAAGGAGTCTTCGGGATCGCTGTCGGCAGCGTCTGGCGTGAGGTCGAAGGCACTCTTGCCGCGCTGCCCGGAGAACGCCCCGACGGTGAAGCCGTCAATCCACCCAGTGCCAGTGATGAGCTTGCCGCCCGTCGCGCGCGCCGGGTCGCCGGCTGAACTGCTCAGCTATAGGCTGTGCTTGCTGATTGACCCCACGCGGGAGAGTCTGGCGTTCATTTCGGTGAACGGCAGCGCCGAAGGAGCAAATCTCCCCGACAACCTCTCAGGCAAACGGACCGCATGGGGAAGGCACCTCTGGAAGGCGGGCTTGCGCCCCACCGACGGTGAAACTGATGCGCGAGCATCGGGAAACTCTCAGGTCGCGATCCAATCGCGGGCAACAGAGGGGGAGAAGGCACAACCGTGCCCTCGACCCGGGGAGAGTCATGTCCGAACGCGAATTCAGCTTTGTCGATCGCCACATTGGTCCAGATGAGCCTGCTGTCGAGCACATGCTTGCCACCCTTGGCTACGCCAACCTCGATGCGTTCACCTCTGCTGTAGTCCCCGAAGTCATCGCCTGGACTGATGCGCTCGAACTACCAGCGGCCGTGGATGAGTTCGCGGTGCTGGCAGAACTGCGCGCGATTGCAGCGCGCAACTCAGTGAAGACCAGCATGATCGGACTGGGCTATTCCGATACCCATACGCCAGCAGTGATCAGGCGCAATGTCCTTGAGAATCCCGCTTGGTACACGGCCTATACGCCATACCAGCCTGAGATCAGTCAAGGTCGGCTCGAGGCACTCCTGAACTTCCAGACGATGATCGAGGATCTCACGGCTCTGCCAGTCGCTGGATCCTCGCTCTTGGACGAACCCACTGCAGCTGCCGAGGCGATGGCGCTCAGTGTTCGTCAGGGACCCAAAGGAGTGCAGCGCTTTCTCGTGGATGCGGACACGCATCCGCAGACTCTTGCGGTGCTCAACACGCGTGCAGAGCCTATGGATATCGAGTTGATCCAAGCCGATCTCAGTCAGGAGTGGCCAAGCGGACCGTGGTCGGGCGTGCTGATCAGCTACCCCGGATCGTCCGGAATCGTCCCCGACTTAGGCGCACTGATTGCCAGGGCTCATGATGCCGGAGCGCTTGCAGTTGTTGCTGCCGATCTGCTGGCGTTGTGTGTGTTCACACCTCCAGGTGAGCTGGGAGCCGACATTGTGATCGGCTCTGCACAGCGTTTTGGCGTGCCGATGGGCTTCGGTGGACCGCACGCCGGCTATATGTCGGTTCGCGCAGGCCTTGAG
The DNA here is from genome assembly GCA_030684515.1 of Actinomycetota bacterium. Lineage (NCBI taxonomy): Bacteria > Bacillati > Actinomycetota > Actinomycetota bacterium. Next base: position 42,411 of record JAUXVJ010000024.1, read on the forward strand.
CGCTCGCTGCCTGGTCGACTCGTCGGCGTGAGTCTTGATGCTGATGGCAACCCTGCATATCGACTGGCGTTGCAAACTCGTGAGCAGCACATTCGCCGAGAGAAGGCCACAAGCAATATCTGCACTGCACAGGTGCTGTTGGCGATCATCTCGGCGATGTATGCCAGCTACCACGGCCCAAGCGGGCTCACGGCCATTGCGCAACGTGTGCATCGAAGCGCCTTGGTGCTGCGCACCGGCTTGCAGCGTTTGGGGGCCACGACTTCGGAGGCGCCGATTTTCGACACAGTGCAGTGGCAGGTGCCCGGCAAGGCGGATGAGATCTGTGCAGCAATCGCAGACAATGGAGTCAACATTCGCGTCGTGGATGCGGACACCTTGTCGGCGTCAACCGACGAACTGACACAGGCTGAGCATGTGCAGATCATTTGGGATGCAACCGCTCAGGCTCTTGGTCTGAACAGCACTGCAGATCTGACCACTCTTGAGAATGAAGTCGTGAGTTTTGCTACGCGCACCTCATCCTTCCTGCAGCATCCGGTCTTCAATACACATCACAGCGAGACGTCGATGATGCGCTACCTGCGCAAACTTGCCGATCGCGACATCGCCCTCGATCGAGCCATGATCCCGCTGGGTTCATGCACGATGAAGCTGAACGCGGCAACGGAGATGGAGTCCATCACCTGGCCAGAATTTGCCGGATTGCATCCCTTTGCTCCGACCGGCGATGCAGCGGGATCCATTGACTTGATTCAATCCCTAGAACGGTACCTCGCAGAGATCACTGGTTACGACTACGTCAGCGTGCAGCCCAACGCCGGGTCTCAAGGCGAGTTCGCAGGACTGCTCGCCATCCGTGCCTATCACCACTCAAATGGTGAGCACGCCCGAAATGTCTGCCTGATTCCCAGCAGCGCTCACGGCACCAATGCCGCAAGTGCAGTGATGGTCGGCATGCGCGTGGTCGTCGTGAAGTGCGATGAGTACGGAAATGTCGATCTCGATGATCTCAACTTGCGGATAGCCGAACATGGCCCCCAACTCAGCGCCTTGATGATCACCTATCCATCCACACATGGCGTGTTCGAGACTGCAGTAGCCGACATCTGCGCGCTGGTGCACGACGCGGGTGGCCAGGTCTACGTCGATGGCGCAAATCTCAATGCCCTGGTCGGGCTAGCCAAGCCCGGGCGATTTGGGGCTGACGTATCGCATCTGAACCTCCACAAGACTTTCTGCATTCCGCATGGAGGCGGTGGTCCAGGTGTTGGACCTGTTGCAGTGCGTGAGCACTTGGCGCCATTCCTGCCCTCGCATCCCTTGCGACCAGAAGCCGGACCCTTGGGTCGAGGCCATCGCGATGGTGGAGTAGGTCCGGTCAGCGGCGCGCCTTGGGGGAGTGCAGGCATTCTGCCAATTCCTTGGGCCTATATCCGAATGATGGGTGCCGAGGGTTTGAAGCGCGCAACTCAAGTGGCCATATTGTCGGCGAACTACATCGCCAGGCGACTCAACGATCACTATCCCGTCCTGTATACAGGCAGCACCGGACTTGTGGCGCACGAATGCATTCTGGACGTCCGCCCGATCACTTCGGCGACTGGTGTCACGGTGGACGACATCGCCAAACGACTGATGGATTACGGCTTTCACTCGCCGACAATGTCTTTCCCGGTGGCAGGAACTCTGATGATTGAACCCACGGAGTCCGAAGATCTGCTCGAAATTGATCGCTTCATTGACGCGATGATCTCCATCAAGACGGAAGTCGATGAAGTTGCGGCCGGAATCTGGCCACTTGAGGACAGTCCTTTGCGCAATGCCCCGCATACAGCCGATTGCGTCATCGGGGATTGGGACCACAGTTACCCGGCCAGGCTTGGCGCCTTTCCCGCTGGAATTGCCCAGGCTGATAAATACTGGCCGCCTGTCCGGCGTATCGATGGCGCATATGGCGATCGCAATCTCGTGTGCAGCTGCCCAAGCCCCGCTGAACTCGCAACGTGAGCGAAGCATTCTCTTTGACCTTGTGCGTGCAGTTGTGGCCACAGCCCGGGCAAGAGGCAGCCTTGATTCAATTTGAGGACCAGGTGTTGGCACTGATACCGCGACATGGCGGAACGGTGCTGCAACGCGTGCGACGTGTAGACGATGGCGAGGAGGCCTTCGAGACACATGTCATCACCTTTCCCGATCAATCGGCATTCGAGTCATACATGCATGATCCTGAACGCCTCGCCTTGCTTGCTGTGCGCGAAATTGCTATCGCCAGAACTGTCAGCACGCCTGTAGTGCTGGTGAGGTAGATAGTTCCATTCATTTGTCACTGTCATCCCGATAGATTGTCGACACAGACGATCTTGGGGGAGCAGCAATGACCAACACGGGTGTTCGACGAACCTCCTTCTTTGCAGGTGTTGCAGCGTTTGCGTTGCTGACATTGAGCGGTTGCATCAACGTGACATACACGATCAACGTCAACCCAGATGCGTCGTTGTCGGGCACGGTGCAACTCGCAGTAACGAAGCAGGCCGCCTCAATTCTGGGTATCACTGACGCCGACGACTTGAACGAGAAGTTGAAGTCGGGCCAATTGAGCGAAGAGATGCCCACCAAGGCTGTGGACAATTGCACAGCAAGCGAGGACGCGACGAATCTGATCTTGAATTGCAAGCTTGAGAACGCACAAGCATCGGACTTGAACGAAGCCTGGACGATGACTGTCAATGGCGACACCGCTACCTTCCGTGCTGTTCTCGGCGACAGTTCGAGTGCAGAGGCCGCGGGACTTCCCGGATTCTCAACCGGTGAATACGACCTCACACTCACCTACCCAGGTCCCATATCGTCAGTCACAGGAGATCGCGCGGTGAAGACAGGGCCGAACACCGTCACGGTGAAAGGCACCTTGGACGAGGCCCTGGACCTCACGGTTGTCGGCTCCTTGAACAGCGGCAGTTCGTCGATGCTGTGGATCTATGTCTTGCTGGGCGCGCTGGCAGTGGGCGCTATTGCATTGCTGGTGTTCGTCCTGCGGGCTGGGTCTGGCGGTCCGAAGGCTGACGCGCAGCCAGCGATCGACAGCGAAAGCCAGGTTCCAGCGATTGAGGCAACGCCTGAGACACCAGAAGGCAAAGAGTCCGGCGACCAGCAATGAGCACTCTGGCCGACAGAACCATCGAGGCGCTCCGGGCCAATCGCGATGACCTCGCCGACCAGGTACTGCAGTTCTCTGCCGCCGATCTGGATCGCACCTCGGGATCCAGCCAATGGGATGTTGCGCAGGTCCTCAGTCATCTGGGCAGCGGAGCTGAGATCGGTCTTGAGGGATTGCGGCGGGCACTCACCGGGCAGGTGAGCCCGCCACAGGACTTCAACCAGATCGTGTGGGATCGATGGAATGCCATGTCGCAGCAGGAGAAGTCCGATGGATTCCTGGAGTCAACCGAACTGCTGCTGTCGACTTACGAGGCCATCGATGCCCAAACGCGCATTGATCTGCGCTTCAATCTCGGCTTTCTCCCGGCGCCAGTAGACCTGGCAGTAGTGACCGGCATGCGACTGAACGAAGCGCTGTTGCATGCCTGGGATGTTCGCGTGGCATTTGATCCTCAGGCCAGCATCCCCGGAGCCCTTGCGGCAGTACTGCTCGAGCAGTTCTCCGGGCCGGTCAGCTTCTTCATGGGATTCCTGGGACGCACGGCCGGGTTGCATGGCGAGCGATTCACCCTGCAGGTCAACACCACAGACCCAAGTGGGAGCCTGGGGCTTTCTTTCGCAGAGTCCGTCAGCATCACTGAAGCTCCTGCCTTCCCTGACGCAGTGCTGTCCATTCCGACCGAGGCACTCATGCGGCTGTGGAGTGGTCGGTTGTCGGCAGCTCACACGCCGGAAGGAGTTGAGCTCATCGGTACGAGTCTGACCCTGGACGATCTGCGCGGAGTCTTTCCTGGTCTGTGATGCAACAAATACCACGAGCCGTGATCTGCCTAAGGCATCAAATGCCCGCGACTGATCACGGCTCGTGAACACTTCTGATGGAAAGTTAGCCGCGTGGATCTCCAGGAATGGCAATGTCCGTGAATCGCATGGGCGCCCCGAAGGTGTCGTCAGGGTCGGCGATCAGGGTGTGCTCGTCCCGTCCGATGATGCGAATGCCCTTGGACTCCAAGAATGTGGAGGCCCGATCCAGATCCAGCACCTGCCAAGTGACTGCATGGCACATGTCACCGTTCTTCTCCAGATCGCGTGCGGCAATCGAATCATCAGTAGTGGGGCGGGAAAGCTCAACGATGGTGTTCTCACCTACCGACACGTAGAGATTGTGCGTGCCGGTCAGTTCAGACATGTTCTCGTGAATCAAATCGCCGCCAAGTACCTTGGTGAAGAGCTCCTGCGCCTTGTTCAAGTCGGCAACAACGACAGTTGCATAGGCCATCCGCTTGAGCCCAAGCGGATACTTCTCCCAAGCCAGGGCATCAAAATCAGCGTTGTACCGGGGATCAACAGGCATCACATGCGGGTAGAACTCCAACTGCGTATGGGTGTCCCGAGGATGGGTGAACAGCGATCCGTCTTCTGGTCGAGTCGGGAGCGCTACACCGCCATCGGTCACTACTCGCACACCGAGTTGAGTCATGGTGTCCCATGCGTCCCCTACATCGTCGATATACCAGGCAAGCGAATGCCAGTGACGTCCGAAACGGTTGTAGAAGCGACCAACCGGCATGAGTTCAGAGCCTTCGATGTCGCTTTCGGCCATGGGCTCAATGATCGCGTCGCCAATCACAATGAGCGATGCGTCGCGCTTCTCAATGGGGGAGTACCCAGCATCCATCAGCCCGCGAGTCGGATTGAAGACATCGTCATACCAAGCATCAAGCTCAGCGAGATCGTCCGAGATATGAATGATGTGAAAGAGCTTGCCGATGGTGAAGGACATGTCACTCCTCGAGGGATTGGTGGAGCTGCCATGAGGCAGCACAGTGCAGTTCAGGGTGTGTGCGCACAGTAGGGCTCCTGCAGTCAGCTGGGTGCAGGATTGGGAAATCTGCCGTTTCTGCTCTTTGCATTTGTGCAAACTTGCAGTGTGTGCAAATATTAATCCATGACAACCCCGACATTGCGGACTCCGAGCCTCCGGGATCGCAAACGCGCCCAGACTCGGGCTCGAATTGAGGACGCAGCTGTCGAACTCGTGCTGCGTGATGGTCTGGAGCACACCACTGTTCATGCCATCAGCGAGTTGGCCGAAGTCTCGCCTAGAACTTTCTTCAACTACTTCGACAGCAAGGACGGAGCAATTCTTGGCATCCGCAATGCCGCAATGGTGGAAGAACGCGTAGCTGAATTTCTGGCTCACCCCTTGTACCCGCAGCCAGTTGATGCAGTCGTCGCACTCCTGCTATCGATCTTTGACTTTCCCAGTACGCGGCTGAAGATTCGAGAGGAGCGGATGGAGCTTGTCCGGCGCTATCCCGAACTCATGACGAGTCAGTTTGAGCAATTGACGGCAACGCATGGTCAATTGGCTGGAATTGTCGCAGACATCTTGACGCGCACGTCAAATGCCAAAGCTGCTCACACTCCCGAACTCACTGGTCTGGCGACTATCACCTTGGCGATGTGTGGCACCGCGATTCGCGTTGCGATGAGTGAACTTGCTGAGCAGCACACGCATGCCGATTCCGAACGAATTCAAGCGCGGGCCGTAGAGCTCATCCGATCAACGATGGAAAGAATCTCATGAGTCAGGGCTCCATCGCGTCAATCGAGGTCACCAATCCCGATCGCAAGCACATCCTTCTGGTATTCGCCGGCCTCATGGTCGCCATGCTGCTGGCGTCTTTGGATCAGATGATCTTCAGTACGGCACTGCCCACAATTGTCGGTGATCTCAATGGTGTCGATCACATGCTGTGGGTGACCACGTCGTACATCCTGGCTTCCACCATCATGCTCCCGGTCTACGGCAAACTCGGTGACCAAATCGGTCGCAAGGGACTGTTCATCTTTGCCATCGCTGTGTTCATCCTTGGGTCGATCATTGGTGGGCTTTCAGGTGACATGACTTGGTTGATCATTGGCCGCACCGTTCAGGGTCTTGGTGGCGGCGGACTCATGATCTTGGCCCAAGCCATCATTGCCGACGTTGTTCCTGCTCGTGAACGTGGCAAGTACATGGGCATCATGGGTGGAGTGTTCGCGCTGGCCACGGTGGCCGGACCATTGCTCGGTGGCTGGTTCACCGAGGGCATCGGCTGGCGTTGGGCCTTCTGGATGAACATCCCACTCGGTCTGCTTGCGATTGCCTCGGCAATGTTCTTCTTGGATCTCCCCAAGCCTGCCAAGCGCAAGATCGATTTGGATATTGCAGGCATGGTGCTCATTGGTGTGGCATCGACATGTCTGGTGCTGACCACTAGCTGGGCCGGGAACACCTACGCCTGGAATTCGCCCGTGATCATTGGGCTCATCGCCGCAAGTGCGATTGCGATCGTCTCCTTCTTCTTGGTTGAGCGACGAGCTGCTGAGCCCATCATGCCGGTGCAGTTGTTCAAGGAACGCAATTTCAATCTGACCACCAGTGCGGGTTTGATCATTGGCATAGCAATGTTCGGTGCGATGGCCTACATGCCGACCTACCTGCAGATGGTTACCGGCGCTAACGCCACGCAGTCGGGTCTGCTGATGATTCCGATGATGGCGGGGCTTCTTGTGACATCAATTGGCGCAGGCCAGTTGGTCAGCAAGACCGGGCGATACAAGTGGCTGCCCATCACAGGCACAACCATTGTCGCGGGAAGCCTGTACCTGCTTTCGACCATGACGCCCGATACGCCCGTGCCAGTGCTGTGCGGATATCTCGCCATCATGGGCATTGGGCTCGGCATGGGCATGCAGTTGCTGGTGCTGATCGTGCAGGACACATTTCCAGCAGCAATGGTCGGAACGGCAACAGCAGCAAACAACTACTTCCGCCAGATCGGAGCTGCACTTGGATCCGCCATTGTGGGTTCGCTCTTCGTGTCACGACTTAGCGCTTCGCTCACCGAAACCTTGTCAGCTTCAGATGGCGCAGGTTCGAGCAACTCCTTCACGCCGAGCTTGGTGCAGTCACTGCCGCCGGACGTTCAAGCCATCATTGTCAATGCCTACAACGAAGCGTTGACACCTATCTTTCTCCTGCTGGTGCCAATCGTGATTGTCGCTGTCCTACTGCTGTGCTTCGTCCACGAGAAGCCGCTTTCGACCTCGATTCAACGAGACATCCTGCCTGAGTCACTTGAAATCGATGGGCGTAGCAGTGTGCTTCTGGATGACAGGCTTGACGACACTGACAACTCACGGGCCACGACATGACCGCCGAATTGGGTGTGCGTGCTGCGCGCAAGCAACTGACCAGTCAAGAACTGATTCTCGCGGCCTTTGCGTTGTTTGGTCGGCAGGGATATGACGAGACCACCGTCGAGCAGATTGCCGATCAGGTCGGCATCTCAAAGCGGACCTTCTTTCGATATTTCGCTAACAAGGAGGATTTGGTTCTTGGCAATCTCGAGCACACCGCAGCACTGCTTGGATCGGCAATGGGGGAGCGGCCGCCGACTGAGACTCCGTGGTTGTCATTGCGCCGTAGTTTTGACTTCTTCGTAGACGCGACGACGAATGAACCGGAGCGTGTCAGCAACAACATTCGCGTGGTGCGAACTTCGCCCGCTCTCAAGGCCACTCAGTTGGGCAAACTGCAGCTATGGCAGGCAGCGCTCATGCCCGAATTGACGCGACGTTTGGCGATTGGTCATTCAGACCCGGATTTGCGCGCGGCTGCGATGGCAGGGGCGGCTTTGGCATGCCTGGACGCGTCTTTGAATGCCTGGTATCTGCAATCACAGGAACGCAACCTTGGCACGATGCTGGACACGGCAATGGAAAGCGTGGCGCCGCTTGGCTAGCCAGCGTGTTCGATGTGGGCCGGACAAGTTCGGGTCTGGGCCAACAGCAGACAGTGGTGTGCAAATGTTCGTCATTTCCCGATCTGAACGCCACTTCCCCTACGCTGAGAACACAACTCTGGACTGGCCGATATGCAGCCGGAAGCCGACCACTGGGAGGGCCCGATGACATTGGCTCCCGTGCGTGCGGATGCGGCATCAAGCGTGCGCAGCAAGGGCGCCTGGGCGATCGTTGGCGCCACGTTCATCATGCTGGCGTTCAACACCGGATTTGGCTTCTATGCCCTGGGAGCCTTCAACCGCGGCTACATCGACAGCGTTGGGATGAGCGTCTCTGCCACATCTGCCGGAGCCACCATCTTCTTGCTCGCCGGCGGAATATCCGGTTTGTTTGTCGCTCGCCTCATGAAACAGGTGGGCATTCGATGGCTCCTACTGGCCGGCACCGTCGGCTCGGCCGCGTGTCTGGCCATGCTCGGAGCTGTCACCCAGGTGTGGCAGATGTGGGCCGTCTTCCTGATCTTCGGTCTGGTTTCGGCTGGCTTCTCGATGATTCCCACTTCAGCAATGGTGCTTGGAGAATTCGCCGAGGAGTCCGTCGCCCGACCCATGGCAGTGATGGCCACCGGCTTCTCGGTTGGTGGAGCGGTGCTCGCGCCGATCATCACCGCAGTTGTGCTGAGTTTCGGCATCGCCACTGCAGGCATAGCCATGGCCTTGACCTTGCTCGTCGTGATGATTCCGCTTTCGATCGCAGCCACTGGCCATGAACCGCGCATTGGCAGCGCCACATATGTTGCGACCAAGGTTGAAAAGGCGACTGGCAAGGAACAGCACGGCAGTGGTGGATGGCCGTTCTTTGGGGTCTGCATCGCCTACAGCCTGCTACTCATCACTCAGGTCTCGGTCGTCATCCATTTGCTCACTTTGGCCACCGAGCGGGGGATTGGCGGCGCCGCCATCACCTTGTCCCTGTTTGCCAGCATGGCCTTTGTTGGTCGGCTCATCGGGCTGGCGATCATGCCCCGCTTCACTCTCCGATCACTGAGTGTGGTGATGGCCGGCCTACAGGTGCTCGCGCTCTGCATCCTGGCCTTCTCCGCCGACCTCATGTGGTTGGCGATCGGAGCCGCCCTCATGGGATTGCCATCGGGCAACAATCAAGTGTTCATGCCCCTGTGGCTGCTGAATCTGTTCGGTGCGGCTCGCTACCCGACAGTCTTTGCTCGTTCGAACCTCATCACCGGATTCAGCGTTGCCCTCGGCCCGCTCTATGTCGGCGTCGTGCATGAGTCCGCTGGAAACTACCAACTGCCATTCCTGGTGCTGGCTGCCAGTGCCGTCTGCGCGGGGGTGATCATCGCGACTCTGCCGCACAAGGGAGCGACAGATCACGAAATGTCATAATGTGCATTATCGGCGTTAGAACCAACTACAGCATTAGTAATGTCATTCGCGTGGTTATCGGCTAACTATCACTTCTGTCACATCAGTCACAACGTGGCAAAGGCAACTACATAGCCCATGACCGTCATATTACCTTGAGAAAGCAGATTCAGGCGTCTATAGCCTCAGGTAGAAACCTCAGGTATGAGAAGTGCTACGGGGTACTTGAAGCGCTACGAGGACCACAAATGGCTGAAATGGACTTCACTTTCCCATTCAACTCAGTAGCACTTTGTGACGATAGATAAATCTCCTCCGATGGAATCACCTGCACATTGGAGAGTTCTCTGACTACCGCCTTCAAATCCTCATTCTGAATACTGGGCCAAACCGCAGACATTCCTATGACCATGCGCTGAGCATTGGCAAGATCATCATCTTGGGCATATTGACCAGTACCCAGTTTCGTGTCATGAGCGCCTATCTCATCCCAAGCAGTCCTGATCTGAATGCAGTCTGAACTCACTGTGTCACTGCTACACGCAGTCAGAGATAGAATCAATCCAATGCCTACGAACGAACCTAGGTTGCCAATCCTCATGGAAGAACGCTAGTCCACCATAGTGTGACTTCCTTTGAACTGCGGCTTGTCCATTGCCCTAAATGCATGCTCTTCGCGCAACGATCATCGCAAGCGAGATCAAGTACACACGGTCCAATAGAAGTGTTGATCGTCATTCACAACTCTTCCTTGTGGTCCTCAAGGTCTTCACATACACCCACTCCACGTCGCCATCTATGACCCCAGACATCAGTGAAATAGAACTCGATGGGGCCAATGGGACAGTCGGGATGTTGTGGATGTACTGGGCTGCTGGCCGCAAAGTAGTCTGAAATTGTCTGCTTAGGAACGACAGTTGAAAGCGTCTTGCAGTCAACATTCGCTTCCGCTAGGTAGACATTGACATCGTCAATTGGATAATCACCAAAGTTGGTGATCTGGAATTTGAATCGCCAGACACCGCCAGTCAGGGCTTCATGATCTATCTGAAGCGCTACGGAGCGAGCCATGGCAAGGCGCTGATCCTTTTCAGATTGGCCCTTATCTCGCTTCCAAAGGAAGACTGTGACTACCACTGCAATGAGGGCCACGAGTGTCCCTAAGGCCTGCACCCATGCCGCCGCTACCAACGCAGCATCAGACACATCGATGTGGATACCAATGTCGGGCAACCTCGGCCCTAGCCCTTGGACGACTTTGGATCTCGGCTCTTTGGATAGGTATTGCGCTCACCAATGGTGCCGTCCATCTTCTTGATGACGTGCTCCACACCGCGCTCCTGCGCCATTTCACGACCTCTTGCTTGTGCATCAGCCTTAGTTTGGGCGGTATTTGATGCCCGTTCGTTCCCTTGCGGGCGGTTCTTCCATTGACCGTCTTCGTGGTAAGTCTCGATGTCACCCTTTGCCATGACTCCCCCTAGGAATGTTGGAACATTGACTTTTTAAGGTTAGTCGAACGTGTGTTCGAAGTGGAGGCGACACGCCAGTTGGACTGAGAAATCAGTCGTCCTCACGAAATTCATGCTCCTGAACGATCCTCAGGATTTCGCCCAAGTCATCATGCAGGTAGGAATTTTCAGATATGGCGACATTCTCCCAAGACATCTCATCCTCCAGCGTGCGCAAATCCTTGAGGGTCGGCAGTGCAGGCATTCCCTTATTTGTGAAGAAGTGCGGTTCTGACCCTCCGATTCGCTCGTGAGGTGGAGCATTGAAGAGTTCCGTTAGCGACTCAAACTCCGTATCGCAATCTATGTCGAGTAAGCAGAGAAGGTCTTTCCAAGTCAGCCCAAGTGTGGTCTCGCCTTTGTCCGTTAATACCGCAAAGCGTTCAGAACTCACGTAAGCCAAGGGAAGTCCGAAGTCGTAAACCCTGAAGAATTCTGCCCAATTTGGGTCCGTCGTCTCCTTGTAGGTGGACCACAGGTTGCCAAGAATATGGTTGCTGACTTTCTTGCGCGTTGCCGTCATCTAGTGGCCCTTGCCTTTTGACTGACCAAGACTTCTGAGAATTGGAATAGCCAATTCAACCTCTCAAGTCGCAGGAGTCTCGACTTCAAGAAATTCGCCACAATGCTTGCATTTCTTGGCTACCGCCAGAATTTGTTCGCCGCAAAATGGGCATTTTTTGTCAGGACTGTTCAGAACCAATGAAGGCAACTGATTTGGGGCAAGAGTTGCCAGTCGAGGATCAGGAAGATTGGTGGCTACTTGAGCGGTGTGGACTCCTGCATTGGTATTGCCCTGCGGCCCCATGATTGCTACTACAACTGCGGCCGGAATGATGAAGAAGAATGCGATCCAGAACCAAGCTCGGTAACTCCTCCCCTTCTTCTCCGCTGCCCTGGCCACCATCTGTATCAGTTTGATGTAGCCCCAAATTAGAAGCACTGTGATGACAATTCCGATGACAATGCCTATGAAACCTGCTGCGTTCACGTCTCCCCCAATGCAACCATTTCAAAGCAGTGTAGGAACGTTACTACAGACTTTTCGTAGGAGTGTTCCTACCTTGCATGTGTGTCATATGAGCCGACAGATGCCGCCATCGCGGGGCGTGCTGTGCTTGGCTCAAGGTTGCGATCGCATCGTGAATCAAAAGGTATGACTCAAGAACGATTAGCCCTAGACGCTGGCCTTGATCGCTCATTTCTCGTTGACGTTGAGGCTGGTCATCACTCTCTGATGCTTGATCGAGTATTTGACTTGGCACACGCACTAGGTGTCAGTGCTGCCGATCTCGTTAAGTAACCCCTACGGCATCAAAGTTTAGAAATTTTCAGGGAGTATTCATACGTATTCCTAGCCATATCAGGCTCCTAGATAGTGCGGCCTTTATTTTGTGAACGGATTTACGGGGATCACAATTAGTCAGATCTGACGTTTCCCAAAGCCATCACAGTCACATTTACGCCTACCCGGGATGCAGGTAGGAAGTGATCTCAAGGGGGATTATGTGGAAGTGGCTTATACGACCGTTGTCTTTAAGTACCCCCGCCTTTGGCGGGATGCTCACTGCGTTCGCATTAATGAAGGATTTTCCTAGTCAGAAGGAAGGGGGCCCTTTTCTCTGATCATCAAAGAATCAAATTCTGCCGACCGTAGGGAGGCTCACCATGAGCGTCAGCGAATGGTGACTTGCTACATATAAGTAGAAAAATTGTAGGTACTAGATGCAGTTGTTGGAAAAGACCTAGTACCTACAAGACTGTAAAGGATTTAGACATAGTTTAGGTTTAGTCCAATGGAACAACACAATTTAAGACTTAGTCACAGAAGTGAATGGAAATCCCAAGATCATCGTTTGTACTCGACTTACGCAGACCCGTGGTGGCAACTTTCACTTGCGACCCGTACTCCTAGCCCCTTGCTTAAACATTCCAACAACTGCATGCGCATCGCAGCAAAACCATTGCTACTAAAGCCATTATACAGGAATTTGAGACAAAATGTCTGGGCCCAATTCTTGGTTCATGGCTGTCGCGGGGTACTCGAAAGCGTGTCTCTCAACTGCCTCAAGAATGGGTTCGCTTCTCATTAGTGCTTGCCATCTTGACTCGTGGATCTCTTCTTGAATTGCTAGGAATATTGCTTCCTCGTTTGAAATGGGCTTCATTCACATACCTGACTTCTATCCTTTAGGTCCCTTCCTAAAGCGACATAACCAAGGGAGACCACGATCTATTGCTGCTCGTAGATTGATTCTCTGAGGAGTGAGGCTACAACGCTCTGAACACTCAGATATCGGTCAATTCGCTAGTCGAATTATAGCAGAAATATTGTGCACTCACAATGCCCAGAACACAAGAAAGACCTTTGTTTGCAAGGACTTTCTCCGCCTTCATTACACAATCTTGCTTAGATCGACGTGGATGGTCGCGGCAGCCAATTCCTTCGCAAGTAGGAGTTTCCATACGCCTTCGGAGTCAAGCCCGACGTAGACGATTCCATCAACATCTGAGGGCTTTTCGATTCCATCATCAAGAAGCACGACAACTCTGGAACGTCCCAAAGCAGCGAAGAAGAAGCCCATTTCGAATACCACGTTCTGGCGACCGCGAAGCATGAGATCGGAGTCAGTTCCCTTGTGTCGGCCCTCGTCATCAGCAGTCAGAATCACGACTGCAAAGGCCGCTGATCCAGCATGATCTTCGAACTTCTCGATCAAAGTTCGACCACGATTGGGCTGTTCATGCAATATCACGACCTCGCGGCCTGTCGCTTGCTCCAGCATTCGAGCAACCTCGACCTTGCGCACATCGTCCGAGCCGTGCACTAGAAAGATGGAGCCATCCATCGGGCGCTCAATGGATGTATCCTGCGGTGGATCGAGGGATTCTTTCTCCCAAAGTGGGAGTCTGTCCGCAATCGACGTCAGTTGCCTGAGGTAGTCGTCAATTTCGCTCCGAAGATCATCGACTCGCTGATTGACCGTTAGTGGCTCTCCGAAACCCCCTATCGAGAAGTGGGTTCGATACAACTCTGCGCTATTGATGCCTAGCAACTTGGAGATCAATGCTCCATTGAATTCGTGCCATGTCTGGACTTCATTCTCCAAACGGTCGAGCACAACGCTATTCATCCTTGACGACAACTGACTCTTCAATTGCTCGCCCTTGAGTTTCTGGGCGTCAATTTTTGTCTTCGCGGATTCAAGCGATCCAATAAGAATGGGGCTCCTAGGTTCATCACTCTTTGAGACAGCCCTCTTAGCCATCCATGGATCTTGTCAGACCGGATGCACTGTCACAGATTTGGACGCCGTGTTGCGGCATGTCTATTTGGGGCTGCTCAATTCAATCGAGCCAGTCTCATGCAACCGATTTCATTCGCCTCTTGGCCATCTGTATCTTCTTGATGGCCTTTTCGACCTCATCAAGATCCTGACCAGATAGACGAATCTGTAAGTGGCTATCCCCACTTCCCAAATTGAGAATGACAAATAGGTCAGAGTCCGTGGTCACTCGGCATTGTGTCCAGTTTCGTGTTGCGGTTGCTATTTCTACGTGTGCCCTCATACGTCATTTCCCTTGGTATATAAGGCAAATGGTCCCTACTAATGTGCATTATCGGCGGTTAGTTATCAGCCATTCACGCATAGAGACACACCTCAGGCTGCCAAGGAACGGTGAATCACGATGTCGCCACCACCGGTGCGGGCACGAACTTCAATCTGGGGCTCGGCATTGCCGGGCTGGCTTGCGGACTCAAGGCTGTTGCGCACAAGGCCATAGTGGGCCAGGACGTCCAGCCAAGCGGCCGTACCTTCGCGAATACCGATATCCACAGAGCCGGCTGCTGTGCGGATATTCGCCGAACCGGCAGACAGTTCAGCGATCCGGATACTTCCGGCGGCCGAGCCCGCAGTGAGACTTCCATAGGACTGCCCAATTGCGACGTCACCTGACGCTGTGCGGATGTGGGCGCCCTGCTCCAGAACGCCCAAGTCGATTGGTCCATTGGAGTTCCGGATGACTGCCGAGCCCTTGATCCTGCCCAGACGAATCACGCCGGTCCCCGTGGAGACCTTTGCGTCTCCGACGATGTGATCTGCGAACACATCACCCATACCGGACTTCACGATGAGTGAGCCGACATGATCAATGCGAACCTCGCCCATCCCAGTTCTGATCTCAGTGCCAGTGAGTTGGCCCTCGCAATGCACGGCGCCCATTCCAGTGACGGCTTTGAGCGAGGATCCACTTGGCAGTTGGATCTCCACGATGAGCGCCCCATCGTTCTTGCTGGTGAATCGGCGCCAAGTCTTGACGGCGCGCACTGTCAATGCCGAACCGGCATATTCGACGGTCGCGTCCCTAGCGGCCTGCACATCCGCAGGCCGAGATTCGTCTCGGGGATGAACCAGGACCACGGTGTCGAATCGATCGCTGGCTGTGATGGTGATGTCCCCCATTCCTACTTCAATGTTTGCAGAGATCGGATTGGGTGTCTGGAATGTTGGCATGCTGCTACCTCTTCCTGGATGTTGATGGTGGGCCACTAGCGGACCCATCCGGTGAAGGACTGTCCGGAACTTGCCGGCGCTATCGCTGGGCGAGGTGACCCGCTGCTTGCATTTGTGATCACTCGAACAAGCCAGGCGTTGACCGAAAGGGTCTCGCGGCCGGCTGCCTCCTCAATGCGCTGCTTGAGCTGTTCAGACAGCCGCAGAGTCACGCGCGCTGGAGTGCCGTCCTCGCTGTCACCTGCCAGAGCCATTTCGCCGGCGGCAGATTCAGAATGTGGAGACCACGATTGGGCAGGAGCCGGCACCATCACGGTGAACTCGGGCTCGCGGCCCCGCAATCGCACCTCAACGGAACCTGGCGCCAGATCGATCGTGATCTCCTGAGCCGCCGCGCTCAGCACCTCCAGCAGCATCAGATGAACGGCCGAATCAATACCGGCGGTCATTCGTTCAGCAACAGCCCGGCCGTCAGGCCCGCTGAGTTCTGCTGAGGTCAGCAGCTGATCCCGAAGCTCGTCTATGAAGGGTTGAAGATGCATGACGTCATTATGACACTATAGTGATGTCATTGTCAACAACATTGACGTCACTCCCCCTGTGATATCTCCAATAAGGAGTCTCCATTGGATTCCCTGAGCCTGCAGTCCACGCATCATGGCCTGGGAATGTGCAGCGGCCAGGCTGCGCGAGCGCGCCCGTGCTGGGTGCAGGATTCTTCTCTTGCGCAGGAGGTCATTGCTAGGACTTGGCTCGCACTCGGTTGTTGCGGGGATTGTGCTCGAGCTCGACTAGCCCCAACTCCTCGAGCAAGGGTGGCAAGTACATGCCAAAGCGACCGCGATAGCCCTTGCGCAATCCATACCAGCCGCCCACTGGATTGTCGGCTGATCGACCCCACGCCTCAACTGTTCCCTCTGCAGCCTCCTTGTTCTCGTCGGCCGCACCCAAGGCGATCCAATCGCCATGTGCAAGCAGCATCGCGTGCAGATCCGCAATTGCGCTCGCCTGGTACTTCAAGGTTGTCGATCCGACCACGCACACCAGTTCGGCAGGGTCAACTGAGTCGTCGCGGTACATCGTGTAGGCAGAAGATCCAGGCGCGGTCGTCAGCTGCCAAGGATCCTGCGCAGTGCCTGTTCCCGTCACGGTGCACACCTCTCCGCAAGGATCTAATCGCGCTCCCCGACGTTGCGCAGCCTTTTGGTCTGACCGCGGTTCTTCTTGGCACTGATGCGTCGCTCCTGTGAGGCACGTGTTGGTCGTGTTGCGCGCCGCGCCTTGGGATCTGGAGCTACCGCCGCAGCCATTGTCGACACCAGGCGTTCCTCTGCGAGGCGTCGATTCTGCAACTGTGATCGTTGTTCTGACGCAGCGATTACCAGGCAGCCGTCAGTCAGGCGAGACGCGAGGCGTCGCACAGCGCGAGTGCGCATGAATGGCGACAGGCTGCGCGAATTCGCAACATCAAAGATCAACTGCACTCGCGAATCTGTGGTGTTGACACTCTGCCCTCCCGGGCCCGAAGACCGAGAGAACTTCCAGGACAACTCGGCCCGGGGAATCGAGAGATTCACGTTGATGAAGAGTTCGTCGTCCACTCAGCAAGCATTGCGCATGCTGTGTGAAGTGGCGCTACGGGCGGCGCCCAAGCATGTCCAGGAGCCGCATCTGCAAGGGCGCATCCTCGGCAACCGCCCCGCTGGGGCCTTCACCGAATACGCCGGTGGCAACGAGATGCCCAGCGGTCGGCGACAGGGTTTCCCAGAGACTGGAAACAATCATCGGGTTGAGTTCGAGCTCGCCGCCAGTTGCCCGGGCAAGGTCCCAGGCGTGGATGGTGAGATCTACCAAGCGGAATCCGAACAACCGCGCGCCAGGCAGATCACCCGCGGGGTGCGGAACAATCTTCTCGAATGCTCCGGGCGCCGCAAACGCTCCCCGTTGCGCAGCTGCGCTCTCGTCGAATGCCTTCAGTGGGTCTGTGTCAGCCTCCGAAGCTGCCATCGCTGCGATGCCCTCTTCCCGGGATCCTCCGCCCAGCAGCACCACCGACATCCGATTGGCGCCGATGACGTGATCGATCAGCGCTCGCACAGACCAATCCCCAAGATCGGTGGGCAACTCCCACTGAGCGGGAGTGATGGGCGCCAAACGCGCACGAAACTCAAGGCTGGCTGCGTCAAGGGGGGCAAGTTGATCCATGCGTTGACACTAATCAGTCATCCGCCCGGAATATGAGGATTCATGAGTTCTGTCATCCCTTGCGTGCGACTAGCTCCCATTGCTGGCCATCTCCAGCAGGGTGTTCGCCGTATTCCAGTTACGCGCAGTGCCACCGATCTTCGGGCTGGATATTTGCCGCGCAAATTTGCTCGTGCCAATACCGTCGGGCGTGTACAGGTAGATGAAACGTCCCATCACCTCCGCGAAATCCTCGCAGCCGGTGGTTTGCGCCTCAGCGACCGCAGCATCGATCTGCGCTATCCGCTGTGCCTCGACATTCTTCTCGAACACGATGCAGTGCAGCGCTTTGGCAGGTGCACCCTGTGGAACGGGCCATTGGTTGATCGCTCGAGCCAACTCCTCAGTAGAGAGCGCAACTGTCGGCACCTTGAGGCCGAACTCCGATGCGATGGTCTCTTCCACGAGGGAGGCGACCTTGGCTGGGCTCAGTTTGGACTTGCAGATCACATTGCCAGACTGGATGTACGTGCGGACGTCCTTGAGTCCGGCTTCAGTCAGGACCTCGCGCAATGAAGCCATGGGTAATTTGTTGCTGCCTGCGACATTGACGGCCCGTAGCAGCACAATCACCACACCCTCAGCAGCCACTTGAGCACCTCTCTTAGCGTCAATCTCGGTGTGCAATTCGCCCCGCAGATGGCGGGCTCGGTGACACACTTGCTCCCTCTCGAAGGAGCTTGCATGTCTGTCTACACGATTTCGCACATCAACATCAATGTGGCCGATCTTGATGCCTCTGTGCACTTCTATATTGATGATCTCGGACTCAATCTCGTGCGTCGCGTGGGTGCGCCCTCGGAGAGCAAGGACGTTCCGAGCAGCGAAACCGCAATCATCAACACCGGCGAGCGAGGAGTCAGCCTTGAGAACATTCAATATGACCTCGGCGCTCTTGAATCCTCGGTTCCGCCCACGGCGCCATCACTGGGAGTCATCGGCTTGCATCTGGAGTTGACCAGACGCGAGCTTGATGGATCCCAACTGGTGGATCCCGATGGCGTGCTCGTTGGGGTCAGCGCGTCTGATCGCAACCGCATTGCAGGGGTCGATCTGCTCGTGGCGAATGTGGACGAGACAAGACGACACTGGAAGCAGTCACTTGATCTGCAGTTTCTGGATGCGCCCGAAGGCAGCGACTACGACGCATTTGTCGAAGTACGCAGTTCGCAGGATCAATTCCGGATCACGATCAAGCAAGCCGACCTCCCGGCCGAGCACACGTCGGGCTATCAGCTGGGAGCTCGGAGGTTGGCCTTCACTGTCGATGATGTCGAGCAGTCATACTCGCGCGCGATGGCTGATGGCGCTCGATCAGAGTCCGCTCCTGCTCAATTTGAACTGGGCCCAGTCAAAATGATCGCCGGACTGTGGTTTGACCCCAATGGCGTGGTGCTGCAAGGCCTGCAATTCATCAAGGAACCGAAGGTCTGAGTCAGGACAGCTCGTCGATGATGGCGAACAACTGTGGAAGCACTTCGGCGAAGGCCTCGTATGTGGCCAACTCAGCAATCTCCTCGCGCGTGAACCAGCCGGCGGCCTGATTCTCCCAATGCAGTTCCGACGGCGGTGAGAACTTCTCTCGCACCTCAACTACCACGGTTGTATACGCCCAGGTCTCGTGCACGTGCTGCGCGTGGTCTCCCAGCACGATGATGTCGATGTCCAGTTCTATCTCTTCCTGAAATTCGCGCAGGGCACCTTGAACAGGGGTCTCCCCCGCTTCCAGCGCTCCCCCTGGCAGAGCCCACTGGCTGCGTCCGCCTTCGACGTTGTCGCCCCGTTGGGCCAGGAAGAATGACTCGTAACCATCGGCATCCACGTGCCGAATGAAGATCCCCGACGCTCCGTGGAGCCCCCAACGGCGCTGTCCATCGGGGAAGAAGACAAAGCCATCCCCGCTGCCGCCCCATGGGACCGGCACATAGACCGGTGTGTCCTTTTGCACTGCCTCGGCAGCAAACTGCTGGTGCCAATCCACGACAGGAGCCTAGGACCTGGGCAGGCCGTTTGTGTCAGGCTCAGACGATACGGTTCATGCATGGCTGCCCGTCGCTCCCGGAGTCTGGTGCTGGCCTTTGTCGCAACAAGCATTCTTTTGGTCTGGAATCTGTTTCACGACCGTTTTCTCGGATCCTTGGTAGCAACTCTTGTGTGCTTCGCCTTGGCGGGGTCCTTTGGGGCGCAAGCTATTCGTCTTGCCTGGCTCTCTCCCAAAGCTGAGGCTGCCACTCCTCGTTTGTAACGATTTCTTGATCGTTTCTTTACGTAATCGTGATGGTCTTATCGCACGTCGCGCGGAATATTGAGAGTGCGCAGATGTTGAACTCAATTGGAACCAATGCAGTGGCATCTGCGTCAGATGCTCAACAGTTTGGGCCATGAGAGCGAAGGAGCACGACGATGAACGAGACTTCAATGCGCGGTTCGCGAATTGGTGCGCTGAGCTATGAAAACGACCTCCATGTCGTTCCACCTGCAACGACTCCGCTGCAGTACGTATGCCCAGAGGGACACATCACCGTCGTTCCATTCTCGATCGAAGCCGAGGATATCCCCCGCACGTGGGGTTGCCGTTGCGGCCGGGAAGCGACAGCTTCCAGTGAGCTGGACAACATGGCCTCAACGGACGTCAAGGAAGCACGTTATGTGCGCACCCATTGGGACATGCTGCTTGAGCGTCGTTCTATAGCCGAACTGGAAGAACTTCTCAACGAGCGTCTTGCTCTTCTGCACGGACACGAGATACCGGTTCTGAAATCTGCTTAGCCGTCTCGCTCAACTGAGCGGGTATTGAAGGGGTCGTCATTCTCATGAATGACGACCCCTTCAACGATGTCACCACTGCCACCCCAGCTACGAACACGCCAATTCATTCCACCTGATGGCGTATTGAGATTGGTGAATGGTGCCGCAAGACGTGCTTGCACTCCGGGCACGAACAGCAGCAGGGCAGCGATATCGGTCCAAAATCCGGGGATCATGAACAGCACTCCACTCAGCATGCGGAAGGTGATGGCCCGGCTTGGCGCCGCACTCCTTTTGGCTGCAGCCAGCGCAGCTCGTCCCGCGTTGCGAAAGACCATCCAGCCGATCGGTATGCCGATGAAGGAGATGAACAGTGCCCATCCCCAGCCAAACCAAGTGACGAAGAAGAAGAAGGTGACGATCTCCAGCAATGGATAGCCGAAGATCACCAGGCGACGCAGGAAGGCCATTACTTCCCTCGTTCAGCGGCCGCACGCCTTCGCTGGGCCTTACGTCGCAAGCGCGTCACGCGATCATCGAAACCCCAGACAGTTACCCGCCAAAGCGCTTCAACCACGATGCGCTGACTCATCTTGCTGGTGCCTGCCGTGCGTTCCACAAAGGTGATGGGCACCTCTTTGACTCGGAGCTTTCGCTGGGTCGCTCGCCAGGCGAGGTCTACCTGGAAGCAATAGCCCTGAGAGGCGACTTCATGGAGATCCAGTTGGCGTAGCGCGTCAGCCCGGAAGGCTCGATAGCCACCGGTGGTGTCATGAATTGGGATCCCCAAGAGGATGCGCGAATACAGACTGCCGCCACGCGAGAGCAATTCGCGGCCCTTTGACCAATTCTCAACCTCGCCCCCATCAACCCAGCGTGAACCAAGAACCAGGTCGGCATCTTGCAAGGCATCCAGGAGGTCTGGCAGCTGTTCAGGCTGATGCGAACCGTCAGCGTCCATCTCCACCACGACGTCGAATCCCTCTTGCAGGGCCCATGCAAAGCCAGCCAGATAGGCAGCGCCGAGGCCTTCCTTGCCAAGCCGGTGCATGACATGGACCTGCGCGTCCAACGAGGCAATCTCTTGGGCGAGTTCACCGGTGCCATCGGGCGAATTGTCATCCACGATCAGGATTTCCGCGCTCGCAACACTTGCACGAACGCGAGCCACGATGGGCCTGACAGTGTCGATCTCATTGAAGGTGGGGATGATGACCAGAATGCGGCCAAGGTCCTCGATGCTCATTCCGCCAGCCTATGTCGGCTTTGAACCCGCAGTCTGCCGACCCGCACCATCAGGAAAAGCGCCAAGATCACACTCGCCCAAGCCCAGACGGCGGCCAGCGGACGACCGATCGCAGCGCTTGGGTTCTGAGTCCCGCGCAGTGCCACCTCCTGTACGGCTGAACCCACCTCACCTTCACCAATCTGCGTAGTGATGCTTCCATCTGGAGCTATGAACGCACTCACGCCGGTGGTAGCAGCAACCACAACACTTCGGCCAGTTTCCAGGGCTCGAAAGCGTTCGATCTGCAATTGCTGAATCGGCTGCGAAGTGCCTTCGTATGTCGCGTTGTTGGTCTGGACCGTCAAGACACGAGCACCACCATCGATGAGCGGATCGATGACAGTGTTGTAAGCGATCTCAAAGCAGATCACGTCGCCTATCTGCAGGCCATTGATGTCGAACAGTCCAGGCGTGCTGCCAGCAGCAAAATCCCTCGTGATGCGTGCAAAGCGATCAAAGAGATGAGCAATTGTTGAGCGGAAGGGAATGTACTCGCCAAAGGGCACGGGGTGCGTCTTGCTGTACGCCTGCCCCGGTCCGGTCAGTGGATCCCAGAGGATGCCCTGGTTCCAAACAGAAGTCGGATCTCCGGGCACATTCACGATCGCTCCCACGAGTACGGGCGTATCGATTGCGCGCACACTTGTGCCAATTGCCGCGGCCGCGGCCATGTCCACATACGGGTCAAGGTCAGACGCATTCTCAGGCCACAGCACGAAGTCGGGCTTCTCCTGCACCCCAAGGGCCACGTCTCTTGCCAGCAGCATCGTCTGCCGCACGTGATTGTCGAGCACTGCCCTGCGGACGTCCATCGCGCCAAGCCCGCTCTGCGGGGTTCCGCCCTGCACCACGGCAATGCGCGCAGTGGCCGGGCCACCAACACGGTCACCTTGGGTAGGCGGAGTGAGCAGTAGCGGAAGCATCACGATGGCTACCGCGAGACCACCCCAGCCAAGAGCGCCTTTCAGATCTCCGCGGTGAATACCCAATGCGAGCGCAACGACTGCACTGGCGCACAACACGATCGCGCCACTTGTGCCCAGTGCGCCAGTGATCATCGAGAGTCGGCCAAAGCTGGTGTCCACCTGCGCGAATGCAAGATTTCCCCAGGGAAAGCCTCCAAAGGGAAAGGTGCCACGAAGCCACTCCTGAGCAACCCACATGCCTGCCACCCAGAGCGGCCAGGCCGGCAGCCTGCTGAGCAAAGCGATACCCGCGCCCATCAGCGCGAAGTAGCTGGCGCAGACAAGTGACAGCAATATCCAGGCATCAATGCCCACAATGGTGAGCCAGTGCAAGAGCATGAGGAAGAAGACGCTCGCGGAGATGAAAGCCAGCACGGCTGCTCGCACGGGGCTCGAGCCCACCAAGACTCCTACGAGCACTGCTACTGCCGGTAGCGCCATCCAGCCCACGGCCATGGGCGGGAATGCCAAACTCAGCGCTGCGCCACTGATGACGGCCAGTAGCACACGAGTGGCGAAGTCGAGATGCTTGTGTGAGCGGTGATCTAGCGCAACTTGCGAGGCTTGACTAGTCGACAATGACGAGTTCGCGTGTCTGATTGTTCATCGATTCCACACCGCTTTCCGTGCACACGACGATGTCTTCAATGCGTGCGCCAAATCGACCTTGGTCGTAGAAACCTGGCTCGATACTGAAGGCCATGCCTGGTTCGAGTGCCAGCGAATTGCCCTGCATGATGTAAGGCTCCTCGTGCGTCTGCATGCCGATGCCGTGACCCGTGCGATGGATGAATTGTTCGCCCAGACCAGCTTCCGACAGTCGATCGCGGGCTGCGCTGTCGATCTGTGCGCACGTCACTCCGGGAGCTGCCAGGGACGATGCTTGATGTTGCGCTTGGAACAGCTGTGCGTACTTCTCCAGGTATTCGGTCCCCGGATCGCCCACCGAGTACATGCGGGTGCAGTCGCTGCAGTATCCGTCGGGCATAGTGCCGCCGATATCGACCACCACCGAATCGCCATGCTCAATAACCCGGTCGGAAAGCTCATGGTGTGGGCTGGCTCCATTGGGACCCGCCGCGACAATGACAAAGTCCACACTGACATGTCCGACGGCGATGATGAGCTCGGCTATGTCACGCCCCACTTCACGTTCGGTACGGCCAGCCCGCAAGAGGCTTGGCACACGCGCATGAACGAGATCGATTGCTGCACCGGCTCGTCGCAGAGCGTCAATCTCACGGGAGTCCTTGCGCATCCTGATGGGCTCAATCAGCGGTCCGGCAGCGGTCTGTGCTGCATCGGGCATTGCATCGCGCATGCGCAGGACCTTGGAAGCCCACATATGGTCATCGATGGCAACGCGTCTCGCCGACGGAATGAGATCTGCTACCCGGGCGTAGGAGTTCTCCATCTCATTGCACCCGATGATCGGGATCCCCATCGTGCCGATCGGGCTCACTAATGCTGCGGGCACTTCAAGAGATGGCACGACGATGACTGGATCGCCATCGGCCGGCAGCACCAGGCATGTCAGTCGTTCGAGCGCTTTGGCGTCGTAACCGGTGAGATAGCGAAGATCGGCACCCGGCGTCACAAGTACGGCGTCGATGCCAGCCTGTCGTGCGGCCGTTCGAACGCGATCCATGCGCGAGATGAAGTCGGCGGGACCGAAGCTTGCTTCCATCAGCACAATCTAAGGCATACCTGCTGCCAAGATGCTGTCATGCGCACTGGTCCGGTCCTGCTGCTTGACTCAGCCTCCCTGTACTACCGAAGCTTCTACGCTTTGCCTGACTCCATGAAGGCGCCGGACGGACGTCCGCATCAGGCGCTACGCGGCTTCTTGTCCATGCTGAACGCTTTTCATGAGCAATTCTCGCCTTCAGGCATCGTGGCCTGTTGGGATGCCGACTGGCGACCTGAGTGGCGGGTTGAGTTGATGCCCTCGTACAAGGCCCACCGAGTGGCGCGAGTGATGCCGGATGGCAGCTGGCAGGAAGAAGAGCCTGATGAGCTGACTCCCCAAGCACAGGCACTGGCTGAACTGCTGGACGCTGCGGGAATCGCCCGCGTAGGCCTCGCTGACTATGAGGCCGACGATGTGCTGGCCAGTCTCGCCTCATCGATTCCAGGACCGATCGTTGTCATCTCAGGTGATCGCGACCTGGTGCAGCTTGTCGACGACGCTGCAAAGACACAGGTGTTCCTCGCCGTGAACGGTGGTATGCCCAAATGGCCCTTGCTTGATGCGCAAGGTGTGGTCGCTCGCTATGGAGTGCGGGCCGACCAGTACGTCGACCTGGCCATCATGCGCGGAGATCCGTCCGACGGTATCCCTGGAGTGCCGGGTATCGGCCAGAAGACAGCTTCGGCTCTGCTGCATGAATACGGGAGCCTTGACGGGATTCTCGACGCTGCCAAGGGCCCAGCAAAATCACCTCTGACTCCTCGCATCCAAGGTCTGCTGCTGGAGCATGCTGACGAGGTGCGCACTGCACGAACAGTGGCTACTGCTGTCCGCGATCTCCACGTGCAAGTTGATCCTGCGGTTCCCGAACGAGCCAGGGATGGCGTCGGAGTTGCAAGGATCGTTGAGCAGTGGGGACTGCAACGATTCATCCCCGACTGGTTCCCGGCTTAGACCTTTGCGACCGAGGCAACGACCCCCCGATTGACCAGATCTGCAGCTTTTGCAGCAGTGAATCGAAGTGGATGATCAGTTGGCACGGCCTGAGAGATTTGACCCAGCAGGTCGATGACCTGACGAGACCAGCGAACGAAGTCGCCGGCTGTCAGATCCTCGCGAGTCAGGATTGAATACAAACTGTTGCCCTGACACCAGCGGTAGACCGGCCACACAAAGCCGGAATCCATCATTCTCGTGGCGTGCAGGCCGTGCCCGGCTTCAATCTCATGGATGTCGGACCACATGCTCTGCATCTCTTCAAAAGCCGAGCGGATCGGACCATTGGGGACCTTGGGCGCATCGTCCTCTGAACTGCGCGCCTCGAAGACCAATGTTGAGCACACAGCTGCCAGCTCGGCGGGGGTGAGCTGATCCCATGTGCCTGAGCGAAGACACATGGCGGTCAGGAGGTCTGCCTCGGTGTACAAGCCCATCAAGAGTTGTCCCTCTTCAGTGACTTTGGCCTGGTCGTCCGCTGAGGTCAGGTAGTCAAGTTCCACGAGCACTTCACAGATTCGATCGAAGTGGCGCGCGATTGAATTTGTGCGACCTTCAACTCGGCGCTCCAGCTCGTGGATCTCTCGCTGCGCGCGGTGGTAGCGCTCTGCCCAGCGCGCGTGCTGCTCGCGGTCATTGCATCCGTGACATTCGTGCTGACGCAATTGAGAACGTAGCTGTGTCACCAGCTCGTCCTCATTGCGCACATGCTTGTGCTTGGCCCCTCCAGCGCGATCGCCAGCAATTTCTCGCAGCGAAGAGGCAAGATCGCGTCGCGACTGGGCATTGCGAGCCGAGAAGGTCTTGGGGATGCGGAGTCTGCCGACGATTTCAAACAGCGGATTGACTTCAAGGCTGGAGATTCTCAGCACCTGTCGTTCTGAAGTCAGCACCAATGGCCGCGGATCGGATGCATTGCCGTCAAAACCGGTATCCAGTACTACTGCCGGCCCGGCTCGCCTTCCGGCGGGAATGATGATCACATCCCCTGGCTTCAGTGATCGCAGAATGTCGCTGGCGCTCTCGCGGCGCTGCGCTGCAGCTGATCGGTTGACATCTTTTTCGCGCCGCGAGATCTGCTCCCGCAAGGCGGAGTACTCGACAAAGTCGCCCAGGTGGCAAGCCATCGCATCGCGGTAGCCGTCCAGACCTTCCTCCAGACGACGAATCTGAGTAGCAAGTCCGACAACAGAACGATCAGCCTGGAACTGCGAGAAGGATGTTTCCAGTACCTCTCTGGCCGTGTGGCGTCCTAGACGCGAGACAAGATTGACAGCCATGTTGTACGAGGGCTGAAAGGAGGATCGCAAGGGATAGGTACGTGTGGATGCCAGACCGGCTACTGCCCGAGGGTCAAGGCCCTCCTGCCACAGCACTACTCCATGGCCCTCAATATCGATGCCACGTCTACCTGCGCGACCGGTGAGTTGGGTGTACTCCCCCGGGGTCAGCTCAACGTGGGTCTCGCCATTCCACTTGACCAATTTCTCCAAGACCACGGAGCGCGCGGGCATGTTGATACCCAAGGCCAGAGTCTCAGTTGCGAACACCACCTTGATGTAGCCCCGTTGGAACAGCGTCTCAACAACTTCCTTGAATGCAGGGAGCAGACCGGCGTGGTGCTCGGCAATGCCTCGCTCCAGTCCGTCCAGCCAGTCATCAAAACCCAAGGCCAAGAGATCGTCATCAGGAAGATGTCGCGTTGCCTCAAGTGCATACTCGCGCACTTCATCGCGCTCATGCTTGGAGTTCAATCGCAATCCCGCGGCTAGACATTGCTGAACCGCATCATCACAACCCTTGCGACTGAACAGGAAGTAGATAGCCGGGAGCAGTCCGGCGCCCTCCAATTGCGAGACAACATCACTTCGATACGGCGTCAAACCGTTGCGTCTGCGTGCATTGCGATCGGGCCGTCCGCCTTTGCGTCCGGGATCCCGACCCAGCCGCTCGAGTTCAGGATTGACTACTTCTTGCGCATCGTCGACGAAGAGGTCGTACATCCGGTGCCCAGCGATCACGTGCTGCCACAAGGGAACCGGGCGATGCTCTTCAACAATGATGTCGGTTTCGCCTCGGACGGTGGAAAGCCAGGCGCCAAACTCCTCAGCGTTGCTCACTGTGGCAGACAGCGCGGCAATGCTTACTGACTGAGGGAGGTGAATCATCACCTCCTCCCAGACTGCACCACGAAAGCGATCAGCCAGATAGTGCACTTCGTCCATCACCACGTAAGAGAGGTTGTTCAGGGTGCTGGATTGCGCGTAGAGCATGTTGCGGAGAACTTCCGTGGTCATCACAACAATCGACGCTTCACTGTTGATCGACGTGTCGCCGGTCAACAGACCGATGTGCTCAGTGCCGAAATGATCGACCAGGTCGTGGTACTTCTGATTTGAGAGCGCCTTGATTGGCGTGGTGTAGAAGCACTTGCGGCCTGCCTGAAGCGCCAGATAGACAGCGAATTCACCGACTACGGTCTTGCCAGCGCCGGTTGGCGCTGCGACCAGCACGCTGCGTCCGCGCTCCAAGCTCGCGCATGCTTCCCGTTGGAAATCGTCGAGACCAAATGAGTAGTCCGCTGCAAAGGCCTGCATGAGTGGTGTCCGGGCACGTTCGCGCGAGGCGGCATATCGCTCTGCAGGACTACTCGTCATTGTCATCCAGATTCAGCGGTGAGATCTCATCATCGCCCAAGTCGGAGAAATCGCCATTGCGGGCGCGCTTGCGCGCGCGCCTTTTGTCATTCAGAAGCGAGAAGCAGATCGCAAACGTCACCAACAGCAGAATTGGGCCCGCAAGCAGACTCATGTTGATCGGATCTCCGGTGGGCGTGGCAACTGCCGCGAAGATGAAAATAATGAAAATGATCCAACGCCACCAGCCCAACAGGCGCTTGCCGGTGAGGATTCCGGCCATGTTCAAGGCAATCAGCACCAAGGGGGCCAAGAAGCCCACGCAGAAGACGAGCACCATGCGTAAGAAGAATGACAAGTAGCGATCCACGGACACGATGTTGGCGACGCCATCGGGCGTGAAGCCAAACAGGAGGTCCAAGCCAATTGGCAACACCGAATACGCGACGAAGACTCCCGCTAGGACAAGCGGAAATGCGACCGCCACGAAGCCAAGCGCCCAGCGGCGCTCATGCTTGTGCAATCCGGGGGTGATGAAGCGCCACAGTTGGTAGAGCCACACGGGTGCGCTCAGCAGCAGACCTGCGACCGCGGCAACCTGCAGCTGGAGCACGAAGGGGTCGGCTACCCCCGTCAAAGCCAAAGTGATCTCTCGACCCTGTTCCTTTGCTTCGGCAACGACGTCGTTGAAAGGCGCGCTGATCCAGGCAAACAACTGGGGATAGAAAAACCAGCCAATGACCATGCCAATGATCACGGCAATTGCTGACTTCACCGTGCGCGAACGCAGTTCGCGAAGGTGCTCCGTCAGCGGCATTGCCACTGATCGGTCGGTACGGGACATCCAGGCGGCTACTCGTCAGTCGTCTTCTTGACTGCAGCATCCTCAGGGGTCGGGTCAGATTCGGTGAGGCCCTTTGTTTCAGCCTTGAAGATGCGCAGGGAGCGGCCAAGTCCACGAGCTGCATCGGGAAGGCGCTTAGCCCCAAACAGCAAGGCGATGACCAAGACGATGATCAGGATCTCAGGTGCGCCAAAACTCTTGAACATCAACCAGTCCTTCGTAGGGGAATATGGTCAAGAGTACGACGAGAGGGCCGCGAGTGCTGCATCCGCCACCCACTGTCTGGCTTCTTGAGGGGAGATGACCTGCATCTGCCCCGCAAGTGACAGTACGACCCGGTTGAGCCATTCCAGGTCCTGATACGCCAGTTCAGCCTCAAAGCGCCCGTCGGTCAACTCCACGACGTTCGTCAAGGGATAGATGTCCAAGGCCCAGCGACTGCTGGGAGCAATGCGTACCTGCGCTGTGAGTACTTTGGCCGAAGCAGTGGTGCCGGGGCTTTCAGAGGTGTCGGACTCCCCCAGTTCGGCGGACAAAATGCGATCGACCCTGAATGTTCGTATCGCCTCAGCCCGCTGGCAGTAGGCCTCGAGATAGAGCCGGCCTTCAGTGGTGACGATCTGTTTGGGGTGCACGACTCGCTCGGTCACCGCGTCGTCTGTTCGCGCCGCGTACACGATGTGAAGGGTCCGCTTGTCTGTCAGGGCAGTATCAATGGCATCGAGCACTGCTGTTGTCACACCGCTTTCCACCATGACGCCAGCTGAAGCAGCCGGAGCGCCCAAGGCCACTTCCAGGCGAGAGATCACCTTGTGCAAGGTGGCTCTATCATGCGTTCCCGGAACCTGGAGCAGCAGTCGCAGCGCCACAAGCAGGGACATGATCTCGTCACCGCTCAAGCGCAGCGGACGATCCAACGTCTGCGGATCGATGACATGAATGCGACCGTCATCCCAGAACTGGATGTCAACCAGTTGATCTGGTCCGTGACCCGGAAGTCCACACACGACCAAGAGCCACAGGTCCTTCTCGCACTGTTCAACTGAGATGCCAAAGTGCTCAGCGGCTTCCTTGATACTGACGCCGTCGTGAGCGACCAGCCACGGAACCATGGTCATCAAGCGTGACAGGCGCGAACCGGAATCGCTCATGCGTTCGCCCCCGCGTGGGATTCCACGACAGTCATCAGTGCCTGCATGACCTTGGTGCGGACGTCGGGCGGTTCAAGGACTGCAACGCCTGCCCCTGCCGCACACAGTTGCGAGATCAGGACATCCTCAGAGATTGCCGTGACCAAGAGCTCAACATCCTGAAAGGGATCGCCTGAGAAGTCATTTGCTGCCCGCAATTGAGCTCCCTGGCCCGCCTTGATCAGCACTCGTGCCCGCGCGGGATTCTCGGCTTCAGCGCCTCGCACAATCTCTGCCAGATCAATGCCATTGGGCCGGCCATGCTCGATTGGGCGAGCTGTGAGCGTGACGGATCCGCTGATGCGTGAGACCCGAAACGTGCGTCGCTCATCTCGATCCAGGTCGTGCCCCACGAGATACCACTGGCCGTCGTGGGCAATGACTCCCCAAGGGTCCAAGCTGCGCAGAACCGCTTGCTCATCTTGCCTACCGCGGTAGTCAAACGTCACAACCCTCTGCTCACGCAGTGCAGCCATAAGCGGAAGCAGGGCCGCATCGGTTGCTGTCATGCGGACGTCATTGAATTCGCGCAATTCAGGGGCATCGCCCGAAATTGACTCAATCTTGCGAAGGGCCGTGATGGCTGGGGCTTCAAGCACGGCTGCCTGCCAGGTGGCAGCCGCCAGCGCAATGACAGCAAGCTCATCAGCATCGAAGGTGAGCTCTTCATTCGTCAATTGGCGACGGATGACATAGCCCTCAACATCACCACTGGCATCCAGCACCGTCTCAACGGGAATGCCCATGCTGCGCAGCGCATCCTTGTCGCGCTCGAACATGCGTTCAAAGGCCACTTCTGATGCATCACCGCTATACCCGGCCACGGCGCGCCGGATCTCGGATCTGGGCACTGGCCTCGGCGATCCGAGCAAGCAGAACACCACATTGAGCAAACGCTCAGTGCGATCGACACGAGCCAAGGGTGCCTAGCCGACGTTCAGCAGGTCGATGACGAAGACCAGAGTCTGGCCAGCCAGGCGATGTCCGCCTGATTCGCCGTAGGCAAGAGCCGGTGGAATGACCAACTGGCGGCGTCCCCCGACTTTCATTCCGGGGATGCCTTCCTGCCAGCCCGCAATCAGACCGTTCAGGGGAAAGGTGATCGACTCGCCACGATCCCAGGAGGAGTCAAACTGCTCTCCGGAGGTGAATTCCACCCCCAGATAGTGCACTTCTACTCGACCACCGGGGACAGCCTCTGCGCCATCACCGACAATCAGATCAGTGATGACCAAGGTCGTGGGCGCGGGCCCTTCAATGAAGTCAATTTCCGGCTTCTGCGTCATGCCTCAACCCTAGTTCTCGATGGAGATCAACTGGACAACAAAGGCCAGCGATTCATCAGGCAGGATGCCACTGCCCGCTGGTGGGTTGGATCCATATCCGGCGGCGCCCGGAATGATCAGCAGGCGCTCCTCCCCCAGCTTCATGCCGGGCATGCCCTGTCCCCAGCCGGGAATCAATTGACTCAGTGGGTACGTGATCGGAGCACCATTGGCCCATGAGGAATCGAACTGCTGCTGGCTGACCAGACCAACGCCGCAGTAATTGAAGGTGATGGTGTCGGTGGCTGTCATGGCCTGCCCCTTGCCGGAACTCAGAGTCTTGGCGATGACCTCGGTGGCTGCCGGAAGTGCCGGTGCCACAGTGATGACTGGTGCGAGATCAGTGTCTTCAACAGTGACGCCCGCAACAGTGGTGCCACGCGTTGGCGCAGACTCTGAATCAACTGGGCTGCCACCAGTGATCGCGCACTGAGAGGTCACGTAGCTGCTGCCGCTGACTGGTGCTGCTGGACTGGAAGCATCTGACGGGCTGGCTTCTTGAGAAGAACAGGCCGCCAATAGGAGCCCCGCGGCCAGAAGGATCGCATATTTACGCATGGCGTGAGCCTAGTATGACGACTGGACTGCTCACCGTGCCCTACATCAAAGCGATGAGCCTCTCAACACGTTCATCTACGGCTGTGAACGGGTCTTTGCACAGCACCGTCCGTTGCGCTTGGTCATTGAGCTTCAGGTGAACCCAGTCAACGGTGTAGTCCCGATGATTTTCCTGCGCACTCTTGATGAAGTCGCCCCGCAATTTTGCTCTCGTGTTCTGCGGAGGAATCGACTTGGCTTCAAAGACTTCCAAATCCTTGGAGATCCGGTTGACCATCCCGCGCCGTTCGAGCAGGTAGAACAGTCCTCGATTGCGGGTGATGTCGTGATAGGCCAAATCGATCTGCGCAATGCGTGGGGAGTCAAGGCCCAGATCATGCTTATCCATATAGCGATCGATCAGTTTCTTCTTGATGACCCAATCCACATCACGATCCAGAGCATCAAGATCGCCCGCTTCCAAAGCGATGAGCGACTTTTCCCACAGAGCGAGCACCTGACGATGTATTGGATCCTCACGCAAGCCACGGCTGTCTGCGAAGTCGCTGGCCTTCTCGTAGTACTCCGATTGAATCTGGATAGCTGTGAGATCCCTGCCGGTGCTGAGTTTCACCTCCGTCTTGCAAGTGGAGTCGTGGCTGATCTCGCGGATCGATCGAATGGGGTTTTCAAGGCTCATGTCGCGCATCACCACGCCACCTTCAAGCATGCGCAAGACCAGGTCCACGATGCCGACCTTGAGCATTGTGGTCATCTCACTCATGTTGGAATCACCGACGATTACGTGCAGGCGTCGATAAAGCTCTGCGTCAGCGTGCGGCTCGTCTCTGGTATTGATGATTGGCCGCGAGCGCGTGGTGGCGCTGGAAAGGCCCTCCCAGATGTGATCGGCACGCTGGCTCAGCGCATAGATCGGGCCGCGCGGAGTCTGTAGCACTTTGCCTGCCCCGGTAACGATCTGGCGAGTGATGAAGAAGGGAATCAGACGCTCAGCAAGCCTGGCAAAATCACCATGACGCTCCACGAGGTAGTTCTCATGGCAGCCGTAGGAGTTGCCGCCGGAGTCAGTGTTGTTCTTGAACAGGTAGATGTCTCCATTGATGCCTTCGGCGCGAAGACGCTCCTCGCCGTCGTAGACAAGGCCCTCAAGAATGCGATCACCTGCGCGGTCATGAGTGATGAGCAGTGGAACGCTGTCGCACTCAGGTGTTGCGTATTCAGGGTGACTGCCGACATCCAGATAGAGCCGAGAGCCGTTGCGCAAGAAGACATTGCTGCTGCGGCCCCATGAGACAACTCGACGAAACAGGTAGCGGGCCACTTCGTCAGGGCTGAGTCGACGCTGTCCTTGAAAAGTGCAGGTCACTCCGAATTCGGTCTCTAGTCCGAAGATCCTGCGGTTCATCTGCCCACACTAGGCCAGAAGAGTGTCCAGACGACTGCCATTGATGCGTACAAAGGTCCGGCGCGGGCGGGTGCGATCAAGCACAGCAACTTCCAGTGCTGCCGGCTCAAGTGTGCGAGATTCTTCAGCGCCGAATTCGCCGAGCAATCGCACTGCGAGCTTCAAGGAGTCGGCGAGTGACATTCCGGCGTGCCATTGCTCCTCCAGAGCTGATGTGATGCTCTCTGCCTGGCCACCCATCGCGACGTAGCCCTGCTCGTCGGCTACCGAACCGTCGAAAGTGAGCCGGTAGAGCTGATCCTCGCTGGAGTCCTCGCCAATCTCGGCCACCACGATCTCGACTTCATAGGGCTTGGGCATCTCGGTGAAGATCGTGCCGAGAGTCTGGGCGTAGGCATTGGCGAGGCTGCGTCCGGTGACATCGCGCCGGTCGTAGGAGTAACCGCGCATATCTGCAAGTCGCACACCGGCAACTCGGAGATTCTCGAATTCGTTGTATTTTCCGACGGCCGCGAAGCCGATGCGGTCATAGATCTCGCTGATCTTGTGCAGCGCACGCGAAGGATTCTCAGCGACGAAAAGCACACCATCTGAATACTCGACAACGATGACGCTGCGCCCACGGGCGATCCCCTTGCGGGCGTAATCGGCCTTGTCCTTGATGATCTGCTCGGGCGCGACATAGAAGGGCATACTCACTGTGCATCCTCCATTGGCACGAGAGGCCCATCTGGGCGTCGTTGACGTGCTTGAACAATGGTGGTCACATATGCGGCGAGCTCGTCCTCTTGGAGCAGGCGCACCCCCACCGCATCAGTCACTGCGATGACCGGGAAGATCCCGCGAGCCAGATCAGGACCGCCCGTTGCACTGTCGTCATCTGCTGCGTCGTACAGAGCCTCAAGGGCGACCATGATTGCCTGCTCGGCCGACATGTTCTCGCGATACATCTTCTTCATCGAGTTCTTGGCGAAGAATCCACCCGATCCCACAGAGTGATAGTCGTGCTCTTCATAGCGACCGCCGGTGACGTCATACGAGAAGATCCGTCCGCGTTCGCGATCAAGGTCATAGCCGGCGAACATTGGCACGACCGCCAGCCCCTGCATCGCCATACCGAGGTTGCCGCGCAGAAGCCCAGACAGTCGATTGGCCTTGCCGTCCAGGCTCAGCTGCACGCCCTCGATCTTCTCGTAATGCTCAAGTTCAACCTGAAAGAGGCGAACAAGCTCAAGTGCAATACCGGCAGCTCCCGCGATGCCGATGGTTGAATGCTCATCAGCCTGAAAGACTTTCTCGATATCGCGTTGAGAGATCACATTGCCCATAGTCGCGCGACGATCGCCCGCCATGATCGCGCCAAAGCTGCCGCGCAAGGCCACGATTGTGGTGGCATGAGGTGCAAGGGTGCTGGAGTCCACAGCAGGATTCAGTAGCAAACGCGCACTGAGTACGTCAGGCGCAAGGTCGGCAAGAAAATCAGCAAACGAGGGCGAGCCTGAGCGAAGGTAAGCCGCCGGCAGCAGGCCACCACCCGAAGTCACTGACCACCCTTTTGCACGAAGGACTTCACGAAGTCTTCGGCATTGACTTCAAGCACGTCATCGATCTCATCCAGCATTGAATCAACTTCAGCATCAAGGGCAGCCTTGCGTTCTGTCGCGGCCGCATTCGAGGACACCTGTTCTTCGGGTACGTCCTGCGCAGGCCGTGCGGACTTGCGTTCGGCGTTCTCGCGTTGAGGCATTTGTCTAGGTTACCTGTTCAGGTGACTAAGCACCCAGCAACTCGACCAGTTCTGAGGCATTTGCTGCGTTGGCAAGCAGTTCGCCAACCAGGGCCTGAGTGCCCTTGGTGGGCTCCATCGTGGGTACCCGTATCAGAGTTTCCTTGCCAGGCAGGTCAAAGATCAGGGAGTCCCAAGACGCTGCGGAAATCTCATCGGGAAAA
Source organism: Actinomycetota bacterium (assembly GCA_030684515.1). Taxonomy (NCBI): domain Bacteria; kingdom Bacillati; phylum Actinomycetota; species Actinomycetota bacterium. The sequence continues at coordinate 77,619 of JAUXVJ010000024.1, forward strand.
CGGCGCAGGCATTCGCCGCGGAAATAGGCGCGGGTGTCAGTGGGTGGATGGAATTGAGCGTGCTCGATCTCCGAGTCGGTCAGCATGCGCACGAGTTGACCGCGCTCTTCCAAGCGCAAGGCCAGACCTTTGTCAGGTCGAATATCGGCGTACTGCAGATCGATCGCCTGCAGCTTCGCTGATGACCACTCGAGGTCACCACGGGTGCGATACGCCTCCATCAGCCGGTACTTGGCGACCCAATCCAGCACGTCGGCACATTCCATCGGTTCTTCCTCAAGGCGATCAAGCACCCGACCCCATTGAAGAAGGACATCGACTGTCTCCTCGTCAATATCGTCGGCAAAACTTGAATCGCAGAATTTTGATGCAAGGTTCCAGAACTCTCGCTGCATCTCCAACGCTGTCCAGTTGCGCCCATTCGTGAGAGGCACCCGCTTTTGCAGAGTGATGTCGTGGCTGACCGCATACATGGATCGGACAGCTTCCGTCGGCGTCATGTCCTTGTCGCTCAAGAAGCCGCTTTCCAGCATGCTGAGCACCAGCGAGGTCGTGCCCATCTTCAGGTAGGTAGCGGTATCGCTCATGTTTGCATCGCCCACAATCACGTGCAGTCGACGAAAACGTTCTGCATCGCAGTGCGGCTCATCGCGCGTATTGATGATCGGCCGCTTGAAAGTGGTCTCTAGACCCACTTCGGTCTCAAAGAAGTCCGCACGCTGGCTGATTTGATACTTGAAATCGCGAGTCTGCTGTCCGACTCCAAGTCGACCAGCACCCGTGAAGATCTGCCGGGAGATGAAGAAGGGTGTCATCCACGCAACGATCGAGGAGAACTCCGTCGATCGATTCATGAGGTAGTTCTCATGGCAACCGTACGAGGCGCCCTTGTTGTCGGTGTTGTTCTTGTACAACAGGATCGGCAGGTCAACCCCATCGGTAGTGGTGTACTGGGCGGCCCGATACATGATCGCGGCACCTGCTCGGTCCCAGAGCGCTGCGTCGCGCGGACCCGTGACCTCAGGCGACGAATACTCCGGATGCGCGTGATCAACGTAGAAGCGCGCACCATTGGTCAAGATGACATTGGCCATGCCCATGTCATCATCAGTCAACTGCGACGGGTCGGCTTCGGATCGGCTCATATCAAAGCCACGAGCATCACGCAGAGGCGCTTCCTCGGAGTAGTCCCACTTGGGATTTCGCTGCCGTCCACGAATGTTGTTGCGTGCGTAGGCATTGACCAGCCGAGTGGACGTGGCCATTGCGTTCATGATGCGCACGCCTGGCACGGTGATGCCGTACTCAGTCTCAATGCCCATGATCCGATGCACGGTCATGTGGCACTCACTTTCTGCGCAACCTCACAGGTACTGGCCGGTATTGGCAACCGTAGCGATGGAACGACCGGCTTCGTTGCCCTTCTTACCCTGCACCAAGGTACGGATGAAGACGATGCGCTCGCCCTTCTTGCCAGAGATTCGGGCCCAGTCATCCGGATTCGTCGTATTGGGAAGGTCCTCATTCTCACGGAACTCATCGAGGCAGGCATCAATGAGATGCTGCACACGGATGCCCTTCTCGCCAGTGTCGAGGAAGGCCTTGATCGAGGCCTTCTTGGCCCGAGCCACGATGTTCTCAATCATGGCTCCGGAGTTGAAATCCTTGAAGTAGAGGATCTCCTTGTCGCCATTGGCGTAGGTGACCTCAAGGAAACGATTCTCGTCGGATTCGGCATAGATCATTTCGACTGCGCGTTGGATCATCGCCGCACACGCAGCGGGGATATCGCCATCGTGCGCCGCCACATCTTCTGGGTGGATCGGCAGTTCTGGCACAAAGTACTTGCTGAAGATCTCGCGCGCTGCTTCGGCGTCTGGCCGCGCAATCTTGATCTTCACGTCCAAGCGCCCCGGGCGCAGGATCGCTGGATCAATCATGTCCTCGCGATTGGAGGCGCCAATCACAATGACGTTCTCAAGCCTCTCCACGCCGTCAATCTCACTGAGCAATTGCGGCACGATGGTGTTCTCAACATCGCTGGACACACCTGAACCACGGGTGCGGAACAGTGAGTCCATCTCGTCAAAGAACACGATGACCGGCATGCCCTCTGAGGCCTTTTCGCGAGCACGCTGGAAGACCAGGCGGATATGTCGTTCTGTCTCACCCACGTACTTGTTGAGCAGTTCAGGACCCTTGATATTCAAGAAGAAGGAGCGACCCTCTTCCGTGCCATTGCGCTCGGCAACCTTCTTCGCAAGGGAATTGGCCACAGCTTTTGCGATGAGCGTCTTTCCACAACCGGGCGGGCCGTAGAGCAGGATTCCCTTGGGTGCTTTCAATTGGTGCTCGGTGTATAGCTCTGCATGCAAGAAGGGCAACTCGACCGCATCCCGGATCGATTCGATCTGCTCCCCCAGGCCGCCAATATCCTCATAACGAATATCGGGCACTTCTTCGAGCACTAGCTCTTCGACTTCGGATTTGGGGACGCGCTCAGTGACGTAACCCGAGCGGGTGTCCAGCAGAAGTGAATCGCCAGCGCGAAGTTTGATCGTCAGCAAGGGCTCGGCCAGTCGTACGACCCGCTCATCATCTGATCGACCAACGACAAGGGCGCGAGTTCCATTGTCGATGAGTTCCTTCAGCATCACTATCTCGCCGACATCCTCAAAGTCGCGAACACCAATGATGGTCATCGAGTCGCTGAGCATGATTTCCTGACCCGGAACCAGTGTGCTCAGATCAATGCCAGGACCCACAGGCACGTGCATCTTCCTGCCGGCCGAGAGCACATCTGCGGTGTATTCATCAACAGCGCGCAGGAAGGTTCCGTAGCCGGCAGGCGGCATCGCGAGTCGATCAAGCTCACCCTTGAGATTGACGATCTGCTCGCGAGCTTCGCGCAGGGTGCTGATCAGTCTGGTGTTGTGATCCTTGTGCGCAATGAGATCACCTCGAAGGCGAGTCAGGGCAGATTCCAAAGCAATGACACGCTCGATTTCGGGCGTATTCGGGTCCGTCATTGCCCCTCCTTCGCATTGCTCGTCCTACGACTCTAACTCTTTGTCTGTTAATTCGGAGTTCGCGGCGTGTTGCGAACCTGGTCCGGTGTAGTCCTCGCCATAGGCGCCCGGCGCTGGACGGCGGCGCCGAGTTGGCAGCACCGCGCCGGGAGCAAGACGTCGTGCGGTGACAAGAAAGCCGGTGTGGCCATTCATTCGATGATCAGGGCGTACCGATAGACCGTCCAAATGCCAAGTGCGCAACATCGACTCCTCGGCGCGCGGCTCTGTCCACACCCCAGCTACCCGCATGGTCTCCACGAGCTTGGAGAGTTGAGTCGTCGTCGCGACGTAGCCCACGAGGATTCCCCCCGGAGCCAGCGCCGATGCGACAGTGTCCAGGCACTCCCATGGCGCCAGCATGTCCAGCACCACTGCATCAAGATCGCGCTCCTGGAGGGCAAAGGTCAGATCTCCCAGAATGAGCGTCCACTGCTGCGGGCGGGCTCCAAACCACGTATCAACATTGGCCTCGGCGATGGCGGCAAACTCTTCACGCCGTTCATAGCTATAGACCATTCCGGCAGGCCCCACGGCCTTGAGCAACGAGCAGGTCAGCGCGCCAGAGCCAACCCCAGCCTCGGCAACTCGGTCACCAGGATGCAGATTCATCAGGCCCACAATTCGCGCTGCATCCTTGGGGTAGACCACGGTGGCGCCACGGGGCATGGAGAGCACAAAGTCGTCCAGCAGGGGACGCAGCACCAAATATGGCGAGCCACCGGAGGCGTTCAGCACTGAGCCTGACTCCTGCCCGATGATGTCGTCATGCGGCAGACCCCCGCGATGACTGTGAAAAACCTTGCCCGGGGTCAATGTGATGGTGTGCAGCTTTCCCTTGGGATCGGTCAGTTGTGCGAGATCGCCTTCGCGGAATGGTCCCTTGCGGTGCACTGCATTCGACATTCAAGCAAGCGTAGTCACCCCTGCGGCCTACAGTGGGCCGCGTGAGTCAGGCCTTCCCGCGTGCGTTGTCCCCTTCGCGAGCCAATGACTTTCAGACGTGCCCACTGCTGTTTCGATTGCGCAGCATCGATCGCATCCCTGAACTGCCTTCCGCAGCCGCAGTGCGCGGAACTTTGGTGCACGAGGTTCTTGAGCGAATGTTCGACCTGCCGGCCAGCGGACGTTCCATTGACGCCACCAAGACCCTGGTTTCGCAGGCGTGGCTGCGTCTTGCCGCCGCTGACGAGCCCGCAGCACACGCACTTCTCGTCGATGCCAAGCTCGACCCCTCGACTGCAAGCCCCGATCACTACGCCGCGACCATGGTCAAGATGATCCAACCGCTGTTGGAGACCTACTTCACTCTGGAAGATCCTTCCCGACTTGAGCCTCACGCTCGCGAGGTCGCCATCTCAGTTGAGATAGCCGAGGGCTTCAGCATTCGCGGCTTCATCGATCGCGTCGACAAGGCCCCGGCCGGCCAGATTCGCATTGTTGATTACAAGACCGGGCAGGCGCCACGCGCCGGTTTTGAATCCAAGCCCATGTTTCAGATGCGCTTCTATGCCTTGGCTTGGTGGCGCCTGACCGGCGAGATTCCCGCGATGCTCCAGCTGCTCTATCTGGGGAGTAAAGAGGCCTTGCGATATGAGCCGGACGAACAGGATCTGCTCAATACCGAGCAGAAGATCCTGTCGATTCGAGCCCGCATCCAGTCAGCAGTCAACGAAGGCTTCGCACCAACACCATCAAAGCTGTGCTCGTGGTGCTCCTATCAACACCTGTGCCCGGCCTACGGTGGCACTCCACCTGAACTTCCCAGTCAGGACACCTGGGAATCCATCGCCTTTGAAAGCGCCCAGGGCGAGGAGTCCTAGTCCAGTAATTGCCAAAGACCCCGAAGGCTCATGCCTTCTAGGCTGGCGATCTGCGCGATACCAGCATCTGCCTCAATCTCAGCAATATGCGGAATCGCCACCACCCGACAGCCAGCGGCCAGTGCTGACTGCACGCCTGTCGGCGAATCCTCAAGTGCAAGGCAGTCCTTCGCCGCGAATCCGAGTCGCCGCGCAGCCTCTTGGTAGGGCTCTGGATGCGGCTTGGTGTGCTCTACCTCATCGCCACCAATAGTCAGGGTGAAGGCCTTTCGCCCCAGATCGTGGTCAATTGCCCATTCCACTGCGTCGATCAGGCGACGCCAAGAGGCCGTCACCAGCGCAGTCGGAATGCCAAGACTGAGCGTTTCGTCGACCAATGAGCGGGCGCCGGGTCGCCACTGGAGCGGGGTGGTTCGAAGGAGTTCCTCCATCGTGGACAACAGCATCTCCATCGCCTCGGCGGCGCTCATCGTCGAGGTCACTCGTGCCAACATGTAGTCGATCACGCGTTCAAGCGGACCGCCCAGGCACTCACGCTGATCAGCTTCGCTCCAGCTACCTCCGAGCGCTGCCATCACGATGTGCTCGGCCTCAAGCCAGAGATGCTCTGAGTCAATGAGCGTGCCATCCATATCGAAGAGCACGGCGCTTGGCATCACGTGTTGGAGAACCGGACCTCAGAGTGGTGCACGGTGCCCAATGCAAAACACGCCATCACTACTCTTGTGGAGAGGGCCTCAATAGGGCTTGCGTGCGACGAAGGAGCCATGATGACCAACTCTACTGACCAGCACTCTGGCCCTGGTCTGTTGCTGGTCACTCGGACGGGGGGCTGGCAATGATTGAGTTCGACGGTTTGCCCGAACTCAAGGAGCCCATTCTCCTTGCCGCGTTCGAAGGATGGAATGACGCCGGAGAGTCTGCCTCCTCAGCCATTGAATATCTTCGCGAAATCTGGGATGCCCAACTTCTTGCCGAATTCGACTCCGAGGACTACTACGACTACCAGGTGAACAGGCCGCTGGTGTCGACCGATGAAGCCGGGGTGCGCCAGATTGCTTGGCCCGCGACTCGTGTGTACACCGCACAGATTCCCGGAGCCAAGCGCGATGTTGTTCTTGTCCAAGGCATTGAACCAAACATGCGTTGGCAGCAATTCGTACGGGAGATTCTCGGCCTGTGCGCTGAGTTGGATGTGCGACTGGTCGCAACCCTCGGCGCGATGCTCACTGACACGCCGCACACCCGGCCGGTACCAATTCACGGCACCAGCACGGATGCACAACTGCAGGCCGAACTTGGTGTTGAGACATCGACCTATGAAGGACCTACTGGAATTGTTGGAGTCCTCCAGCACGCCTGCGCCAACTTCGGCATACCGGCTGTTTCCCTGTGGGCCTCAGTTCCCCACTACGTGAGCCAGCCTCCCAACCCCAAGGCAACTCTTGCACTCATCCAGAAGGTGGAGGACGTGCTGGACGTCTCCATCACTGTGACTGAGTTGATCGAGGATGCGCGGGCTTGGGAGATGGGCGTGGACGAACTGGCCTCCGAGGATGACGAGGTGGCCGAGTACGTGCGGCAGCTCGAGGAGGCTCGCGATGCTGCCGACCTTCCCGAAGCAAGCGGTGAGGCCATCGCTCGCGAATTCGAGCGCTACTTGCGTCGACGCGGTACCGATACTCGCTAGCGCAAGCTGAGATACCTCTGCATATCGGCCAAGGTTGCCGAGTCAATGGACTGGTCATCGGCTTTGCCGGCGACCAGCTCGTGCAAGATCCCCATGGCAACTTTCTTGCCCAGTTCAACTCCCCATTGATCAAATGAGTTGATGCCCCAAATGGCTCCTTGCACAAAGACGCTGTGTTCATACAGTGCAATGAGCGCTCCCAGCGTGAATGGGTTCAGTTCGCGAGTCATGAACACAGTCGTGGGGCGATTGCCTGGCATCACCTTGTGCGGGACCAACTCGTCAGCAGTTCCGTCTGCGGCAACCTCTTGCGCCGTTCGCCCCAGGGACAAGACAGATGCCTGCGCCAGAGCGTTGGCAACCAACATGTCCTGTTGAGTTCCCAAGTTTTTCGGAGACTGCGCGAAGACGATCAGATCGCAGGCAACTGTGCTGGTGCCCTGGTGCAGCATCTGATAGAAGGAATGCTGACCATTGGTACCGGGCTCCCCCCAGTAGATTCCGCCGGTGTTGTAGGACACCGAAGCCCCATCGCGACGCACACTCTTGCCGTTGCTCTCCATCGTCAACTGCTGAAGATAGGCAGGGAATCGGGCAAGGTACTGGGAGTACGGCAGCACGGCTGTGGTGGGCACCGAGAGAAAGTCACGGTTCCACACAGAGATCAACCCCATCATCAATGGCAGGTTCTGCGAAGTTGCGGCCGTACGGAAGTGCTCATCCATTGCATGGAAGCCACTCAGCAGGTCACTGAAATGCGCAGACCCGATCGCGATCATCGTGGACAGGCCAATTGCACTGTCCATCGAATAGCGCCCGCCGACCCAGTCCCAGAAGCCGTACATATGACCCGTGTCGATACCGAACTTGGACACCTCGTCGGCATTGGTCGACACCGCTACGAAGTGCTTGGCAACCGCGGGATCACCAAGTTCAGCAACCAACCAGGCGCGAGCGGCGCTGGCGTTGGTCATGGTTTCAAGAGTGGTGAAAGTCTTGGAGGCCACGATGAACAAAGTGGTGTCCGGACGCAGAGGTGCGAGCACTTCGCCTATGTCACAAGGATCCACATTCGACACGAAATGACAGGTGATGCCCAGGTCGCGGTAGTGCTGCATAGCGATGTATGCCATCGCCGGGCCTAGATCTGAACCACCAATGCCGATGTTGACCACATCAGTAATGGCCTTGCCAGTAGCTCCGGTCCAAGTACCCGATCGAACTTCCTCCGCAAACTGACCCATGCGATCAAGCACCGCGTGCACTTCGGCAACAACATCAACTCCGTCGACGACCAGCGTGGCGTCGCGCGGCAGACGCAATGCCGTGTGCAGGACAGCGCGGTCCTCGCTGGTGTTGATGTGCTTGCCGTCGAACATCGCATCGCGCAGTTCCAAGACGCCAACCTGCGAAGCCAATTCGTGCAGCGCACCAACGACATCCGAGTCCACGCGTTGGCGCGAGAAGTCACCGAAGATGCCAGCGGCCTCCAAGGTGTACTTCCTGGGTCGATCACTGTCGTCAACGATCAATTCACGAATTGTTCCGGCACCGACAGTGGTGCTCAGAGCTTCCAAACTCATCCAAGCCGAACAGGTGCGAGGATCGATCGCGGCTACTTTGTTCATGTGTGGAACCTTCCACTAACCTCATCGAAATACGACCTCGGACAGACCGATGTCTAGTGGTTCAGGAGGCAACATGGCAACCTCACGCCCAGTAACCCTCGGCATGGTCGGACTCGGTCGGATGGGTGCAAATCTGGTGCGTCGTGCCATGCGCGACGGGCACTCATGTGTGGTGTTCGATCAATCACCAGAATCCGTTCAGACACTTGTAGCCGACGGTGCGACGGGGTCCAGTGATCTTGCTGATCTGGTCGCCAAGCTGCCAACGCCACGGACCGTCTGGGTGATGGTCCCCGCCGGAGCCATCACTGAGTCCGTCATCACTGAATTGATCGGTCTACTGGAGCCAGGCGATGCTTTGATCGACGGCGGTAACTCCTACTACCGCGATGACATTCACCATTCTCAGCGATGCGCAGAGAAGGGCATCGACTTCATAGATGTCGGCACTTCTGGCGGCGTCTATGGCCTCGAACGCGGTTATTGCCTGATGATCGGTGGCGCAGATGGAACCGTTGACCGGCTCTCAGGACTGTGGGACACCATCGCACCTGGCTTTGAATCGGCCGAGCGCACGCCCGGGCTCACTGGCGACCCGACACCGGCGGAGCGAGGCTGGCTGCACTGCGGACCCAGCGGCGCCGGCCACTTTGTGAAGATGGTGCACAACGGCATCGAGTATGGCTTGATGTCTGCCTATGCCGAAGGACTGAACATCCTCAAGCACGCGAATGCCGGCAAGGCATCGCGTGACGCTGATGCAGAGACGGCTCCCCTTTCAAATCCGGAGTACTACCAGTTCGATCTCGACATTCCGGCTATCGCCGAGGTCTGGAGACGTGGAAGCGTCGTTGGATCCTGGCTGCTGGATCTGACCGCACTCGCGTTGTCAAAGTCCTCTGAGCTTGAAGAGTTCAGCGGACGGGTGTCAGACAGCGGTGAGGGTCGATGGACGGCAATTGCAAGCATTGAGGAGGGCGTCCCTACCCCCGTGCTGACTGCTGCACTGCAGGAGCGCTTCTATTCTCAGAGTTCCGCGCTTTTTGGCGATCGAATCCTCAGTGCCATGCGTAAAGAATTCGGCGGACACGATGAGAAGAAGGCCTGACTACAACTGAACGCCCAGCAATGCGTTCACAGTTGCACGCATCAAGGTCGGAGCGCTCGCATCCGTGCCAGTTCCAGCTGCAGACGACATGGCCCACGCGTCAATGGCGTCGATTGCTTCGGGTGTTCGAAGATCGTTGCTGAGATGTTCGCGCACTCGTTGGAGCACAGGAGCAAAGTCGTGCCCTTGAGCCTGATCGGCTGCTGCCCGCCACAATGCCAGACGATCCTCGGCTCCGCTGAGCCCGTTCTCGGTCCAAGCCCAATCACTGCGGTAGTGATGCGCGAGCAAAGCCAGTCTCAGAGCCATCGGATCATGGCCCTGATGGCGCAACTGCGAGACGAAGACGAGATTGCCACGCGACTTGCTCATCTTGTGTCCCTGCCAGCCGACCATGCCGGCGTGCACGTAGTGCTGAGCGAACGGGGCCTGCCCAGTCAGCACTTGGGCCTCTGACGCTCCCATTTCATGGTGCGGGAACGCCAAGTCGCTGCCACCCCCCTGCACATCAATCATCGGTCCAAGATGATCAAGGGCGATCGCAACGCATTCGATGTGCCAGCCGGGTCGTCCATGACCCAACTTGGTATTCCATGCCGGTTCATCTGGGCGGGCGTCCTGCCAGACCAAACAGTCAAGCGGGTGCCGCTTCCCAGGCCGATCAGGATCGCCGCCACGTTCGGCGAAGATACTGAGCATCTCCTCATGGTCAAGATTCGTCACCGCACCGAACAGCGGATCTGCGTAGACGGAGAAGTAGAGATCGTCATCGACTGCGTACACGCTGCCCTTTGCCTGCAGTGCGATGACGTGCTCAGCTACTGAAGGGATCGCTTCGACTGCACCGATGTACTCCCGGGGCGGAATCACATGAAGGCTGAACATGTCCTCTCGGAACAACGCCGTCTCACGTTCGGCGATCGCCTGCCAGTCCTCTCCGCGTTCGAGGGCTCTCTCAAGCAGTGGGTCGTCGATATCGGTGACGTTCTGGACGTAGTGCACCTCGTGGCCAGCATCCAGCCACATGCGATAGACCAAGTCGAATGCCACATACGTTGCCGCATGGCCCATGTGCGTGGCGTCGTACGGGGTGATGCCGCAGACATACATGCGCGCGACAGGGCCCGGAGTCGTGAGCCGGACCGCCTGGGCAGCTGTGTCGAACAGGCTGAGTGGGAGCCCTGTTCCTGGCAACTGTGAAATGAGGGGTTGCTGCCACGATTGCACTTGGTCACCTTAGCCAGTGCTTTTGATCCTGTCTCAGTAGAGGGGCCATGGGACAGCCGGCCAATACGTCGGAGGCTGCGGGAACTTTTTTGTCCGCAGGAGATCTCGAAATCGATCAGCGCAGGCATCGAGTTCATAGGGCAACAGCCATGGCGACAGCGCGCTTTCCAAACTGTCCCATTGTGCGAATGCCAGATCGACATCCACGAGGTAGTCCTCAGGAACCCTCTGGCCCGACCAACCCCACAACACTGTGCGCAATTTGGGCTCATCATTGAACGTCAGGCCGTGATCAATCCCCCACAGTTTCTGCCGTTCGTCGATCAGCAGGTGGCCGGCCTTGCGATCAGCATTGTTCATGAGAATATCGAGCACAGCCATCTGTTGAAGATCGGCGCGATCGGCATGCATGAGATGCACTGCATCTCCGTACTGACTTTCTCCTGTCAGCACATGGCGCCATCCCTCACGCACCACTTTGGACGAAACCACATCCACGAGGTCGTCCGCCTCGGCTTCATCGATCCACAGCTGACACATGCCAGCACCATGAGGCCCGTCGTCGCGCCAGACTGTGATCGGGATGAGATCCCAACCCAACTGCAGATTCAGTTCATAGGCAGCTACCTCACGCGCAGCCAAGGTTCCTTCAGGAAAATCCCAGAGTGGGCGCTCGCCACGCACCGGCTTATACACGCATTTCAGTTCTGAACCTGAGCCATAGGGAACTGTGCAGAACAAGGTCGCATTTGATGCACCTGCGAGGCGCCCATGAATTTCGAGCTCCCCCAGTGCGAGGCATTCTGCGATGAGCATTAGGTCTGTCGCCGAAATCCGTTGGCTCGCGGACAGATATGTCCGTTGGGATCAAGCGGCTGACTGCAGAAGGGGCACGCGGGTCGCCCCGAGGCCACCATGGTGCGGGCCCTTTGCATAAATGCACGCACTTGATCGGCAGTGAGGCGCACACGCAGGGTGTCAACGCCTTCCTCGTCGTCTTCGCCCATTTCGGGCACCTCGTCCTCAGTGACCGCGTAGGCCTCAACGACCATCTTCTGGGACTCATCATCCCAGCCCAAAGCCATCGTGCCGACGCGAAATTCCTCGAAGATCGGCAATTCAAGAGGCTTGTCGTCAATGACCGAGGGCATCGGCAGGTTCGTTCCGTGCAGGACGGAAAGGATCTGCTCCATTCGGTCCGCCAGCGCGGCCACCTGCTGCTTCTCCAGCACCACGCTCACCACACGGTTGCCTGTTCGTGCTTGAAGGAAGAAGGTGCGCTCCCCCGGCATTCCGACTGTTCCAACCACAAATCTCTCTGGATCGGCGAAGTCGAAGAGTTGGCGAGTCACCGTTTGACCCTATCTGGCGCGCAACTGACCGTGCGTCATCCGGCGCCACCACCAACGACTGCATCACCCTTGCGAGCCCGGCGCGATTTCTTCTTCGGAATCAAGCGTGACAGATCGCTTCCGGTGTCATTGATGTGGATGGCAAAGGGCCTGCGGGGGGTGTATTCGATGACACTGATGGAGCACGGATCGATCTGCACTCGTTGAAACAGATCAAGGTGTGCCCCGAGGGCATCGCTGACGATCGCCTTGATCACATCTCCGTGACTGACCATGACGTACATGCCGTCCGCGCCGATCTTGGAATTCCAATGATGGACGGACTCGATGGCACGATGAGCCATCTGGGTAATCGATTCGCCTTCTGGCCCCGGGAAGTGCGCTGCACTCGGCTGGCTCTGCACGACCTTCCACAACGGTTCCTTGGCCAGTTCGCTCAGCGGGCGGCCGGTCCAATCGCCGTAGCGACATTCACCGATGCGCTCATCGACCTCCATTGGGATGTCGCGTTCGCCAATGATGGCTTCAGCCGTTTCGACAGTTCGTTCCAGCGGCGATGTGACCACTGTTGAGATTGGCAGGTCGGTCAGCCGGAGCGCTGCCTTGGCAGCCTGCTCTATCCCGACCTCATCCAGATGAACTCCTGGACTCCAACCAGCGAGGATCCCTTCGCGATTCGCGGGGGTCCGGCCATGTCGAACCAGGATCAGCGTGGTCATGCACATAGTCTCGCAGTGATCCCCCACAATGTGATCCGTGATCCGGGGAATGGGCGTCTACAGTCCTGACGGCGTTGTGCCGATCGATGACATTCGAAGCTGGCAGCAGCCAGGCGATGGACATCCAGCTCCCAAACTTGAAGGTCTGCGTCAACGCTGCGACGACAATCCAGAGTCCTTCGTTTGGCTGGGTCTGTTTGAGCCAACCAAGGACGAACTCGACATGATCACGCGTGTCTTTGAACTGTCGCATCTGCAGGTGGAAGACGCCGCCAACCCCAACCAACGTGCGAAATTTGACTTTGACGATGACGGCCATGGACTAGCGGTCATCAAAGTCCTGGACTACTACGAGCCGAGTTCGGACGTGAACACCGGCCAAATCGCCGTGTTCGTCGGTTCCTGGTTCGTCATCACAGTCCGCTTCGGCCAGGTGGGTGACCTTCAGGGATTGCGCCAACGCTTGGAGAAGTCACCCAACCTCCGCTCAATGGGTCCCGTTTCTGTCCTCTATGCCGTCTTCGACAAAGTGGTCGACGAGTACATCGCCGTTTCCGACGAAGTCGCAAACGACGTGGAAGAACTTGAGCAGGCCGTCTTCCAACCGGGCAGGCGTGTTGAGTACGCCGACCGGATCTATCGCCTCAAGCGCGAGAACGTCGAGATACGACGAGCTGTCAATCCGCTCGTTGTGGTTGCTCATGACTTCATGGAGGATGGCATCGCCTGGATCCCGGTGGACTTCCGTGCCTACTTTCGCGATGTCGGCGAGCACCTCATGCGCGTTCATGATGCCGTAGAAGGCACAGACACCATGCTGCTCACGATGCTGATGGCTGCCACCTCGCAGCAGGATCTGCAGCAGAACAAGGACATGCGCAAGATCAGCGCGTGGGTGGCAATTGCCGCTGTGCCAACGATGATCGCGGGCATTTACGGCATGAACTTCGACAATCTGCCCGAGCTGCACTGGAAGTATGGCTACTTCATGGTGATGGGGCTGATGGCCACCGCCTGCGGATTGCTCTATCGCGCATTTCGAAAGAGCGGCTGGCTCTAAGCAGTCAGGACGCCTACCCACAGCAGCAGGATCACGCCGAAGCCAAGCAGGATTCGGTAGATCACGAATGGCAGGAACGTCTTGGTGATGACCCAACGCAACAGCCACGAGATCACTGCGATGCCAACGAAGAACGCGATGACGGCTGCGAGCAGGGTTGGACCCCAAGCGGCTGTCTCATCGCCGCCGATTTTGGTCATTTCATAGAAGCCCGAGGCCAGCACTGCGGGTATGGCCAGCAGAAACGAATAGCGCGCAGCGGATTCGCGGGTGTAGCCCAAGGCAAGGCCCGTGGAGATCGTGGCCCCCGAGCGTGAAACCCCAGGGATCAAGGCCAGGGCTTGGCCCAGACCAAAGAGCAGACCATCACGCTTGTTCAGCTCAGTCAGATCGTGTCGTCGGGATCCCAGCGCGTCGGCAAAGGCGAGTACGACACCGAAGATGATGAGCATCGATGCGACCAGCCAGAGATTGCGTGCAGCTGTTTCGATCTGGCTTGAGAAGGTAACGCCAAGAATCGAGATCGGGATGGTGCCAACGATGATGTACCAGCCCATTCGGGCATCAAGTTCGCTTCGCAGCCTTGTGTCACGCAGTGATCGAAACCACGTGACAAGAATCCGCGCAATGTCATTTCTGAAATAGACGATGACAGCGAGTTCGGTGCCGATCTGCGTCACGGCAGTGAATGCCGCACCTGGGTCTCCCCAGCCGAAGAGCTGGGAGACGATCAGTACGTGCGCGGTAGAGGAGATCGGGATGAATTCGGTGAGTCCCTGCACGAGACCGAGAACGATCGCCTCAAACCAGCTGACAGGATCGATCATGTAGCCAACCCTGACAGGTCGAGTACCTCGGCCATTGTTCGGACACTCGCGATTCGCTGTTCAATCGTGGAGCCGACAGCGCTGAAAGTCACATTGGTGACACCTGCTTCGGAGAAGGCGACCAAACGCTCGCAGATGCGCTCCTTGGGGCCAATCAGCGAAACCTGATCAAGGAGTGAGAACGGCAACGCGGCCTGTGCTCCCGCATAGTCCTTGGCCATGTAGCGATCCTGAATCTCCTTGGCCTCACGCTCATAGCCCATGCGCTGCACCAGTTGGTTGTAGAAGTTCTTGTCTCGACTGCCCATGCCACCGATGTACAGCGCCGAGCCAGCGCGCAGTTGATCGGCGCAGGCCTCAAGGTCATCACCTATCACCACTGATGTTGAGGCGACAACATCAAAGTCGTCCATCGACTTGCCGGCAGCCAACCGCGCCTCGCGCACAACGCCCAGAGTGTGCTCAGCATGCTCCGGGGAGAAGTAGACGGAGAGCCAGCCATCGGCTATTTCACCGACCATGGCCAAGGATTGCGGTCCGATGGCTGCGAGGTAGATCGGCAGATGCTCACGGACGGGATGAATAGTGAGGGTGAGAGCCTTCCCAGGGCCGTTCGGGAGCGGCAGAGTGAAGCACTCCCCTTGGTACTCCACGCGCTCTCGCGCCAGCGCCATCCGCACGATGTCGACATACTCACGAGTGCGCTGAAGTGGTCGATCGAAGGCCACACCGTGCCAGCCTTCGGAAACCTGAGGGCCAGATACTCCCAAGCCCAAGCGAAAGCGACCTCCGGACAAGGTGTCCAGAGTCGCTGCGGTCATCGCAGTGTTGGCTGGCGACCGTCCAGGTATCTGGAAGACGGCAGTGCCGACATCGACCCGAGTCGTCTGCGCCACAACGAAAGCGGCAACAGTGGCTGCATCAGAGCCATACGCCTCGGATGTCCAGACGACGTCGTATCCCAGTCGGTCTGCCTCCTGAGCCAAGACAATGTTCTGCGCATCGTTGCCGGCGCCCCAATAGCCAAGGTGGAGTCCAAGTTTCACGAGAGTCCTTTCACAGTGGCGCCGCGGCCAAGCAGCGAGCCTAACCCCCTGCCAGCAGAGCCACAGGTACCGTTCGAGCATGCAACAACGCCCCCTTGGACGCTCCGGCTTGTGGGTAGGGCGCCTGGCCCTAGGCACCATGACGTGGGGACGCAGCACCGATGAATATGAGGCTCGCGATCAGCTCGCGGCATTCATTGACGCAGGTGGAACGCTGATTGATACCGCCGATGTCTATGTCGACGGAATCTCAGAACAACTGCTGGGCGAGCTGGTCGAGGAGTTCGGCATTCGTGATCAGGTCGTCTTGGCCACCAAGGCTGTCAGCAGCGCTGACACAGATCGGCGCTATGACGCTTCGCGCCATCACCTCATGAAGGCGATCGACACCTCTCTGAAGCGATTGCGCACGGACACGATCGACCTGTGGCAATTGCACGCCTGGGATCCACTGACTCCGATGGAGGAGACCCTCTCGGTCTGTGACGACATCGTGCGCAGCGGCAAGGCTCGCTACATCGGCATTTCGAACTACAGCGGATGGCAGACGGCACGCGCTGCAACCTGGCAACGCGCAATTCCTGGTCGAGCCCCGATTGTCACCGCTCAGATGGAGTACTCGCTGCTCGAACGAGGGATCGAACGCGAAATCGTTCCGGCCGCCCAGGCACTTGGGCTTGGCATCCTTCCCTGGTCTCCACTTGGTCGGGGAGTCCTCACCGGCAAATATCGGCATGGCACTCCGGCAGATTCGCGTGGTGGCAATGCTGACTTTGCTGGTTGGGTGCAGGTCTACATGGATGAGCGAGGACGTCGAATTGTTGATGCTGTAGCCACTGCCGCCGACGGCCTTGGCGCATCGCCAACAGAGGTCGCTCTTGCGTGGCTGCGCGACCGTCCAGGTGTTGTCGCCCCGATTCTCGGCGCACGCAACAACAGCCAGTTGATTGCTGCCCTGGCAAGCGAAGAACTCGAGCTTCCCGAGGAAATCAGTCGCGCACTTGACGAAGTGTCAGCGCCGGCTGCGAGCTATCCCGAAGCAGGTTGGGCCCAGCAGAGGTAGGTTTTGTCAATGGCGATCCGCACGGCTACCACGCAGCAGTGGGAGTACCGCGAGATCGCATTGCCGCGCGGCACCTCGCGCGAAGCCGCACGGCAGCTCATGACGGGCGCCGCTGATACCGGCCACTGGGAGCTTCAACAGTCGAGAGTGTTTCCCGATGGCCGTCGTAAAGTCAGGCTTCGCCGACGGGTGTACCGGGTCGTTCGTACCGCCTAAGGGCACGCAACTACCGCAAGTACTTCTCGCTCAGGCGTGCAAGCGCACACACCAGCCGCGCATCCAACAGCACTTCTTTCAGCTGCTTCTTCGTCACTTTGTTGAGCTGGATCAGGTAAGCGTTGTAGCCATCGAGATCTCGGCGACCTCGTCGATGGTGACCAACTCAGCAACCGCGAAGGAAACGATCAAGCACTTTCACGCCGAACTCAAGTCCTTCGATCGGCACTCGCTCGTCAACTCCATGGAACAGCCGCCAGTAGTCCAGATCCGCCGGCATCTTCAACGGCGAGAAGCCGTAGCACTCGATCTGCAATCCGGCGAAAGACTTGGCATCTGTGCCACCCGAGATCATGTACGGAACAGCGCGCGCTGTTGAATCCTCAGCGCGCAACGCAGCGGCCATCAGATCAAAGAGTCCGGTGTCCAACGGAGCTTCAACAGCAATGCCGGTGTTGATGAACTCGAACTCGACCAACTCACCAGCCAATTCACGAATCGTCTCATCGAACTCCTCTTCGAAGCCCGGCAGATATCGCCCATCAATTTGCGCAGTGGCCTCGCGAGGAATGACATTGGCCTTGTAGCCAGCATCAAGAACTGTCGGATTGGCGGTGTTCTGCAGCGTTGCTCCCACGACATAGGCCAAGGTGCCCAGGCGCGCGTGCAGTTCCTGCTCATTGGCATCGCTCAAGTCGACCTGGAAGGCATCCGACAGCTCATCCAGAAAGCGCTGGACAGTGGGAGTCTTGCGGATCGGCCATTGGTGTTGACCGATACGAGTCACCGCCGCAGCCATCTCCGTGACTGCGTTGTCATGATGAATCATGGAGCCGTGTCCGGCGCGAGCTGCAATGCGCAGCCGCATCCACTTCAGACCCTTTTCAGCCGTCTGGATCGGATACAACCTCAGATCATCATTGACGGTGACGCTGAACCCACCAACCTCTCCGATGGCCTGCGTGACACCCACGAAGAGCTCTGGTCGGTTGGCCACCAACCACAAGGATCCATGTGTTGAACCCGCCTCCTCGTCGGGCAGGAAGGCGAAGACCATGTCGCGTCGGGGACGAAAGCCTGTGCGTCCCCAGTCACGCAGGACAGCCAAAATCATGGCGTCCATGTCCTTCATATCCACGGCCCCACGGCCCCAGATGAACCCGTCCTCAATGAGCCCGCCCAGCGGGGGCATCGACCATTCCGACGCGATCGACGGCACGACATCAAGATGGCCGTGCACCAGAAGCCCTCCGGCAGTGGGATCAGTGCCAGGCACCCGCAGGACAACACATCGCCGAGAGTCACTGCTCGTGACGATGATCTCTGGATCCCAACCGGCCTCGCGCATGCGTTCGGCTACATAGTCCGCAGCCGCTGCCTCACCGACAGTCTCGGCTGATTCACCGAAATTGCTCGTGTCGATGCGGATGAGCTCCTGGGTCAGTGTCACTACATCCGAGGAATCAGCGGCCATGTGAGCATCCTGCCGCGCGATGCAAACCGGGGCGAGACCCACGCCCCGCGAGTTGCAGGTATAGTTCACCGGTCGCTTCACAGCGATGAGTCCGGGTGGCGGAATAGGCAGACGCGCTAGCTTGAGGTGCTAGTTCCCTTTACGGGGAATGGGGGTTCAAGTCCCCCCTCGGACACGCTCTCCCCTCACACTTGTGGGGGGAATTTTGCGTCTCACCACACGTCGCAGCGACGAGGGCGCAACTGGGCCGCTCGACTGGTCCAACCTCAGTCGTCAGCCAGCTCGCGTCCGATCCGGAATGACGTCCACTCTGCTCTCATCAGCAGGTAGCTCGTCAGGACCAGCACCAACGCGCCCTGCACTAGCGCCGCGACTGACACCACGATCGCTGAGAACAAGATCGACATCGCAGCGTTCCCCGTGCCTTGCGAGGCCGCGACCATCGCTGAGATGATGCCGAGCAACAGGATAAAACCCGCGCCGCCCACGAGAACCCAACCGAGAGTCCTTAGCGGCTGAGCCCATCGGATCACGCTGACAGCGTGATCACCGGCACGCAGTGCCGCCTCGTACTCATTGACTTCCACATTCGACATGGCATCCCCCAGTAGCAACTGCCTCGGAAACTATCGCGCGGACAGGCGAGGAGCGGGCGAATCACCCTAAGCGGCCCTGGACTACCCACGACCCGCTTTGCAGGCATGACTCCATTCGCATCGCGGGTCCGTACTCATGCTTTGTGCAGGTGGGCGTGTACCGGAATATCCGCGACTGCCACGACTAGCAGACCTAGGCTCGTGGATCGCGCGTGCATTCCGCCGCCCAATCGGATGAAATGAAATCCCGTAACCTGCACACATGAGCGACCTCAATGAGATCGGCGAGCGTGACGGCTGGCGATGCTGGCTGTGCGATGAACCTGTCGACCCCGAGGCATCCGTCAACGCAGATCGCGGCCCGAGCATTGATGGTGGCTTGTCACCCAAGGGCAAGAAGGCTTCCGCAGCATCCGAGCGTCTCGCACACCGTTCCTGCAACACACGCAAGGGCAAGATCACGCCCGTCGTGCCGTGGTCTTCAGACTTGTTCGTGGTTGATCCGGCCCCGATCGTGTCTACCGTCGATCGGTTGACCCGCAAAGGTGGCAAGGAGGTCGTGGCCCGCTGCCCCAGCCAAGCCGACGCCGATCAGGCGGCCGAGTGGCTCGTTGACCGAGTCTCCCGATTCGCGCCGGACTTGGCAGTGGCAACTGAAGTCCAAGCCGGCGGCGGGCAGTTCCTGCTGGTGCTTCGCGCGCTTTGAACTGCTGATTCGGCGTGACCGCCGAGCTGACGGTAGAACGATTCAGGAGATCAGTCCTCATCAACAATCGTCAACAGGACATTGCCGATCTTCTGGCCAGTCTCGACGTAACGGTAGGCGTCCACGATCTCATCCAATGGATACGCCCTGTCGATGACCGGCTTGAACTGACCTGAGTCGATCAGGCCGCGAAAATACTCAGCAAGTTCCCTGTCGAATGACTGCGGGATGGGCAGCATCGCCTTCTTGGACCGCAACAGCGGAGTTGTCAGTGCCAGGATCGGATTCTGGGCCCAAGGCCCCAAGTCAGTGGTCGCGTAGATGCCACGCGGCTTCAACAACGGCTTGCATTTGCCGAAGGTGCTCTTGCCAACCGCATCGAATACCAGGTCGAATCGTTGCTCGTCTTTGGTGAAGTCCTCGGCCAGGCGATCGATGACTCGATCCGCACCCAATCCCTTGACGAGTTCAATGTGCTGGGTGTCGCAGACTGCAACCACATTGGCGCCCACGACCTTGAGCAATTGCACAGCAGCACTGCCAATGGCTCCCGTGGCTCCGTAGACCAGGACATCGTCGCCGTTGCGGACCCCAGTCTTGCGAATTGAGGCCAAGGCGTAGTGGGAAGCCTCCGTACTGGCTACGGCCTGCGCGAAACTCAGATGAGAGGGAATGGTCGCCAGTGGTCCGTCTTCTGCGATCGACAGGTACTCCGCATGAGCCCCCCATCCGCCCTCGTTGTAGCCGAAGATCCGGTCGCCAACTGCGAATCTTGATACCTGCCCACCGATGCTTTCGATGACCCCTGCGAACTCAGTTCCGAGTACCGTGAACTTGGGCCGCGCGAGTCCGCTGAAGAGTCGAACGATCGCTGGCTTGCCAGACCTGAAGCCACAGTCGGTCCGATTCACGGTGGCGAGGTGGACTTTGATGAGCACGTCATGCTCGCCAGTAATGGGCTCTGGAATATTGCGAACCTGGACGACTTCAGGAGGACCGTAGATGCTGCCGACGGCTGCCTTCACAGGTCCACCTTATTGGCCAGGCAGGGCGATATTCCCTCAGATCATGGGCCCGAAACCGACTGCTCCCTCATTCTGCTGGTGGCAAGCTCACGAGCCG
Organism: Actinomycetota bacterium; assembly: GCA_030684515.1. Lineage (NCBI taxonomy): Bacteria > Bacillati > Actinomycetota > Actinomycetota bacterium. The sequence goes on from JAUXVJ010000024.1 coordinate 98,344, forward strand.
CGTGCTTTGCATCTGAGCGATTCAGGTAGATTGGCTCCCAGCAATCGAGGGGCGCTGCGACGGGCGAACACCCGCCACGCTCGATGTGCGCACGACAGAACAAGGGCGCCTCCGGTCTTGGAGGCGTGAATGTTCGAACCCCAGATTCGTCCTGATGCAACAGATGTCTTGACGCGCCTGCTTAAGGAACGCGTGCTGATTCTCGACGGCGCCATGGGCACCATGATTCAGCGCTATACCTTCGACGAGGCTCACTATCGCGGCGAACGCTTTGCTGACTTTGCAGGAGATCTGCAGGGCAACAACGACCTATTGAGCCTTACACAGCCCGCCACCATCAGCGCCATTCATCGTGAGTACCTGGACGCTGGCGCGGATCTGATCGAGACCAATACCTTCAATGCCCAGCGGATCTCACTCGCGGATTACGCCTTGGAAGACCTCGCCTATGAGTTGAACTACGCGTCAGCTCGTCTGGCTCGAGCACAATGCGATGAAGTCACAGCACTTGATCCCTCACGACCTCGCTTTGTAGCGGGAGCGGTCGGACCCACAACGCGTACTGCGTCCATCTCCCCCGATGTCAATGATCCCGGCGCGCGCAACGTCAGCTACGAGCAGCTCGCAACGGCATATCTCGAACAGGTAAATGGGCTCGTCGATGGCGGTGCAGATCTGCTGCTCGTGGAGACCATCTTCGACACCCTCAATGCCAAGGCCGCGATCTTCGCTATTGAAACTCTGTTCGAGGAACGAGGGCGACGCTGGCCGGTCATGATCTCCGGCACGATCACTGATGCTTCCGGACGCACGCTCTCTGGTCAGGTCACCGAGGCATTCTGGAACTCCATGCGTCACGCCAAACCGCTGCTCATGGGGTTGAACTGCGCTCTTGGTGCTGACGAGATGCGCCCATATCTGGCGGAGATGTCCCGCATCGCTGACTGCTTCGTGTCCTGTTACCCCAACGCCGGCTTGCCCAATGCCTTTGGCGAGTACGACGAGGCCCCTGAGCAGACCGCAGCGATCGTGCGCGAGTTCGCTGAAAGTGGATTGCTCAACCTGCTCGGTGGTTGCTGCGGTACGACACCGGATCACATTGCGCGGATGGCGGAGTCCGTGGCAGGCATCACGCCGCGCATTCCTCCAGTGATCGAACCCGCCTGCCGGCTGTCTGGTCTTGAGCCGCTGACGATTGTTCCTGAGTCACTGTTTGTGAATATTGGTGAGCGCACCAACATCACGGGCTCCGCACGATTCCGCAATCTCATACGCGATGGCGATTACGGCACTGCGCTTTCAGTCGCGCGCCAGCAGGTCGAGAGCGGTGCTCAGATCATCGACATCAACATGGATGAAGGCATGATCGATGGCGTCGCAGCCATGGATCGCTTCGTCAAGCTCGTTGCTTCTGAGCCTGACATCAGCCGCGTACCGCTCATGATCGACTCGTCCAAATTCGAGGTGATCGAAGCTGGGCTGCGTTGTGTTCAAGGCAAGCCGATCGTCAACTCGATCTCCATGAAGGAGGGCGAGGAGAAGTTCCGCCGCGAAGCGATCTTGTGTCGCAAATACGGTGCGGCGGTTGTCGTGATGGCCTTTGACGAACAAGGGCAGGCCGACAACCTCGAGCGTCGCAAGGCGATCTGTCAACGGGCCTACGACATCCTCGTCAACGAGGTTGGCTTCCCCGCTGAAGACATCATCTTCGATCCGAATGTCTTCGCCGTTGCAACTGGCATCGAGGAGCATGCCAATTACGGAGTCGACTTCATCGAGGCAACTCGGTGGATCAAGCAGAACCTGCCCGGCGCCTTGGTATCTGGCGGCGTTTCGAATGTCTCGTTCTCATTCCGCGGCAACAACGCCGTGCGCGAGGCGATCCACAGTGTGTTCCTGTTTCATGCGATTGCTGCTGGCATGGACATGGGCATCGTCAATGCAGGTGCACTGGTTGTATACGACGAGATCGACGCCACTCTTCGCGAGCGCATTGAAGACGTCATCCTGAATCGTCGTGCCGATGCAACTGAGCGACTGCTTGAGATCGCGGCCGACTTCGCTGGAGATGGCATGAAGGTGGAAGGCGCCAACGAAGAATGGCGTGAACTTCCTGTCGATGAGCGCATCACCCACGCCCTGGTCAAGGGCATCGACGATTACGCCGAGACTGACACCGAGGAACTTCGCCTGCTCATCCAAGAGCGTGGCGGCAGGCCCATCGAGGTCATCGAGGGTCCATTGATGGCAGGCATGAATGTGGTCGGCGATCTCTTCGGCGCGGGCAAGATGTTCTTGCCGCAGGTCGTGAAGTCAGCACGCGTGATGAAGAAGGCCGTCGCCTACCTCATCCCCTTCATCGAGGCGGAGAAGCATCCAGATGACGCCGGCCGTAGCAACGGGCTGGTCATCATGGCCACGGTCAAGGGCGACGTGCCCGACATCGGAAAGAACAGCGTCGGTGTGGTGCTTCAGTGCAATAACTATGAGGTGATCGACCTGGGTGTCATGGTGCCGGCGCAGAAGATTCTGGACGCCGCCAAAGAGCACAAGGCGGACATCATTGGCCTGTCTGGTCTCATCACGCCTTCACTGGACGAGATGGTGAATTTCGCCACGGAGATGGAACGACAGGGCTTGGATATTCCATTGCTCATTGGTGGTGCCACCACTTCGCGCGCCCACACCGCTGTGAAGGTCGATCAGAAGTATCACGGTCCGGTCGTCTGGGTGAAGGACGCATCACGTTCTGTGCCCGTTGTCGCCGCGCTGCTGTCGGATGACCAACGCCCGGCATTGCTCGCTGATCTGCAGGTGGACTATGACTCGCTGCGTGAACGCTATGCAGCACGCGCCAATGCGAAGGTCATCCTGCCCATTGACAAGGCACGCGCCAACAAGACAGCGATTGAATGGTCTGGCTACCAACCGCCAAAGCCAGTCACACCAGGCGTGCAGGTGTTCGACGACTACTCCATTGCCGAGCTGCGTGAATACATCGATTGGCAGCCCTTCTTCAATGCCTGGGAGATGAAGGGCAAGTTCCCCGACATCCTCAATAACCCAGCTTCCGGCGAAGCAGCACGAAAGCTCTACGACGATGCGCAGGTGATGCTCGACCAGATCATCAACGAGAAGTGGCTGAAAGCCTCTGGCGTCATCGGCCTGTTTCCGGCCAACACGATCAACGATGACGACATTGAGGTGTATGCGGACGAGTCACGCACCGAGGTGCTCCAGACTCTGCGCGAAGTACGCCAGCAGAGCGAGCATCGCGAGGGAATCCCGCATCGCAGCCTCTCGGACTTTGTCGCGCCCAAGCATTCCGGGCTTGCGGACTACGTCGGTGCCTTTGCCGTCACCGCGGGGCTCGGCAGTGCTGCCAAGGTCATCGAATTCAAGGAAGCGCTCGACGACTACAGCGCGATTCTGTTGGAGTCATTGGCTGATCGCCTTGCAGAGGCTTTTGCTGAGCGGATGCACGAGCGTGTGCGCAAGGAGTTCTGGGGCTACCAGCCTGACGAGCAACTCGACAGCGAGGAACTCATCAAGGAGAAGTACGTCGGCATTCGGCCTGCACCGGGTTACCCGGCCAACCCCGAGCACACCGAGAAGCAGACGATCTGGCAGTTGCTTGATGTCCAGGCCAACACTGGAATCGAACTGACCGAGAGCATGGCCATGTGGCCAGGCGCGGCTGTCAGCGGTCTGTACTTCTCACATCCTCAGTCGCAGTACTTCGTGGTTGGACAGATCGGTCGCGATCAGGTCACCGACTATGCCGCGCGCAAGGGGTGGACCGTCGCGGAGGCTGAGCGCTGGCTGTCGCCGAACCTCGGATACCGAACCGACGACGAGTAGTGCCTGCGGCATCACGCGAGATTCAGCTGCCAGGCTTGGGCATTCCCTGTGAACATCAGGAATGTTGTAGTCCGCATGCTGGGAATCTGCTCGTGGCTCTAGTTCAGGTTTCTTGCCAGAATCGGAATTTCGGCCAAGGACCGCAGCATGTCATTCAGATGGGTGCAGCCCAGAACGCCAGGCAGAGTCCTGATAACAGTGGACCTGAAGTCAGAAACTTCTGTGCCTACCATCCTTGAAATATTGAGCACAGCGGCCGGGCAGGTGTCGAACGGCAGCACTCGTGGTTCTGCACTGACTGAGGTCAGCACCCCGTCCATATCAACGGAGGCGCGCAAGGTGTATTCATGAACGGCGAATCGAACACCGTCGGGATTGATGCCACTGTCCTGGAAGAAGGTATCGACTTGGATCTGTCCATCTTCCAACCACACGTCTATTCGCCGGGCTCTGCGCATCGAAGGACCACGATCATCGGCGGCATGCTCATGCCAGCCCAGTGGATCCGATGTGTCGCGAAGTGGTGGGACCGGCCGGGTCTGCTGGGTGGCCATGATTCCTTCATCGGGTGAGTGATGACTGGATCCAGCTGCGTGGCCGATGCAGATGTCTTCCATCATGTTCAAGGTGCCCTTGAAGACCGGGCGATCTTCGGGCGCAATCCATTCATATCTGATCTGGCCCGAGATCAGTGCGGCGGATGGAACGTCATCCATCAACAGATACAGGGCCGTGCCCTGCTCCTTGTCGTCCGGAATCAACTGACCCATTTTCGTTCGAGATCCGGCTGCTCCGCGCGCTCCGATGAGTTCCTGCAGAGCTGGGCGATCCGGAATCGATGCCAGCGCCACATAGAAGCGTTCGGGCGAGATGTAGGCGGTCACGGTCGCAAGGTCAATGACCCAGGTCTCGCCCACTGAGGTGGTCATCAAATCGCGACAGGTGCCTTCGCAGTGCACGTCGTGATCCAGACCCTTTGGCCAATTCATGTCGACTGTGCTTGTGCGTCGCACAGATCCAAGGCGACGAGGCGGAGTCGGCTGAGATGGGCCAAGGACATCGGCAGTGAGGACACGAGATCCGAAGGGCCACTCAAAAGGCATATAGGAGGATAGGCATGTTCGATTTCTGGCCGTGTAGTTTTCAATGTATTCACCGGGTGAACAACAGGTAGCGTGACCGGCATGAGCTATGGACCTTCAGCGCCGCACATGGTTCAGCCTCGTATCGACTTGCGTTCTGACACCGTCACGCATCCGACTCAAGCCATGCTCGATGCAATGGCAACCGCCCCCCTGGGTGACGATGTGTACGGCGAGGATCCCACTGTCAATGCACTCGAGGCACGCGCCAGTGAGCTGACAGGCAAGCAGGCAGCACTCTTTGTTGCGTCAGGGACTATGGGCAATCTCGTGAGCGTGATGGCGCATGTGCCACGCGGTGGAGAAATGATCGCGCCTTCTGAATCCCACGTGCTTCGCGATGAGGCTGCCAACTATGCAGTCGTCGCCAGTGCTGGCATTCGTCCCATCATTGAGAACTCAACCGGTGAAATGCCCTTGGAGTCGGTGATCTCGTCTATCAATGATCCGGACGATCTCCACGGTGCGCCGACAAGTCTGGTCGTGGTGGAGAACTGTCATGCCCACAGCATGAGTCGTCCCATCTCACCTGGATACATTCGAGCACTTCGACTGACTCTTCCCGATGGCCTGCCGATTCACGTTGATGGAGCTCGAATCTTCAATGCCTCAATTGCCTTGAGCATTCCTGTTGATGAACTGCTGCAGGAAGCTGATTCAGCAATGTTCTGTCTCAGTAAGGGCCTGTCGACGCCTGCCGGCAGCATGGTGGTGGGCTCTGAGGCGTTCATCGCGCGAGCTCGGCGAGCGCGCAAGTTGCTGGGCGGCGGCATGCGGCAGGCAGGAGTGCTTGCCGCGGCCGGTCTCGTCGCGCTCGGCGATGATGAATTCGGGACGATCAAGCGCCTGGCCGATGACCACATGTGCGCCCGGCTACTGGCTGAGGGGCTTTCCGAGCAATCGGGCGTTCTCAGCCCCGGGGGTTGCGCGCAAGCAGAAGGCATCGCGCTTGACCCCAGTCGAGTGATGACGAATTTCGTGCTGTTCAAGGTTGCCGGTGGCCATGCGCGACGCACTGCGTACTTGCAACACCTGCGAGATCAAGGCATCGCGCTCATGGCTTATGACCATGGACAGATACGAGCGGTCACGCATCGCGGTATCGACGAGCAACAGATCCGTGAGGTCATTGCCGCAAGTGCAGACGCCATGACAGCCACGGAGTAGTCACTCGTCCGAATCGTCCATGTCTGTCCATTTCTTGAGGACTTCCATCCCTGCAAACACGCCGAAACACGTGTAACGCAACGTCATCTTGGACTTCGCCGGGTATACGTTCAAAGGCGTTCAGCACCCTCTGAACACCAGCGAACCTCAGGGTTCTCATCGAGGAGTCAGCATGAGTTACGGTCAACCAAGCAGTATTCCTGTCGGTGCTCGGTACTTTGCAGCACTTCTGCTGTTAATTGCAGGGCTGGCGCAGTTCTTCCAAGGTCTTACCGCTGTCGTGCACGACAACTACTACGCAGTCGTGAACAACTACGTCTTCTCCTTCAACATTGCCACCTGGGGTTGGATCCACCTCATTCTTGGCGTCCTGCTCATTCTCTCTGGCGGCTTCGTGCTGGCAGGACAGACGTGGGCGCGGTTGCTGGGTGCGGTTCTGGCTGCGCTCAGCGCAGTATCGCTATTTGCCTGGCTTCCCTACAACCCAGTTGGCACCACCATCCTGATTGCGCTCGATGTCTTCGTCATCTGGGCACTGCTGGCGCACAGTCACCAAAAAACCACATAGTGCGGTCCTTGCACATGACCTGGGCCTGCAAGGCTTAGGTCATGTGCGGGCGCATCATCCTTTCGCAGAGCCAGTCTGAGATCTCCAGTTTTCTGAAGGCGACCCTGTTCCCTGAGCGCCTGCTGGAGCCCGACTACAACCTGACTCCTTCCAAGGATCTCTACATCGTTGTGGACAAGCGCGACGACGAAGGCGCAGTTGAGCGCTCCTTGGAAATCGCGCGTTGGGGCTTGATCCCCTGGTGGGCGAAGGATCCGTCGATCAGCAACAAACTGACCAATGCCCGATCTGAGACGGTGCATGAGAAGCCTTCGTTCCGCGATGCCTACGCCCGTCGTCGCTGCCTCGTGCCGGTCAACGGCTACTACGAGTGGTACGTCTCCTCGCAACTCAACGCAGCCGGCAAGCCGAAGAAACAGCCGTTCTGCATGGAGCATCCAGATGGCGACATCCTGACCATCGCCGGCCTGTATGAGTGGTGGCGTCCGACCCGAACTGACCCTTGGCAGCTGACGTGCACGCTGCTGACTCGCGCTGCTGCGCCGAATCTGGAGCAGATCCACGACCGGATGCCGGTGATCGTTCCCCCGGCCCGCTGGGATTGGTGGCTGGACAACTCCCATCAGGTAGACGTCAACGAGCTGCCACCCGCAGTCGTCGAGCCGCACCCGGTCTCCCCCGCGGTGAATTCATCGAGATCTGAAGGGCCATCGCTGCGCGAGCCCATTGATTTCGACTTCGACTGACGCACTTGCCAACCCCGGGTTGACGACTGTCAGTACTCGGGACTACCTTGCGCTGTGTTCGAACATGTGTTCGATAATTCTGGACTGGCTTCGCGAGTGAGTCCAGGGCTTGCGGTCTCACCGGGCTCGATTCGACCCCGGGCCCGGTGAGGCTCACAGTCCAAGGCGTGGGTCGTGGGTTGAAAACGGGTCGAAGCAGCACGGGTCGAACAATCAGGGTCGAGAGCAGGGTCGAATTCCACCCCATCGACCCGGGAGACCCATGGCACTGCAGTGGCCCCATCTTCGAGTGGCCTCGAGCTACTCAATGCGGTACGGCACAGCAACCCCGCATCGCATTATTGAGCGAGCAGCTGCCGATGGTCACCGGATCATCGCCCTGACCGATCGCGATGGCATCTCTGGTGCAGTGCAGTGGGTGCGCGCCTGCATGAGTGCCGGCATTGCTCCAGTCGTCGGTGTCGATCTCGCTGTGATCCCCACAGTTGTCGACGCCTCTGTTACCCACGTTCCGCGCGGCAGCACCCGGCAGAGGGCCTACGCAGTTGAAGAACTCCCGCGCGTGGTGTTTCTAGCCCTTGGCTCCATTGCCGGTTGGGCCAGCTTGTGTCAGTTGATCTCAGCTGCCCACGCCAATGTCCAGAAGTACAGCACTCCAGTGCTCGAAGCCGCCGATGTGCTGGCTCATCACTCAGGTGTGGTGACCCTGCTTGGCCCTGACTCCGAACTCGGCAGCCATCTGCTGCATGGTCGCTTGCGCGCCGCTGAGCAGACCCTGCTGCACTGGCGTTCGATCACCGGGTCAGGGCTTGCCATTGCCATCGGCAATCACCGCCGCCCGCGTGGACAGGCGTGGTCGGCCTTGCATGCGGCCCGGATGTGGGAGTGGGGGCGCGCGCATGGGGCTCGGGTGATCTTTACGTCCAATGCGCGGTATCTGGATGCTCACGATGCCCGCACTGCCGACATCTTGGACGCCACCCGACGCATGACACGGGTCAAGAGTCTGCGGCTGCTGATGAACAACGGGCAGGCCACTTTGGACTCCCCTGCCGATCTTGACATCCGAGTGCAGGAGGTCGCGCAGCTCGTTGGCATCGCTCCAGCACTCATGCACCGCGATACCTGGTTGTTGATGGAGGCGTGCGCATTGGACCCCGCTCGTGACATCGGGCTTGGTTCAGTCTTTGTTCCGGAGTTCGATGTCATCACTGGCGCGTCTGCAAGCGACGACGTTGCGGCCGCGCAGTCCTTGCTCACTGCGCGCTGCCAGCAGAGCATCCCCTCGCGATATCCCTCGACTGCTGATCACAGTCGCGCTCGCCTTCGTCTCGACGAAGAATTGCAAGCCATCCAGACCCTTGGCTTTGCTGGCTATTTCCTGACCGTGGCTGAAGTGGTGGACCTGATTCGAGAACGCGGAGTACGAGTGGCGGCTCGCGGCTCTGGCGCGGGCAGCCTGGTCACCTATCTCCTTGGCATCAATGACGTTGATCCACTGGCCCATAACCTTGTCTTCGAACGCTTCCTTTCCACCCTGCGCACTGAGCTTCCCGATATCGACATCGATGTTGAGTCAGCGCGACGCCTTGAGGTCTACGACCTGATCTACGAACGCTTCGGCGCCTCCCGGGTGGCCTGCGTTTCGATGATGGAGACCTACAAGGTGCGGCAAGCGATCCGCGATGTAGGTGCGGCGCTGGGCATGGACGCGTCTGACATCGATAACTTCGCAAAGTCCTTTCCACATATTCGCGCGCGTAATGCGCGCTCAGCTCTTGCTGATCTGCCTGAGTTGCAAAGCAGTCAACTCGGAGTGTTAGTGGCTCAAGGCAGACTCGATGGCTTCCTTGATCGAGTTGAAGCACTCGATGGTCTGCCTCGCCTGATGGCACTGCATCCATGCGGAGTGCTGCTCTCTGACACCAGCCTGCTCGAACGCACGCCAATTCAATCCAGCGCAGCGGGCTACCCCATGAGCCAGTTCGACAAGGATGACGTCGAACACATGGGCTTGCTCAAACTCGATGTCCTGGGCGTGCGCATGCAATCCTCAATCGCCTTTGCCCTTGATGAGATCGCTCGCACTCAAGAAGTCGCTGTCGACCTGAGCACTGTGCCCCTTGATGACCCAGCAACCTTTGCGCTCATCCAGTCAACGCGCACCCTTGGCTGCTTCCAGATCGAATCCCCCGGGCAACGAGAACTGATCGGCAAGTTCGCCCCGGAAACCTTCAACGATCTGATCATCGACATCTCGCTGTTTCGTCCAGGACCAGTCAAGAGCGACATGATCACGCCCTTCTTGAAGTCTCGTCATGGCTGGGATCTGCCGCATTTCATTCACCCTGACCTCCAACCCATCCTGCAGGAGACTGAGGGCGTGGTGATCTTCCACGAACAGGTGATGCGCATCGTAGAAGTCATGACGGGTTGCTCACTGGCCGAGGCAGATGAGATCCGCCGCGCAATGAGCACGACCGAGGCCATTGATGCCACGCGTGTGTGGTTCTACCCAAAAGCACTGCAGCGCGGCTACAGCCTTGCCACAGTAGAGGAGATCTGGGAGGTCCTGAAATCCTTTGCCTCCTTTGGATTCTGCAAGGCACATGCCGCTGCGTTCGCATTGCCGACCTATCAATCCGCCTGGTTGAAGACCCACTACCCAGCCGCGTTCTACGCCGGGATTCTCACGCACGATCCCGGGATGTACCCCAAGCGCCTACTGCTGGCTGATGCCCGAAATTTCGGCATCCAGATCCTGGGACTCCACATCAACATCTCCAGTGACAGCTACCAGGTCGAACGCACCCCGCAGGGTGAAGGTGTGCGCATGCCCTTCACCGAGGTCAAGGGCATCAGTGAGGACGAGGTCGCGCGGCTGATCCATGGTCAGCCGTACTCCGGCTTGTCAGATGCCTGGCAGCGCGGCGGCATCAGCCGACCGATCCTTGAACACCTCGTACTGCTGGGTGCTTTCGATGCGCTGTACGGCATCAACATCAATCACCTCACTCGCCCTTCCACTCAAGTCAGCAGACGCGATCTCCTGGTGCACATCGAGCAGATGGCCCGACATCCCGTGCACGTGAGCTCTGGGCAACTCTGCTTGGACACTGCAGGGGATATCAGCGATGTCCCCGTTTCTGGCTGGCCAGAGATCACCCCCAACTGGGCAGTTCGCACCGAGCTGGAACTGCTCGGACTGGATGTCACCAAGCATGTGATGGACAGCTACCGAGCCCTGCTCACTGAACTGGGAGTCACGCCAGCAGCTGATCTGCTCACCTGCCACTCCGAGCAAGAGGTGCTCATTGCTGGCGTGAAGGTCGCTACCCAGACTCCCGCTGTTCGAGGAGGCAAGCGAGTGGTCTTCTTGACCCTTGACGACGGCACTGGCCCCTCTGATGCAACCTTCTTCTCCGACGCTCAAACCCCTTACGCCAACACGGTTTTCCAGTCCTGGATGCTCGTAGTGCGCGGACATGTGCGTCGCACTGGAGCCCGTGGTGTCTCTATTCGCGCAACTGGAGCCTGGGAACTTGGCGCCCTTGACCGTCAGTGGCGTACCGGAGGCATCGATCAGATTCGCGAACGTCTGATGCATGAGAGGGCAGTTCCGGTGGAACAGCGCAGTGGCCGGCCCCATGTATTTCCCACGGGCTACCAGCTCTCGCCATACGCCGATGTCCAGCCCGCCGGCCCGACCGGAAAGCTGTATCACTCAAGCCAGGGCAGCAGTGGTCGGTGACCAACAGTCACTCCATGACAGATTCGATTCTCAATGTCGTCTGTGTCAACATTGGCTCCCTGTCCTCCCGATAGCGCTTCTCCCACAGAGAGTCGACCATGCCGACCTCAACCGACATCAACGCTCCTGCAGAGCTCAGCTCACGAGAGCTCGCTGAGTTCCGCTGGGACGTCGCCAAACGCGAAACCCCATGGATTGCTGGCGCCGGAGCCGCCGTGACCTTTGTGCTGGGCATGCTGAACGCGCTCATCGGCGTCACTCCTTCGTTCAAGGAGAACTCGCCAGTACTCATCGCCTCAGTCATCGTCGCAGCCGTATCGCTCGTCATCGGTCGCGATTGGGTACCCGCGCGCAGCGTTCCTTGGATTACGGCCGCAACTTCGGTCATCCTCGTCTGCTCCCTGCAACTGCAAGAGGGGCTGTATCTGCCGCCGACAGGCTTGGTCTATGCACTCATCGTGATGGGTGCATTCGCGCCTCTGATCTTGGACTACCGGGCTGCTCTCATCGCAGGCATCCCCATGTTGATCGGTTGCGCCTGGGTCGCATCACGCATCACTCCCCCGGCATTTGTCGACTGGTTCATGGTTTCACTTGCCGCGTTCTTCATCGGAATCGTCCTGCTGTGGCTACGCATGCGTGGCATTGACGCGCTTGCCAATGCACTGGCGCATGAGAAGAACCTGGCAAAGATTGACCCGTTGTCGGGCATGCTCAACAGGCGAGGCCTGGAATCACTCACTCCACAGCTGATGAAGCTCGCGGAGTCCCAACAGCAGCCGGTCTTCGCGCTTTTCGTTGATATCGACGGAATGAAAGACGTCAATGACCTACACGGCCACGACTTCGGCGATCAAGTCATCATTGCCACCGCCAATGCGATTGCGGCGGCGGTACGGCCAGACGATCTCATCGCCCGGTGGGGCGGCGATGAATTCGTGATTCTCGGCATCGGCGATCCCTGGCCGCCCGAAGCACTCAATCAGCGCATTGACGCAATCCTCATGCAAGGTGACATCAACGCTCAGAAGTGGCCCGGTGCAGTCACAGTAGGCGGCGCGATTACTGCCCCCACGGTGAGCACCTTCGAAGAGTTGATGCGGCAGGCCGATCGGGACATGTACGCGCGACGCGCACAACACCGATCACACGATGCTTCTTAACTTGCCTCAACGCGGATGGTGTTCGCGGTTTCCAGTAGGAGATCTTCAGGCAGATCGGCCCAACCCACGTGCAGCCGCATCTCCAGGTGCTTGAAGCCATACATCAAGAACTCTGCCGCTGAGCTCACTGGCAATTGATCGGGCATCGTGGCATCAGGAGTGCCCAGCGGCGACGCCTCGTACATCACTGCCTCAAATGCCGTCACCGGAACGGAGAGACCCTGGCTGTAGAGGTCCATTAATGCTGACCTCGTAGTTTTTGCTGGAACCGCCATCGCCGTTACGGACTGCTTGCCGAAATCATTGAAGTCCACATCGACCGCGAGCACCCACCACAACAACGGATCAATGCCCAGCAGAAGCTCAACTCGCGCCAGATCGACGTTATCGCCTGTGATGCTGCCCAACCACTCAGGCTTGTGGTGCGTGGCAGCGGTCTCACGCTCGTGTGAATTCATCGCGCTATCGACCCCTTGACGGTGTGTCGTTGCCGAATGACAGTGCTGCGGCGGGCGCAGTCATGTGCTCAGCAAAGTCCATGTGCAACGTCAAGGCAATTTGCGCTACTCCAAGAGCAGTGTTCAAGGCCGAACCCCAGTCATCTAAATGGAAGTTTCGCTCCAGAACCTAGGCTAACAGAGGTCTTGACCCGACACCTTGTGCCGTTAGCCTTCGACGATGACCGTAACAGCGCAGGCACCTGTATCGCGGAGAGCCGACGCTCATCTAAGGCGAGATGCCGAGTTGAATCGTCGCAAGATTCTTGATGCCGCGCGCGAAGTGTTCGCCGAGCGTGGAGTGGAAGCTCCCCTTGATGAAGTTGCTCGCCATGCCGAGGTCGGCATTGCCACCCTGTATCGCCGATTTCCCACCCGTGATGACCTGATCGTGGCGGCCTTCCAGGAGAAGATGGAAGCCTGGGCCGATGCGGTAGAGCATGCGCTCACTGAACCTGACCCCTGCGTGGCCTTTCCTACCTACATTCGATTGATCTGTGACATGCAGGCGGCTGATCGTGGTTTCACCGATGTCTTGACCATGCGCTTTCCGATGGCCCCCGATATTGAGGCAGCGCGCGATCGCGGAACCGCTGGGTTCATGGAACTGATGCAGCGCACCCAGGCCGCCGGCGGACTGCGATCAGATTTCGCGGCCGAGGATTTCATCTTTCTCCTGATGGCCAATGCCGGCGTGATCAATGCCGCCGGTACAGCAGCCCCCGCGGCCCGCCGGCGACTCATCAGCTATCTGCTTCAGGCATTCGGCGCCGAAGACATCGGTACCTTGCCACCTTCACCGGGACAAGACGCCACCTTGGAAGCCATGCAGCGCATGCCGCATGCCAAGCGCGCTGAGCACTGAGGGCTCCATTTGTTCAATCAGTGATTCAGGAAGATCTTCAGCGTCACCATTGCCAGACCAAGAAATCCCGCCAGCAGAGTTGAGATGACCAGTCGCATGCCGCGAATTCCGGCGTCCCTGCTCATCCGATACCCGAAGGTGAGCAGAAGAGCGATATTGATCGCGAGCGCGATGTTCTCGCCTAACTCAGCACTCAGTCCCAGCAGCGCCGCCACAAGCAGGGCTAGAAGTGGCGCAAAGGTCACAGTGATCAGCGGCAAGCCGTCCTTGGCTATCGCGGCGAACTGCGCTCGAGTGAGTTCGCGGTGCTGGGCTTGACGAGCAGCCATGACGTGAACGTAGGTCTCAGCAATCCAGTAGATGGCCAAGGTGCCGATCACTGTAAGAGCAACAACGACCAGTCGAGCATCAGGACTTGCAGTGGCTAGAACTGCGCACGCAATGATGAGTCCGTAGAGCGCCGACGCACTCTGCCGGCCGGTATTGGGCCGCACTACTTCTACTTCTGGCTCGCTCACGCGCGCATTGTGTCAGCAGCGCGATGGTGCACGGCTACTGAGCCGGAGCGCCACCGTGAGTGCCAGTTGTGATTGTCAGGTGCTCCCAGCTCTGCTCGGCTGCAGCACCGTGCACGTGATACTCCCCAGCCGGACAGATCACCACATCGCCCTGATTCACCACGACACGTTCACCGTCCAGTTCAACAAATCCCTGCCCAGAAACACCGACAATGACTTGTCCCTTGTGATGGCTGTGTGCAGGTGTCTGAGCGCCGGCTGCGACTTTCACAACACCAACATCCAATTCATCGTTGGTGGTGGGGCCTTGAACCCACGTCAGGTCAAGACCTGGGGCGCCAGATGCATGCACACCTTCGGCGCTCAAGAGCTCTGCGGACCGAATGTGCCGCACTACAAAGGCCAGGGGTAGGGCACGCCCTCGGCCGCCTGATAGACAACGCCGCGCTCAATCAATCCATCGATTTCCGACTCCGACCAGCCGAACCTGCTGAGGATCGCCCGACTGTGCTGGCCGAGCATGGGTGGCGGACCGAAATCGCCAGTTGGCGTGTCAGAGAAGTCCATGAGCCGGCCGAACTGGGTCATGTGCCCCAGCATTGGGTGGTCATAGGACGCCACCAGGCCCAAGCGCTCATTGTCGCCGTCATGCAGGACCGCATCCCCATTGCGCGTGTCGACGGCTATCTCGGCAGGCACTCCCTGCGCGTCGAACAACTGTGCCCAGACCAGTGCAGTGCGGGTGTCGAAGGCGGCCTCGAAATGTGGCTCGATCTCAGCGCGGGCAGCTGCCCGCGCGGCAAAGCTCGCAAAGCGCGGATCCGAGCCGAATTCGGGCTTGCCCAGCAGGGCGCAAAGGCTTGCCCACTCCTGCGCGGTGGTCGCCGCGACCTGGATCCAGCCCTCCTGCGTCTTGTAGAGGCGGTAGCAGGGCGAGAGGCCGGTGAGCTCCTTGTCCAGACTTGGACGCGTCGGCGCTGCGGAGCCGTCGGCCAGCAGCGCTAGCTCCGACATGAACATGGCCCCGCCATTCAGCAGCGAGGTCCACACATCCTGTCCCTTGCCCGTCTTCTTGCGGTGATAGAGCGCACTGAGCACGCCCACCACTGATGCGAAGGCATTGGCGGTGTCGCACATGCCGAAGCGGATGTACATCGGCGGGTTGCCGTGCTGGGTGCCACCGGCTTCATACTCCAAGCCGATAACCGCCTGATACAGCGGATCGATCCCACCGCTGATCGACATCGGCCCCTCGTAGCCGTAGGCATAGGTATTGCAGTACACGATCTCCGGATTGCGCGCGGTCACCTGGTCATAGTCGACCCCGAGCCGGGTCGCAGTTCCCTTGGTCATGTTGTGGTGCAGAACATCGGCCTTCTCAGCGAGTCGAAGCACGATCTCCGCGGCCTCGGGCTGCTTGAGATCCAAGGCGAGATCCAGCTTTCCGCGCTGGCAGCCGATGAAGGGTGCTCCGTAGCGCATCGAGTCACCTCGAGTGGGCTCAACCTTGATCACGGTCGCGCCAAGGTCAGAGAGGATCATCGGCGCATAGGGGCCGGCCAGGAACTGGCCGAGGTCAAGAACGAGGACGCCATCAAGTGGTCCGGGCATGTGTGTGTCTCCTGATCAGATCACGCCGTCGGCTGTGAGCCGATCCAGCGTGGAGTCGTCGTAACCGAGTTCCGAGAGGATCTTGCGTGAGTGCTCGCCTACCCCAGGACGACCGCCTTGGACAGCACCGGGGGTTTCTGAGAGCACGGCGGGAATGCCGTACTGCTCCATCTGGCCGAACTCGGGGTCTGCCACCGAGACCACCATGTTGTTGGCACGCGTCTGCGGATAGGCGAAACCCTCGACGGCTGTGAGGATCGGATCGGCCCCGACACCGGCCTCGAAGAACTCCTCGCACAGTTGTGCGCGATCCCGCGTGATGAAGGCCTCCCGCAGGACCTGCTGATGCTCTGCTCGGTACGCCAGATCGGTCATGAAGCGCGCCTGATCGACTGGCGCCACGCCAAGGATCTCCTCCATCGTGCGAGTGGCGACGCGACCGACATTCACGTTGGCATGCATCCATTCACCGTTGGCGCACTCATAGATCGAAACCTGGTGCACTCCGGGTGGGTAGGTCTTAGCCATCACAAGCGAATCGGGGGCGTTCAGGTGCTCCACGTCCTGCCACAGCATCGTGGTGTACGCCAAAACCCCCTGGTAGAGCGAGGTGCTCACCTGCTGGCCCTTGCCGCTGTCCTCACGTGCCGTGAGCGCGGCCAGGATGGCGCTGGCAAGCAGGAAGCAGGCGCCCATGCTCGGGATCTGCATGTGCAGATGCGCCGGTCCTGGCCGCCAGGCTGGCTGCTCGTATTGAGCTCCCGAGCGCGCCTGAACGAGGGCATCCCATCCGGGGCGCGCGGCGTATCGGTGGCCTTCGGGGTAGGCCGGGACTGATGCGTAGATGAGTCGGGGGCAGCGGGCAGAAAGCTCGTCGTAGGACAGGCCAAGTGCTGCCATCGTGCCAGGGGAGAACGCCTCGACCAGGACATCAGCCGTATCGCACAGCTTCAGGAAGGCTTCTTTGCCTTCAGCCTGCTTGAGGTCAAGGACAACTGAGCGGCGGCTGCGATGCCACACCGGCGAACCTGGGGCGTCACGGAATGGGTCGCCGCCGGGCGGCTCCACCTTGATGACATCTGCACCCAGGTCGGCCAGCAGCATGACTCCCAAGGGCCCTGCCACTCCCCAACTCAGATCCAGAATTCGGATTCCGTCCAACGCTCCAGGCATGCCGTACCCCTCACATGACGCTCTCGGTGCCGCGAGTATGCCGGCATGGGAAGGCTTTCGGATGGGTTTGAGCAGAAGACCTCAGGCCCGACTCTGGGACAATCGGGGACCGAGATAATCAGGGATTCAGGAAAATTTCTTCGAAAAGACACCCTGATGTGGCGAGCATGGGGGTCGATAGGGGAGACTATGTTCCTAGGTACAGACATATCAGCACCAAGGTCCTGAGTTGTCCGCCTGATTTTGGCTCCGGCTTCAATTGGCGGGCTTCGCAACATCTGGGCAATTGCACAGAAGTAAGGACGAAGGCGTGAACGTGCTGGCCACGTGTTGGACGACCGTCCGCCACGCTTTTCGTTAAGGAGAATGTGCATTATGGCTCAAGGAACCGTGAAGTGGTTCAACGCTGAAAAGGGCTTCGGCTTCATCGAGCAGGCTGATGGTGGCCCCGATGTTTTCGTCCACTACTCAGCAATCGATTCTGACGGCTACCGCTCGTTGGATGAGAACCAGACCGTGGAGTTCGAGATCACGCAGGGACCAAAGGGTCCTCAGGCCGACAAGGTCCGCGTCGTCTAATTCAGACTTCCTCAATTGCGAAAGGCCCGACAGCGATGTCGGGCCTTTCGTTGTTTCTGGGGGTCTAGTCAGCTCATCGCGAGAAGTCGGTAAATCTGAGATTTCCGCCGTACTGCAGTAGGACAGCCACCAGCGAAGTCCAACCAGTCTGGTGACTGGCGCCCAGCCCATGGCCATCGTCGCCATCGAAGTATTCGTAGAACGGCACGAGATCGCGCCAGTAAGGGTCCTGCTGGAAGTAGTCGTTGTCGCCCAACACTGCCCGCCGGCCAAGGTCATCACGAACGAAGATTGATGAGAGCCGGTTGGCGAGAATGTCGCCAACTTCGGCAAGGGTGACCTCTTGTCCGGAGCCGTCAGGATCGGGCACCGTGAAGGTGTCACCCAGGAAACGTGCGTAGGCGTTCAAGGACTGGAGCAGGAAGAAATTCATCGGGAACCAGATCGGACCTCGCCAGTTGGAATTGCCGCCAAACATCCGAGTTGAGGATTCGGCCGGCATATACGCGACTTCATAGGCATGGCCGTTTGCGTGATAGGTGTACGGATTGGCTTGGTGCGCCTTCGACAATGAACGAACGCCGTAGGGCGAGAAGAACTGATCGGGATCTACCAAGCGGTCCAAGATCGCGGCAAGTCGTTCTTCATGTACCAGTGCGATCAACACGTGCGTGCCGTCTCCGCCCATCGCCCGCAGGCTGACTGCTGGTCCCCCGTAGGCCTCCTTGAGGACTTCCATCCGCTCGGCGATCTCCCGCAACTCACCTTCAGCAGTCAGTGGAATCGAAATTGACGCGAACAGCGGCACCATCGACTGCATCGAGAAGACTTCAAGCGATTGAGCAGAGCCATCGGGAAACTCGATCACGTCGTGATAGAAGTTCGTGCGCTCATTCCAGAAGCTGATGTTCCCAGCCCCCTTTTCGATGGCACTGGCAATCAACCAGCCATCCCAGACCCATCTGCCGAACATCCGGTCATAGCCCGTGTCGATGCGAGCCAACTCCACGGTGATCTCCAGCATCTGCAGGACGAGCGTTGCCATCCACGATGTGCCGTCGATCTGAGCCAGATTGCCGCCGGTCGGTAATGGCTGATCACGATCAAAGACACCAATGTTGTCCATGCCCAGGAAGCCGCCGCCGAATACGCCCCGGTTCTTGTCATCCTTCTGGTTCAGCCACCACATCACGTCCAAGGTGATGGAGCGATAGGCAGCCTTGAGGAAGTCCGCATCGCCATGGCCCTTGGCCTGTCTGTCCAATTGATAGACCTGCCAGGTGGCCCACGCATGCACCGGTGGATTGGTGTCGCCGAACTCCCATTCGTAGGCGGGAATCTGTCCGTGAGGGTGCTGGCAGTAGGAACTCAACAGCAGGAGCACCTGCTCCTTGGCCAGGTCTGGATCGATCATCGCAAGGCTCACGCAGTGGAAGGCAAGATCCCAGGCGGCATACCAGGGGTACTCCCACGCGTCCGGCATCAAGATGACGTCCTTGTTGATCAGATGCTGCCAGTCGGCGTTGCGGCCCTCCCAACGTTCAGCGGGCGGGGTTGGCTGCGTTGGATCTCCTTCAAGCCATCGACGCACGGCATAGTGGTAGAACTGCTTGCACCACAGCAAGCCCGCCAGCGCCTGTCGTTGCACGAGTCGCTCGTCAGTGCTGAGATCGGGGCTTGCCAGCTCTGAATAGAACGCGTCAGCCTCGGCTCGCCTCGCGGCGAACACCTGATCTGCATCATCAAAGGGCAGCTGCAGATCTGCAGTGGCAAAGTGCACGGTGACGGTCAGCGACTCCCCCGCCGCGATGACCTCTTTGATGTGCAGTCCGAGTTTTGATCCGGAGTCGCTGTTGGTGGCATTGAGCTTGCCGTTCACGACTCGATCGTTGATTCCATCCTTGACGTGTGCGCTGGAGTTCTTGGAGCCAAACAAGAGGTGGGCGTTGGTCTGGTTGTTGCAGAAGAGGAACTCTGGGGTTGAACCTGCATCGCTTTGCACGAAGATCCACCGCTCACCGGTGACCTCGTGGCGTGTGAATGCAACCCCTGGTCGCTCCAGGCTGATCGTGGGCGCAACCGCGTCAACTTCCCAATCCCAGGTGTTGCGGTACCAGATCTGCGGAATGACGTGGATCGGCGCTGCCTGCGAGCCACGGTTGGTCACGGTGATGCGGCAGAAGACATCCTCGGGGGTGGACTTGGCATATTCGACTGCCACATCGAAATAGCGATTGGCAAGCCAGTCATCCTTCAGCGCATCGAAGAGCTCGTACTCGCCTTCGGCCTGGCTGCGCCGCGCATTGACCTGGAGAAGATCCTCGTAGGGGAAGGCCACCTGTGGGTACTTGTAGACCATCGAGGCATAGGCATGGGTTGGCAGATTGTCGGTGTAGAACCAGTAGTCCTTGACATCCTCGCCGTGATTGCCCTGCTCATTTGCCAATCCAAAGGGGCGTTCCTTCAAGATGGCGTCCCGCTCATTCCAGAGCGCGAGGCCAAGGCAGATGGTCTGGTCGCGATCGCACCAACCAGCCAGACCGTCCTCATTCCAGCGATAGGCCCGACTTCGAGCCTGCTCGAATGGGAAGTAGCCCCACGCATCGCCGTCGGCGCTGTAGTCCTCACGGACCGTGCCCCACGCCCGCTCGCTGAGGTAGGTCCCCCAGCGTCGCCAATCAGCAGCGCCTGACCGGGCTTCCGCCAGACGATCGCTTTCAGCAGATGACATTGGATTCCTCTCAGATCACCACCCGCACCGTAGCTGGCGATCAACCGCACCATGGCCAATCTTCAGCGGCGAACGGGGTGGCATATTTCGCTCATCCACAATCTGCCTCCGAAGGCATGCCAATCAAGGCATGCTTTCAGATGTGCGTACTCGATTTGCCCCCACACCCAGTGGCTACCTGCACGCGGGAAATCTGGTCAACGCACTTGTGACTTCATGGTTAGCGCGCCAGCACGGTGGTCAACTGGCTCTGCGAATCGACGATGATGATCGAGAGCGATACCGCCCTGAGTACGCCGACTACATATTCACTGCGCTTGAGGCCTTGAAGATCGATTGGCAGATTGGGCCATCGGGTCCTGATGAGTATCTCCAGTGCGATCTGCGCATCCGACACCGATACTTGCGCAATCAGCTGGCGCTCGTGCCAGATGACATGACCTACGCGTGCGAGTGCACTCGCACCTTGCTTGTTGAGAGACCTTGCCCGTGTCGCGATCTGGACTTGACCTTTGTCGAAGGTGAGACCGTGCTTCGGGTAGTTGTCTCTGAGGATTGCGTAGTCCAAGTCAATGGCCTACCGGTCCATGTGAAATCACAACTCGGCGACTTCGTACTCTGGCGGCGCGATGCCATTCCTGCCTATCACTGGGCCAACGTGATTGACGACCGTGACTTAGGGACGACCCATGTGGTGCGCGGTGCTGATCTCACTTCAGCAAGCGCAGCACATATCTACTTGGCACGACTCATCGGTGCTGAAAATGTCGAACACGCGCAATACCTGCATCACGCTCTGGTGAAAGGCGTCGACGGCCGAAAGTTGTCGAAATCCAAATCCGCGGAGTCCTTGCCACCAGCTCTCGATGCCCGGACGATCAAGAGGATTCAGGCACTTGCGGAGGCAGTTGCCGAACCACTGGCCATTACGCCTTCTTGAAATTCAGGGTGACCGTACTGGTCGAGGTCACGGCACCACCAGGAGCAATCAGCGTCCACTTCACCGCAGTGGTACCGGCTTGACTTGGCTTGACCGTGACAACTGAAGTTCCGCCTGACCCAGGCATCGCAGGAGCATCACCGACGTACACCAACTTGGAGACTTTGGACTTGGCAGTGTTCTTGGGCACGGCAATCTCGTAGCGGTAGCCGGTCGTGACATTGGATGGAATCTCAAAGCGAACAGTGCGCAGCGTCTTGAGCGACACAGTTGAGTCCTGATTCGTCTTCAACGAGGAGATCACCAATGGAGCAGGCGAGGCTCCAGCTGCAGGCACGGCCAGCCCAACAGAAACAACAGCGAGCGCTGCGCCAAGTATTCGAAGCTTTCCTGACATCTCTACCTCCAATGGTGTGTTCACAGTATGAACGACTTCAATGAAGTTCGATCAAGTCGACATCGGACTCTGTGCAAAATCGTTGCCAAGGGTTACCGTGAATACAACGAGCAGGAGGTGCAATCCATGAACGCTCATGAGCAACCGTTTACGAGAGCAAATGAGGTCATGCAGGCCACGCAGACCGAACCTGGCGGCGATAGCGCTGATCAAGCGGATCGACTCGCCATGATCATGGAAGCTGAAGCGATTCAGGCCGCACTGCAAGGCGAAACCGGTGAAGGCTCACTTGACGGCTACAGCTATCCCCTTGAGGACACTGAAGAAGTGCTCAGCATGGAAGAAGCAGAAGACGGCAGCAACGATCCACGACACACAGGCGAAGCCACGAGATGGCAGACAGCAGAAGAGTCAGCCATTCACGTCATCGGTACAAAAGTTGAGCGGCCGGTTCTGACTCCAGAAGATGAAACCTTGCTCGGAATCGATCCATACGACGATTGAAAAATCGCCGGTCAATCCTTCTTGGAATCAACTCCGCGCAATTTGCGAATGCCGCCGCGCACCGCACCACCGAGGAACATGCCCAGCACGAACATGATGGTCAGCACCAGCCATAGCGGCATGCTGATATCCCATGACAAGAAGTTGAGCGTCGCGTCTTCTGTATTCTGAGCGATCACGATGACCGCCACCACCAGCACCACGATGCCAATGGCAATGCGCAGATTGAATTTCCTGCCTGTGCTTTCAGGACTCATCAGTTCTCCTTATGGAAGTAGTCCGCAATGGGCCAGCGCCATGCGTACAAGACGGTCTTGACCACCGCTCATCTGCGACTGAAAAGCCATTGACACGGCCTCGGTCGGAGTTACCCAAATCAGGTCAAGTGCATCGAGTGAAGGCGTGGGATCGCCATTGATGGGAACGATGAATGCCAGCGACACCGCATGCTGCCGAGGATCATGGAAACCGGTGATCGCCGGGTCTGGAAAATACTCCACAACGGTGAAGGGCTGCGGAGAGGTCGGCACACTTGGCAGCGCCATCGAGCCCAGATCCTTCTCCAAGTGCCGCATGAGCGCATCACGAATGCGTTCGCCGTACAGCACTCGCCCTGAGACAATCGCCCGACTGATGCTGCCGTCAGGCAGGACACGCAGGAGCAGGCCCACCTCGGTCACCTGACCAAGGGAATCGACACGAACGGGCACGGCATCGATGTAGACCATCGGCAGCCGATCTCTCACTGACTGCAGTTCCGCCTCATCAAGCCAGGCAGACTGCGTATCGAGCATGTCGCTCACGGTGCTCCTCTCCAACGCCAATCATGCCGCTGTAGATGACGAATCCCGTCATTGTCGGTACGTTGCGGCTATGGGAATTCAGCCAAGTCATGCCGAGCCCACCCGTCCCGACGGCAAGCCATTCGCCGTGGCGAAAACCGATGAAGAGTGGGCTGAGCAGCTGTCTCGCGCGGAGTACTACGTCCTGCGGCAGGCAGGTACTGAAGCGCCCTTCCTTGGTGAGTACACCGATACCAAGACAGAGGGCGTCTATACCTGCAAGGCCTGCAACGCTGAGCTCTTTCGCAGCACCACGAAGTTCGACTCGCACTGTGGCTGGCCAAGCTTCTATGCACCCTTGGCAGAAGACCGCGTGCTGTACATCGAGGACTTGAGTCTGGGTGGCAAGCGAACCGAAGTTCGATGTGCCTCCTGTGGCAGTCACTTGGGCCACGTCTTTGAAGGAGAGGGCTATGGCACTCCCACCGATTTGCGCTACTGCATCAATTCCATCGCCCTGCGGCTTGAGTAATTCAGCATCCGGCGCGTCTAACGCCGACCGCGGCGGCATCCGCGAATAGCCTGAAGACATGCGCACGGTGACAGCACACGATCAGGCTTTCGAGGCAGCTGTCGCTCGTATTCGCACCGTCGTGGCCAGACCTGAGTTCCAGCTCGACGAGGCCCCGTCCCCCAGTCGACTGGCTCCTTTCGCGCTGGCCATTACCGCTGAATCAACAGGCGAGCAGGACTTGGCAAGCGGTCGATTCGTGCTTCTCCACGACCCTGATGGCGTCGAGGAGTGGGAGGGCACATTCCGCGCGGTTGTCTTTGTGCGGGCATATCTGGAAGCCGACCTCATTGACGACCCACTTCTCCACGAGGTGGGCTGGAGTTGGCTGATTGAGTCGCTGGAATCCAGCGCGTGTGCCTATGGACAGTTGGGCGGAACCATCACTCGCAACTCCGGTCGATCCTTTGGAACCATGAGTGACCGGCCCGCCGATGGCTATCTTGAGATCCGTGCGTCATGGACGCCTCTGGACGACGCCGAGCCAGCTGCTGAACACATGGATCGTCATGCGCACGCGTGGCTGCGGCTGCTTGATCATGCTGCTGGCCTGCAACCCCTCCCTGAGAACATGCCGCACGTACTTGGTTCTCGAGTGCGGGCTACCCATTAGTGGAAACTGACACTCCCCCTCGCGCGGAACGTGAACCGCGCGACGGTGTTCCGCACATCATCACGACGTCTGAGGCACTCCAGCAGTACGCAGCAGCAGTCGCGTTGGGTCATGGACCTGTTGCTCTGGACGCCGAACGAGCTTCCGGCTTTCGCTACAGCCAGCGCGCCTATCTGATTCAAGTTCGTCGCGAAGGTGCTGGCACAGCGCTCATTGATCCGATTGCCGTCCCTGAACTTTCCGCCCTGGCTGCCGCCATCGCCAATGTCCCTTGGATTCTGCATGCGGCAAATCAAGATCTCCCCTGTCTTGCTGAATTGGGGCTGTACCCCTCGGCGCTGTTTGATACCGAGTTGGCTGGGCGCCTTCTTGGACGCGAACGGGTCAGCCTTGGCGCATTGGTTGAGTCTGAATTGGGCGAGATCCTGGAGAAGGGTCACGGCGCCACCGACTGGTCGATCCGGCCGCTCACCAAGGCTCAACTTCGCTATGCGGCACTTGACGTAGAACTGCTGGTCGAGCTCCGCGAGGTTCTGGAAGCCGAATTGGCCACCTCCGGCAAGCTTGAATTCGCGCAGCAGGAGTTCCTCGCATTGCTGGCATTCACACCCAGAGCACGCGGCGAAGAGCCATGGCGGCGCACATCTGGCATCCATCGCATCCGCAAGGAGCAATCGCTGGCAGTGGTCCGCGAATTGTGGTTCGCTCGGGACCAGATCGCCCAGCGAGAAGACATTGCCTCCGGGCGCATCCTGCCTGATGCAGCGATCGTTGCCGCCGCTGCCGCGATGCCAGTCAGTGCGGAAGCACTTGGTGCGCTTCCCGAATTCTCCGGCCGAGGTCAGACTCGTCGTCGCGCAGATTGGTGGGCGGCGATCGATCGTGCCTTGTCTTCAGATGCCGCATCGTGGCCGGTCACCGCCGCACCTGCCGAAGGTCCTCCGCCGCCACGTACGTGGGCGAACAAGAACCCCGCGGCCGCCGACCGACTCGAACGAGCCCGCGAGGGACTGCGCCTGCTGTCCGAGGAGTGCACGATCCCGGTCGAGAATCTGCTGACCCCGGAGTTAGCCCGCCGGCTGTGTTGGGATCCCCCTGAGCCACTTGCAATCTCAAGTATCCAAGAACAGCTGCGCACCATGGGCGCACGACAATGGCAGATCGAGCTGACGGCACCGATCCTGCTGGAAAGCCTGACTCCTGCTGATTCAGCAACTACTGAGTAGCGTCGTGCCTGTCTGCACGTGCGGGCTCATCAGTGCGAACAGCGACAGTCTCCACGATCATGCGTGAGACATCTTGCGCAGTGATTCCGAGTTCTTTCAGCAGGTCATTGCGCTTGCCATGAGTCAGGAACTCATCGGGAACACCAATATTGCGGACTGGCAGGTCAAGCCCGCAATCTCGTAGGCGCTGACTGACGGCTGCACCTACGCCGCCAGTGCGCATGCCGTCCTCAACGACGATCACAAGTCGGCTCGAACTGGCAAGAGCGACTACGGCCTGTGGAACCGGCTTGACCCATCTGGGGTCCACGACGATGCTGCCAATGCCTTGAGCCTGCAGTCGATCAGCAACCTCGCAGGCCAGATTTGCAAAGGCACCGACACTCACAATCAACACATGCTGATCGCCGTGCTCAGCAAGCACGTCGACCCCCTCGATGGATCGCAAGGCTGGTCGAGGAGCTGGCAACGCCCCCTTGGGAAAGCGAACCACTGTCGGGGCGTCGCTGATATCAAGTGCCTCACGTAGTTCTGCGCGCAGGGTGGCTTCATCGCGAGGCGCTGCGATGCGCAGTCCGGGGACGACCTGCAGAATGGACATGTCCCATACGCCATTGTGGCTCGCGCCATCGTCCCCAGTAACCCCAGCTCGATCCAGCACGAAGGTGACACCAGCCTGATGGAGTGCACAGTCCATCAGCACTTGATCAAAGGCACGGTTGAGAAATGTCGCGTAGAGCGGAACCACTGGATGCATTCCGCCGAAAGCAAGTCCAGCAGCGCTGGTGGCCGCGTGCTGCTCTGCGATGCCGACATCGAAGACTCGATTGGGAAATTCATCGGCGAATGCATTCAAGCCAGTGGGACCCAGCATGGCCGCCGTGATTGCCACCACATCTGGACGAGCACGACCGGCATTCACCAATTCGTCGGAGAACACCCCCGTCCATGTCGGACCTGCAGCAGCCACCGGGATTCCGGTGTCAGGATCAAAGATGCCGATTCCGTGGAAGCGGTCGGCATCATCTGCCTCAGCAGGTGCGTAGCCTCGACCCTTCTCGGTGATCATGTGCACGATCACTGGGCCATCGAAATCCTTGGCCCTGCGCAAGGCGTGCTCCAGCTCGGCTTCATCGTGACCATCAACTGGGCCGATGTACTTCAAGCCCAGATCCTCGAACATTCCTTGCGGCGCCATGATGTCCTTGATGCCCTTTTTCATTCCGTGCAAGGTGCCGTAGAGCGGGTCGCCAACCACAGGGGTGCGAAGCAGTATGCGTTTGCCCCATGACATGAATCGCTCATAACCGCGCGTGGTACGAAGAGTGGAGAGGTGATGCGCCAGACCACCGATGGTTGGTGAGTAGGAGCGCTGATTGTCATTCACAACGATCACGACTTGTCGCTTGGAACCAGCGATGTTGTTGAGTGCTTCCCAGGCCATGCCACCGGTCAGGCCGCCATCTCCGATGACAGCGACCACATGGCGCTTGCCCAGCAGCCCACGAATCTCCCACGCCTTTGCCAGACCATCTGCGTAGGAGAGCGAGGTTGAAGCGTGGGAGTTCTCGACAATGTCATGCGGACTTTCAGCACGGCTTGGATAACCCGAGAGCCCGCCAGACTGCTTGAGCTGGTCGAATCCAGACATCCGCCCGGTCAGGATCTTGTGCACATATGCCTGATGCCCGGTGTCCCAGATGATCGCATCGTCGGGAGATTGGAAGATCCGGTGTAAGGCGATGGTGAGTTCGACGACGCCAAGATTGGGGCCAAGGTGACCACCCGTTGCCGACACCTTGGTAACCAGGAATTCTCGGATCTCACTTGCCAGAATGGGCAGCTGCTCCGGCGAAAGCGCTCGTACATCGCGCGGATCGCGGATGCGTGCCAGCAGACTCACTTGGACATTCTATGACGAGAGCGCAGATCCGACTCATTGAGCAACGCCTGGGAAACAAGATCTAGCTCACGTTGCAGGGCGACCAATCTGGCCCCTTCGGTTGCTATGCCTTGCTGCACGATCTCCAGATCTGAGGCCTGCAAGTGATCGGCGAAGGAAGTGCGAGAGGTGCCATAGGCCTTGCGCACGCCATCCAGAGCCCCACTGACGTAGGCCTGCACATACGCACAAAGCGCTATCGGGTACTGGCGCAATGGGGATTGTCGTAGCGAGGAAGGCCCTTGATCAAGCAGCCAGATCACTGCCTGCTCCTGAAACTCCTCATGCACAGGTGACACCAGGGATCGGGGCCAGCCTGGAGTCATGACTAAAGAAGCGAGCGTAGAACGTACTGGAGGATGCCGCCGTGACGGTAGTAGTCCGCTTCACCAGGGGTGTCAATGCGCACCAAGGCCGTGAACTCCAGCAAGGAACCGTCCTCCTTGACCGCTTCGACCAGCACATCGCGGGGGCTGTCGCCATCATTCAGCGCAGAGATGCCCTTGACGGTGAAACGCTCTTCGCCGCTCAAGCCAAGAGTCTGCGCTGACGTTCCCGGCTGGAACTGCAGTGGGAGCACACCCATGCCGATCAGATTCGAGCGGTGGATGCGTTCGTAGGACTCAGCAATGACAGCCTTGACCCCCAGCAGAGCGGTGCCCTTTGCTGCCCAGTCCCGACTTGAGCCTGATCCGTATTCCTTGCCAGCGAGGATCACCAGCGGAGTGCGGCTCTTGGCATAGTTCATAGCAGCGTCGTAGATGGACGTCGTTGGCTTGTCAGGGTCAGTCAGATCGACGGTGAATCCGCCCTCGACTCCATCAAGCATCTGGTTCTTCAGCCGAATATTGGCGAAGGTGCCACGGATCATCACTTCATGATTGCCACGACGAGATCCGTAGGAGTTGAAGTCAGATCGGCTCACACCATGCTCAGCCAGATACAGCCCTGCAGGGCTGTCTGCTCGAATGTTGCCAGCAGGTGAGATGTGGTCGGTCGTGACGGAATCTCCGAGTACGGCCAGCACGCGAGCACTGGTGATGTCCTGGACCGGGGCGGGGATGCGCCCCATGCCTTCGAAGTACGGGGGCTTGCGCACATAGGTGCTGTCGGGATCCCAGGCGAACAAGTCGCCGACCGGCGTGTGCAGGTTCTGCCAGCGAGCATCGCCAGCGAACACGTCCTTGTAGCGCGAAGAGAACATGTCGGCATCAATTGAGGCCTCGACCACGGCTTCTATCTCTGCCGTGCTTGGCCAGATATCTGCCAAGAACACTGCTTGGCCGTTGGAGTCAATACCGAGGGCTTCCGTGGCGAGGTCGATGTCCATGGTGCCGGCGATGGCGTATGCCACCACGAGCGGTGGAGACGCCAGATAGTTCATCTTGATGTCTGGATTGATGCGTCCTTCAAAGTTGCGATTGCCGCTGAGCACAGCGACAACAGCCAAATCGTGTTCATTCACCGCCGCACTGACCTCAGGGATCAATGGGCCGGAATTGCCGATGCACGTCGTGCATCCGTAGCCGACAGTGTCAAAGCCGAGCTGGTTCAGGTACGGCGTGAGCCCGGACTTGTCGTAGTAGTCGGTGACTACTTTTGAACCAGGTGCAAGTGAAGTCTTCACCCAAGGCGCACGCGAGAGTCCCCGCTCCACAGCCTTCTTCGCAAGCAGGCCAGCGCCGATCATGACGTATGGGTTGGAGGTGTTAGTGCAAGAAGTGATGGCCGCAACAGTGACAGCGCCATGGCCGATCTCAAGGTTCGCGCCTTCGATCGTCACCTCTGCCATTGCCGCAGGTGATGCCGTGAACTCACTCAAGGCCTCCTCGAAGGCAGCCTTCGAATTGGTCAGCAGAACTCGATCCTGCGGGCGCTTGGGTCCGGCAATGGACGGCACCACGGTGCCAAGATCAAGCTCGAGGTACTCGGAGTACACCGGCTCATGCGACGCGTCATGCCACAGGCCCTGCTCCTTGGAGTAGGCCTCCACAAGCGCGATCTGCTCTTCAGATCGTCCGGTTAGACGCAGGTAGGCGATGGTGGTCTCGTCAATGGGGAAGATCGCCGCCGTGCTGCCGTACTCAGGGCTCATATTGCCGATCGTCGCCCGATTTGCAAGCGGTACAGCGCTGACGCCCTCGCCGTAGAACTCCACGAACTTCCCGACCACACCATGGTGACGAAGCATCTCGGTGATCGTGAGCACCAAGTCTGTTGCTGTGGTGCCAGCTGGCATTGCGCCCTTGAGCTTGAAGCCCACGACTCGTGGAATCAGCATGCTGACGGACTGTCCCAGCATCGCGGCCTCGGCTTCGATGCCGCCCACTCCCCAGCCCAGGACACCTAGTCCATTGACCATGGTTGTGTGCGAGTCGGTACCGACCACGGTGTCCGGGTAGGCCTGTCCGCGACGAGCCATGACCACGCGAGCAAGGCTTTCGATATTGACCTGATGCACGATGCCGGTGCCCGGGGGGACCACCTTGAACTCCTCGAAAGCACTCTGGCCCCAGCGAAGGAACTGATAGCGCTCCAGGTTGCGGTCGTACTCGAGATCCACATTCAGAGCTTCAGCATTGGGGCTGGCAAAGAAGTCGACGATCACCGAGTGGTCGATGACAAGTTCAGCGGGCGCAAGGGGCTCAATCTTGGAAGCGTCGCCTCCCAATTCAGCAACTGCTTCGCGCATGGTTGCAAGGTCAACGACGACCGGGACGCCTGTGAAGTCCTGCATGACCACGCGAGCGGGCGTGAATTGGATCTCTTCACTTGGCTCAGCACTGGGGTCCCAGTTGCCAAGGGATGCGATGGTCTCGCGCGTGACGTTTGCGCCATCCTCGGTCCGCAGCAGGTTCTCCAACAGCACTTTGTGCGTGAAGGGAAGCCGCTGGCTGCCTGGGACTGCGGAGATGCGGAAAATCTCGTAGTCATTCGATCCGACCTGGAGATTTCCCCGGGCTCCAAAACTATCCACGCCAGCCACTTCCCTCTCGCTTAACTGCTCTCAACGTATCCGACTGGCCTTGATCGCGTGAACCGGCCCTAGGTCACTGTGCATCCCTGGAACGAACTTTGCGATGCACTCCATGTGATGAGTCATCGGGAAGGCATCAAGCACTGAAAAACCAGTGAGAGCGTATCCAGAACCGATGAGCGAGGCTGCGTCCCGAGCAAAGGCAACGGGATCGCACGCCACATAGACCACCACTCGTGGCCGTGCGCTGGCGATGGCGGCCATCACCTCGACACCGGCACCACGTCGAGGTGGATCAAGTACCACTCCATCGATTCGGCTTGGCCACTGCCACGTCTGCACGTCGGCTTCGACGAAGCTCACCTGCGGCAGGTCTGCCAGGGCACGGCGACCGTCGCGAATGGCACTGCGAAAGCTCTCAACAGCCACTACCTGGCCTTGGACTCCTACCGCTTCGCCAAGAAATGCGCTGATCAGGCCCGCGCCTGCATAAAGATCCAGCCACTGCTCGCCAGTCCCAGGCTCGCCGGCGCCCATGACGTGCTCAACGATTGCCGCGGCGGCACCCGGATGCACCTGCCAGAAATCTGCTCCGCCGATCTCCCACCGCCGGTCACCGACCTGCTGCACGACCTTGGCCTTGCCACTCACCAATTCGCGGTCGGCCCAGACACTTGGCGAACCCACCGAGCCCTGCGTGACTTGGACGCTTCCGACACCTGGCCATTTGTCGTCCGTTACTCCCGCTTGGCTCACCTCCGGTGTTGCCAACAGGCACTCTTGGACTTCAAGAACTCCGTGGCTGCGTGCCGCCAGCAATCCGGCATTGCCACTGCGATCCACGCTCCATCGGACCCGCGTGCGCCAATGCAGACCGTCATCGTCGTTCAACACGATCGCGTGCAGCTCGCCTGGATCCACACCTGCATGTCGAATGAGGGACTCACGTGCGATTGCACCTTTGACTTCTCGCTGGTGGGCAAGATCGACATGTTGGAAATCGCACCCGCCACAGCCACCGGGATGAGCCCAACTACAGGGCGCGACCACCCGATGCTGAGATGACTCAAGAATCTCGATGGCATCGGCACGGAGGAACTTCGAACGCACTTCTGTGATGCGAATCCGCGCCAGTTCTCCAGCCAAGGCGTGGCGGACGAACGCGGTATTGCCCTTTGGAAATGCAAGGCAGTGCCCGCCATGCACCATCGCACCAATTTCGAGGATGAATTCCTCGCCGACCTCGACCTTTTCTTTTGCCGGCCTCACCATGTCAGATGTCCTGGTCGATGGCATCTTCACTAGATGCCAACTGCCAGGGCACGCTTGTGACCATCACGCCAGGAGTGAACAGCAATCGACTCTTCAAGCGCAATGCCGACTGGTTGTGCAGCAGCTGCTCCCACCACCTGCCAACGACGTACTCCGGAATGAACACTGTGACGATGTCATTGGGGTTGTCCGTGCGCAGTTCACGCACATAGGTGATGATGGGCCTGGTGATTTCGCGGTACGGGGAATCAAGAATCTTCAGGGTCACAGGAATCTCGCGATCAGCCCACTCTTCTTGCAATCGCGCGGTGTCGTGATCATCGACGTTGACGGTGATGGCCTCCAGGACCGTTGGACGGCTTGCTCGCGCGTAGGCAAGCGCTCGGAGGGTCGGCTTGTGAATCTTGGACACCAGCACAAGTGCATGCACACGAGAGGGCAGGATGACTCGTTCAGTCTCAGTCGTTGCAAGTTCATTCGCAACGCGGTCGTAGTGGCGCCGAATGGCCTTCATCAGACCGAAGATGACCGGCATGGCAATCACTACGATCCAGGCACCATGCGTGAACTTGGTGAGCAGCACAATCACCAACACGATGCCGGTCAGCACGCAGCCGAAGGAATTGATCGCACGTGAGCGAATCATCTTCGCTCGAGCTTTGCGATCTGTTTCGTGCTTGAGTAAGCGCGTCCAGTGGCGGACCATGCCGATCTGGCTCAACGTGAAGGAAACGAACACTCCAAGGATGTACAGCTGAATCAAAGCCGTCACATCTGCTTGGTAGATGATCATCAGGATCACTGCGAGTCCGGCCAGGCTCAAGATGCCGTTGCTGAAGGCAAGCCGATCGCCGCGAGTGTGCAACTGTCGTGGCAGGTATCCATCCCGCGCCAGGATTGAGCCCAACACCGGGAATCCGTTGAAGGCAGTGTTGGCCGCCAGGGCCAGGATCAGGGCGGTGGCGAGCGAGACCACCAGTACCGCGATCGTGAAATTGCCGAATACCGCATCAGCAACTTGCACGATCACCGTCTTCTGCGTCTGACCAGCAGGCAGTCCAATGAGGTCCGCATCATTCTCGGTCACATGCACATTGGTCTTCAGAGCCAGCCACGTGATGCCAGAGAACATGGCCATCGAGATGGCACCCATCAGGAGCAGAGTTGTAGCAGCGTTCTTTGACTTGGGTGGCTTGAAGGCCGGCACTCCGTTGGCCACCGCCTCGATACCAGTCAGCGCAGTAGTGCCTGAGGAGAAGGCTCGAGCGATCAGGAACACCAGGGCGAACGCGGTGAAGGATCCCTCCGGAATGATCTGCCAAGAGGCGCTCTCAGCCTCCAGATTCGCACCGAAGAGCGTCCGTATGATCGCTGTGCCGATCATGATGAAGATCGAAGCCATGAAGAAGTAGGTCGGAATGGCGAAGAGAGCGCCGGATTCCTTGATGCCTCGAAGATTGAGCAGAGTGATCACCACGATCGCTGCGACCGCCCACCACACATTGTGCGTGTTGATGATCGGGAAGACCGAGCCGAGGTTGGCTATGGCTGAGGCTATCGACACCGCCACTGTCATCACGTAGTCGATGAGCAATGCACTGGCGACCAGCACGCCCCAGTTGGGACCTAGATTGTGCGTGACCACTTCATAGTCGCCACCACCACTTGGGTAGGCGTGCACGGTCTGCCGATATGAGGCGACGACAGTGAAATAGATCAGTACGACGCCAGCAGCTACAAGCGGTCCCCATTCATAGAGAGCAAGCCCGCCGAGAGAGAGCACGAGCAGAATCTCTTGAGTTGCGTAGGCATTGGACGAAAGTGCGTCACTGGCGAATACCGGCAGCGCGATCTTCTTCGAGAGAAAGGTTTCGCCAAGCCGGTCACTTCGCAGCGCTCGACCAAGAATGAGTCGCTTGAATCCGTCTGAGGCTGACACGTCCACGGATGCTACGCGGTGCATGTATCTTCAGCACGTGCACATCGTCATCCTTGGGTGCGGACGCGTGGGGTCCCTTCTGGCACAGCGACTTGACGAGGCTGGCCACTCAGTGGCCATCGTTGATCAGGACGCTGGCGCCTTTCGACGACTCTCGCCGGAATTCGGCGGGCTGACTGTCAAGGGCATCGGATTTGATCGTGAAACCCTCGAAAATGCAGGAATTGAACGAGCTCATGCTTTCGCTGCAGTGAGCAGCGGTGACAACACCAACATCCTCGCCGCGCGAGTGGCCCGCGAGACCTACGGCGTGGACCGAGTGGTTGCCAGAATCTACGACCCTCGTCGAGCCGAGATCTACGAGCGACTCGGCATTCCCACTGTCGCCACGGTGGCTTGGACCTCCAGCCAGATCATGCGGAGAATTCTTCCACTGGGAAGCGAGGAGCTCTTCCGCGATTCCAGTGGCCAGGTGGCGATGGGTGAGATCACTATCGGCAGTCGCTGGATCGGACACCGTTCGAGCGCACTTGAAGCGGCATCAGGCGCGCGCGTGTCATTCATCTCCCGCTATGGCGAGCCGGTGATTCCTACAGCTGACAGCGTGATTCAAGAAGGCGATCACATCTACGCCACATATCAGGTGGCCAAAGTCGAATTGGTCGAACGAGTATTCAACGAAGGCCCCCAGGAGGCATAGATGCGTGTCGCCATAGCAGGAGCCGGAAAAGTTGGTCGTTCGATCGCACGTGAACTCATCGCCAGCGGTCATCATGTGCTGTTGATCGATCGCGACGCGGACCTTGCGCGCCAGGGGGTGGTTGAAGGAGCCGAGATTCTGCTCGCAGACGCCTGTGAGATCTCCACTCTCGACGAGGCAATGCTCTCGCAGTGCCAGGTCGTCGTAGCAGCGACAGGTGATGACAAGGTCAACCTCGTGGTGAGCCTGCTGGCCAAGACTGAATACGGTGTGCCTCGCGTGGTCGCCCGCGTCAATCACCCAAAGAACGAATGGATGTTCGATCAGAGTTGGGGTGTTGACGTCGCGGTGTCCACCCCGCGCATGCTCTCGGCTCTGGTGGAAGAGGCCGTCAGCATTGGTGACCTTGTTCGGTTGTTCTCATTTCGCCAAGGTGAAGCCAACCTTGTTGAGATCACCTTGTCGGTCGACTCCCCTGTTGCCGGTCAGCGCGTCGGGGACCAGCCATGGCCGCCAGACACTGCGCTTGTCGCCATTGTGCGGGGGCAACGCGTCATCAGCCCGTCTGCCGATGATCCGCTGGATCCAGGTGATGAACTGCTCTTCGTTGCCTCGCCTGACCAAGAGCCAGCTCTGCAGAAGCTTCTCGGGCACCTGTAGCCCACTGATCAGTCGGCGCTTGCCCGCATCGCTCGATACGTGGGAGCCAACAGTCGATAGGTGAAATACGCGGCTCCAAGAAACAGCGGCCACCCCATCACGACCTTGACAATGCCGAGTGCAGTGACATTGCCCGCGAAGTACAGCGGCGCTTGCACGACGAGTCGGCCAAAGAACACGCCTACCCAGATCCAACTGGCTGCAGCCAGGACTCGCCGCTGAACAAGATCCTTGCGCCAACTCGTGCCCTTGCCCGTGAAGAACCCTAGGAAGACCCCAATCAGGGGCCAACTCACCAGGATGGAGACGAGAAAGGCCATGCCGTAGGCCAGGTTCGTCAGCATTCCGATGAAGTAGAAGTTCTCAGCTCTTCCGGTGTATTTGGCAAATCCGGCAGAGATCAGCACCCCCGCAAACCCGGCTGCAATCTGCTGCAGGGGTTCGTGTCGGACCAATCGCCACAGGACTATGGCTCCCGCTGCAATGAGGGCCGCCGCCAGTGAGGTGCCCAGATTCTGGTTCGTGACCAAGTAGGCAACGACAAAGACGATGGTCGGCAATCCTGAGTCGATGATGCCGCGCCAGCCGCCGATGGCTCGTTCAAGCAGTACGGACTCGGCGCGAAGGTCGGCCGCAGTCTCATGCGAAGGCGAGGGTGCAGTTTCCTCGTGACTCATTACTGCGATGGCTTCAACTGGTATCGCGGGTTGTAGATAGTCTTACTGCCATCGATATTGGTCATGCGTCCTGTGATCGTCATGCGTCGCCCGGCCACAATCCCCGGGATTGTTCGGCGTCCCATCCAGATGATCTTGGTCGCACCTGAGCCGTCATAGAGCTCAATCTCGAATGAGGGGGCCTTGTCCTTGGGAAGGATGGTGACGTATCTGACTGTGCCAGCCAAGCTGACAAGCTCCCCGGCATTGCAGGCGCCGATGGCGCTGCAGGCTTCAGGTTCGCCTTTGAGCTGCTCGAGCAGATCAGCGGCTTCGGACTCTTCTCGAGAGCGCAGAAACTTTGCCCACGGACCTTTACTGGTCATCAGCGAATCTCCGTTATCTCTAGTCCGCGTTCGGGCGGCAGCAGGACTGGCGAATCCTCCTCAGTCGCATCTCCATCATCTACCTCGGGAAGCTGCAGAGGAAGAGGATTGCCTACCGGCATCGCCTCATTTCCACGCACGACTACCAGCCCACGTAAGGCAGACTCAAGCACCTCCGCTGATGCCCCCGGCCGAGATGCCGAACCCAGAAACACTGCCCGAATGAACCAGCGAGGTCCCTCGATTCCCACAAAACGCGCTGGCTGGAGGCCTTGCTCGGCAGGCACTTGAGCCCGCAGTTCCATGCCGAAGGGGCCATCTGCCTCCTCGACGAGTCCATTGGCTGCATTGATGGACGATGCGATCTGCTTGCGGGTCTCTTCCCACAGTCCGCCCGATTTGGGGGCTGCGAACACCTGGATCTGCACTCCGGCGTCTGAAGTAGCAAGAGTCACCAGCGCAACTGCCCCGGTGGCATCGTCCACCTGCACCTGGACGTCCACGCCCGCAGTCGATGTGATCAGCAGGCTTCCCAGATCGAGTCGCTCGGTGCCGTCCCACTCGACTTCTGATTCGTCCCAGGGTCCGTCCGCGCGAAATTCGTCTGTCACGCGTCCACCGTAGTGGCCTGCACACCCGTAGAGCCGAAGCCACCCTCCCCACGGTGGCTGCCCGGCAATTGCGCCACCTCGACAAGTGCAACCCGGGCCACCAGCTGAATGACAAGTTGGGCGATGCGATCGCCTCGCTTCAAGGAGATCGTTTCGCGCGGATCCAGATTGATGAGAATGACACCGATCTCACCTCGATAGCCGGCATCGATCACGCCAGGTGCATTGACCATGCCCAAGCCACGCTTCAAAGCCAGTCCACTGCGCGGATGAACGAAGGCGGCGTACCCCGCAGGCAAGGCGATGGAGATTCCCGTGGGCACAAGAGCGCGTTGCCCAGGGGGAAGAGTCACGTCGACTCGCGCTCGCAGATCCAGCCCCGCATCGCCGGGATGCTCGTAGCTCGGAATCGGCAGCTCAGAGTCCAGTCGGGTGATGAGCACCTCAACATCCATGAAGCGCGACTCTACTGACCGCGTGCCGCTTGGCGGCTGTGCCTAGGCTCAGGCTCGTGAATTCGTCCTATCGCGAGCGACTCCTGCCAAAGTGGTGGGTCTTCGTCTTCATCGCATCATTGATTGCGATGCTGAGCATCGCCTACGGCTCAGCAATCAGCGCGCTCGTGGGATGGATCATGTTCATCGCACTCTCGGTTCTCGTTGGCGTGGGGATCTTCACCAGCTCGCCCGTTATTGAAGTCAGCGACGTCCTTGCGGTGGATCACGCGCGGCTTCCCATGGCTTGTGTAGGCGAAGTCGCTGTGTTGGACTCGATGCAAACGCGTGAAGTTCGCAATCGTCGCACCGAAGCACTCAATTTTGTGCTGGTGAAGACCTGGGCTGCTTCTGAATCAGTCCTTATCAAAGTGACAGACCCAGACGATCCGCACCCAGCGTGGCTGATCAGCACTCGCCACCCTGGCGAGTTGACTGCTGCGATCAATGCCAGAGCCACATCCGCTGGATAGCGCACAGCACTATCTGCCAGAGTGTGCCCATGAGTAGGCAGCAGAGCGACGAACTGGAAGTTCAACCGAATCCAGTCATGCACTTGATCGCACCGATCACCGCAATTGCCGCAACGATGGTCATGCGCAAAGTACTCACGTCTGCGTACGCTCGCAGAACCGGCAATGACGCTCCCGATCCACGAGATCCTGACGTGCCCCTGGGCCGTGCCCTGGTATGGGCCGTGGGTATCGCCGCATCTGCAGCTGCCGTAGAGCTCGTGGTCTTTCGCCTGATGAACCGCGGCGGCAGTTCAAGCTAAGAACAGTCGCTGCAGACTGGGCCGTCCTTGCCCTCATGCGCAAGTTGGCTGCGGTGGTGCACCAGAAAGCACTTCGAGCAGGTGAACTCGTCGGCCTGGCGTGGAAGTACCCGGATCGTCAGACTCTCATCAGAAAGATCGGCGCCAGGGAGTTCCAGATTCTCAGCGGCTTCAGCTTCGTCAATGTCGATAGCGCCCGAATTCTTCTCAGCACGTTGCGCTTTCAGGTCCTCTAGGGATTCCTCGGCCAGTTCTTCATCGGTCTTGCGCGGTGCGTCATAGTCGGTAGCCATCGCTCTGCCTTTCTCTTGGCCGCAGAACAACAGCGGCGCGGAGATTGTGCCTCATGACTTTGTGAAACTTCTGAGAGGACAAGCCATGCTGATTGTGCTGCGCGCTAGCCTGCTGAGCATGCCGATCTACGCACTTGGTGAACTCACCCCTGAAATTGATCCAACCGCCTTCATCCATCCAGATGCCGTGATCATCGGCAATGTCCACATAGGCCCGGAGTCAAGTGTGTGGCCCGGTGCAGTGCTTCGCGCTGACTACGGATCCATCACCATCGGCGCGCAGACCTCGATCCAAGATGGCACGGTCATTCACTGCACGCTGGAGGAGCCCACCACCATCGGTGATCGATGCACCATTGGGCACAACGTGCACATCGAAGGCGCCCTTATTCACGATGACTGCCTCATCGGATCTGGCTCGATCGTGCTCAACGGATCAGTGATCGGCCCTCGGGCGCTCATCGGCGCGGGTGCCCTGGTGCCGATGCGCAAGGTTGTGCCGGCGCAGGCCCGGGCCGTTGGTGTGCCATGCGTCATCAAAGAAGATGCCGTGGACGGAGTGCCAAATGAAGATGGCACCCAAGGCTACGTGGCAAATGGAAAGCGCTATCTGGCCGAACTGCGCCGCCTGAGCTAGCCGATCAGGGCGCTAGCCGTGTGCTTTGCGAAGCGCCGCCCGGAAGGATTCCGCAATCGCCGGAACTGCCGTCACCATCGTCTCCTCGTAGACACTGTCGCCCCATAGCCCGGACACCGATGCCCCTGCCTCGCTGGCGATGAGCGAGCCGGCCGCAACATCCCAGCGTGAAAGTCCGCGTTCGTAGTAGCCATCAAATCGGCCCCTGGCCAGCCAGCAGAAGTCGATTGCGGCGCCGCCCATGCGCCGAAAGTCGCGCACTTGACCGGCCAGAGCGAGCATCACTGCAGCTTGCTCCTGCCGGCGCTGCGCTGAGTAGCCAAATCCAGTTGCCACCATGGCCATCCCCAGGTCACTGCAATCAGCAACATGCAACTGCTCAACCAAATCCGGATCCGTGAGCGCGTGATGAACCAGCCAGGCTCCTGCGCCAGCTATGCCGATGAAGGCCTCGTCGAATTCAGGTGCCACAACGATGCCGATGACCGACGCGTTGTTGATCTCCGCTGCCACCGAAACTGACCACATGGGGATCCGGTACAGGTAGTTCACCGTTCCATCCAATGGATCCACTACCCAGCGCACACCTGAGCTTCCGATGCGTTCACCACCCTCTTCGCCCAGAAACCCGTCGTCAGGTCGCGCGCCAAGCAGGCGTTCCACCAGCATTTGCTCAGCACCACGATCCATCTCAGTCACCGCATCAACGGCAGTCGATTTGCTGTCGACCAAGAGCCCATCTGGCCGCTCATCTCGCAGGAACAGCGCGGCCTCGGTGGCTGCCTGCCAGGCCACCGGCAGCAAGGGGTGCTTGCGAAGGAGTACGGCGAGCAGGTTCATGCGCCCAATCATGGTCGGTTCACCCCTGGGTGCAGTCAGCCCGCCGCGGCAGTAGCGTGAGTGAGATGTTGGCTTCCTACCGCGAGGTGCTGCGGACCCCGGGAGCCATGCGGTTTTCAGCTGCAGCCTTCATTGCGCGCATGCCATCAGCCATTGTCATGCTGGCGATCGTGCTCTACGTATCAGAGAGCACTGGCTCCTACGCTCAGGCTGGCGCGCTCGCTGCTGCATTCCAGATCGCCGCGGCTGGCGGCGGGCTCGTCTCAAGTCGCATCATGGATCGCCGCGGACAGCGGGCAACGCTGCCCCTGCTCGCAC
The DNA here is from genome assembly GCA_030684515.1 of Actinomycetota bacterium. Lineage (NCBI taxonomy): Bacteria > Bacillati > Actinomycetota > Actinomycetota bacterium. Next base: position 138,249 of record JAUXVJ010000024.1, read on the forward strand.
TCGTTCACGTGATCGGGCTGCTCATGTTCATCCTCAGCCACGACAATCTCGCAATGCAGGCCATCGGGGTCGTGCTTGCTGGCGCTGCGTACCCACCCATGGGTTCAGTCGTGCGATCGCGTTGGGCGTTTGTCCTTCGTGACTCCCCCGATCGCTTGCGCACGGGATTCGCCTGGGAGAGCGTGCTCGATGAGTTGATCTTCACGATTGGCCCGCTCGTCACCGCTGTGATGGCCGTTCAACTGGGATATGCGTGGCCATTTGTCGTTGCGTGCGTTCTCACCGTGACCGGCTGCCTGCTCCTGGCGCACGAGCATGCAACACAACCAGCGATACAGGTCGAGCATCACGAGTTGGGCAATGCTCTTCACCAGAAGGGCATGTGGCGCCTGCCGCTGATCGGGGCGTGTTTCGGCTGGGTATTTGGCAGTTATGAAGTGTCCATAGTTGCGTTCACTGCCGAACAGGGCATGGCTGGCTGGAGCGGACTGGTACTTGGACTCTGGGCAGCCGGCTCTGGTCTTGGCGGTCTGTGGTTTGGGCAGCGGGCCTGGAAATCCACTCTTCAGCAGCAGCTGGTGGTCTGCACATTCATTCTTGGCATCGTCTTGATCCCGGCAATATTTGTGCGCTCCGTCCCAGTGCTCGCCATCACTACGTTTATCGCGGGCGCGGCGATCTCCCCTGGGCTGATTTCGACATTTGCGCTGGTCGAACGACTTGTCCCTTCGGTTCTGCTCACTGAGGCACTCACATGGACCAACTCCGGAATGATTCTGGGCTACGCAGCAGGCACTGCTCTCTCGGGACTGTTCATCGATTCTCTTGGCACATCGGTCAGCTTTGTGCTGCCTGTTCTTGGCGCATGGATTGCCAGCCTGCTAGCCCTTGGTCCGACACCGGCAACGCGAACATCACCGGCTGCGCCGTGAAGCGCTATGTTGTGCCTTTGGATTCGCATGTGAGGAGAAGGCCCTGGAACCGCTGAGCCCCAGAGAGATCCAGGCTCGAGTGCGGGCGGGTGCGGATCCAGAGGTCATTGCAGCCGAAACGGGATGGCCGATCGACAAGGTCATGCGCTATGCCGGACCGCCACTTGCCGAACGCAGTTACGTGGCCGGACAAGCTCTGAGTACCGAATTACGCCGCACAGGCAAGTCGGTCTCTTTGGCAGACACCGTCGCGCAGGCCATTGCTCCGGACCGATATCCGCCGGCAAACATCATGTGGGACTCCTACCGGCGCGAAGATGGCAAATGGATCGTCATTGCTGCGCTGCCCAAGTGGAAGCACGGCACCCAGGCGCAGTGGAGCTATGACCACGAGGGTCACAATCTGCACCCGCTGGACGATGTCGCCCGTCGCCTCATGGGCGTTGCCCCCGAAGGCGAGCTCGATTTCATCACCGAGACTCCAATCGCAGTGCTCGTCCAAGAAGCTGAAGTGGAAATTGTCGAGGACACCCGACCGCGACTGGTTGCCGTACCAGCCCTTGAGGCACAAGAGCCCGAGCAGCACCACACCTTGATGCTTCCCATCCCTGTCGAAGAACCAAACGTCACTCCGGCTCCTGCCGCGGCCAAGAAGGCCGTCAAGGGCAAGGGGAAGCGGGCAAGCATTCCGACGTGGGATGAAATCCTGTTCGGGACGAGCAGGAACGACGACCTCTAGAGCTCGAGGATCTCTGGTCTTCGGTCAGATCTGCGTCACCAAGCACGGAATCTCCCACTCGTCACTGCTGATCGAGCCGTGCTGACCCTTGAGCGCAGAGACTGTCTTGTCCAAGGCGGCCGTCAGCGCGACATCGGATCGCGCGAAGACGATGACATCGCCGATGCGTTCAGCGATTTCATCGATTGTCAGACCCATCACTCCGCTGGAGAGCAGTTCTTCCTTCTCGACAACTTGCGCCTTGTCTCCGAGGGCCTGCTGCCAGCGAAGAGCCACTTGTGTGGCTTGCCCAGGCTTTGCGTAGACGTGCCTGGCACGTGGTTCACCCGCAACCAGCCAGACGCCGTCGGTGAATTCTGATCCCACGTCAACGGCCACGCGGGTATTGCAATTGACCATTCCGTGGTCTGAAGTCACGATCATCGCCGAATTGCGCGGCAGTGTGCTGCGCAGCGCTTCCACGAGTTGATCCACTCGCACGAGTGCCTGGAGCCACTCCTTGCTCCCTACGCCAAACTCGTGGCCAATTCGATCGAGTTCGGGCCAGTACACGTAGGTGAAGGATCGAAGGCTCGTGGCAGTCGCCGCCAGCACGCCTCGCACCCGCTGGACGGCGTCCTCGGCAGCCTCGTATGCCCCTCCGCGCAGGACCGCCCGTGTCAGTCCACTGTTGCGATAGGCCTCCGGTGCCACCGTGGTGACATGAATACCAGCGCCGGCCATCAACTCCAGCATTGTTGGCTCGGGCTGGATGGCAAGGGCTGGAATGCCAGACGCCCAGTGCAGCGGCACCAGGACATCCTCAAACTCGGGGACCCAGAACGAGGCTCCCACAAGCCCATGGGCTCCAGGCATCTCCCCGGTGCCAAAGGAGCCGAGCGCCACAGGCGTTGTCGAGGGGATCGTGGTGGCTGCTCGTGGACCACTCATCGAAGCCAGTACCGGAGCACTTGATGCGAAGTCACGCAATTGCTCTGCGCCAAGTCCGTCAATCAAGCAGCAGATGACGTGTTGCGGCTCACCTATCGCTATGACATCGGTATATCCGCGTACGCCAAGGGCAGCAGCAACAGAGGGCAGGATCTGCGACAGGCAGACTTCGCCAGGCGCGTCCGGCAGGGCGCTACTCGTCAACGCAGTCGCGCAGCCGTTGCCTGTGACAGCGCAGAAGCAAAGGCCAGGGCCTGCTCGACTACATCGGCTCCGTCTGCCACCTGTGACACGCGAACAGACAGATCGTCGTTGCTGGACGTGCCCGTGTAGCCATGGTCAGCCTCGCATTGAGGATCACCACAGCTGGCTGGTTCGAGTTCAATGCGCGACACCGCTCCCCAGCCGATGGTGATGACAACTTCGGCGGCACCGCCACCGGGAAGGTGCGTCGCTGGCTCGCTCACAACCCGAGTGACCACGACTGAATCGACCCGTTCCAAACGGACCGCCTCAGTAGAAGCAGTGGCGAAGGAGACCGGGTGATGCTCATCTGCTGGATGCTCGTCAGTGTGTCCCACGATCAACCGCGTCGGGGTGAGCGCAAGCACGGTGACATGACGACGCAGTTCATCGTGATCAAAAGTCGCTTCGTGATGCACGAGATAGGCCTGCAGTGACTCACCTGCCAGAGCCGTGTCTAGGGCGTCGGCAACCAGGTCGGGGTAATAGCCACTTCGCTGAATATCTGTGCGCAGGCGTTGATCAAGATTGGACACTCGATCATCCTGCCATGCGACGCATGCGTGGGTCGAAGACCTGCGGATTCGGATCCAAGGTAATTGAAACAGATGCTGAACGCTGATCGCCGACGAAGCGCAGATCGGCCAGACTCACCAACGAGATCTCCGGAGCCCACTCAGGCAGCCAGCTCAAATGGTAGAGGTAGTCCGTATAAGCAGAAGAAAGCTGTTCTCCACCGACTAGCGGAAACGCGCGCATCGACGCAACAGCATCGGCCGCGTGATTGGGGTGCATGGGAGCCAGACGATAGACAATGTCGTCCAGAACCGAAGCAATCGGATCTGCGACGCCAACTCCGCAGACAGGCCCAAATTGCGGATCCACCACCAGAGTCAAAGTGCAGCCTCGCCCGACCAGTCCAGCGGCCGGAATCGCCTGCAGGGGCAAACCTGCGGCAGCCAGAAGTGCGCGGGCATCGCGATCAGAAAGATGCTGCTCGCCCCGTTGCAGAGCCGAGGCGATAATGGCCTCAATTGCTCCCACATCCACCGACTGCGGTGGCTCCGGATCATCGGCCAAGGTCTCGCGCCAATGCTCAAAACTCTGCAGGGAGCCAAGTGCACTGATGGCGTGTTCGACATCCAGGAAGGTCGGCACACCGTCGGCAATGCGGAAGCTTGAGTTGGAGTCCTGCATGACTGCAAGCACCGGCTTTGCCACGGCTCGACCTTCTTCGAGCATCATTTCGCGGATCTCTCGATCGCGACTCCCGCTGGTACCTGGCGTGTGGATCAGGAGCAGCGCATCTACCCGATCCTCTTCCAGCACTGTGCGCACGGCCGACCGATAGCCCTCAGGGTCCTGCACTGTTGGCAAGGTGATCGGACCCGCCGCCAAGTCGCATCCGATGCGATGCGCGGCATTGCCTGCCAGCACCATGAGCGCCTCGCTGTTGCCGACAACTGCGATACCCGTGCCTGCTGGCAGGGGTTGGCTGCCCAGAACACCAGCCAGATTCAGCATCTCGTCAATGGAGTCAAGCACGATCGGGCCAGATGCCTGCAGGATGTCGTCGATTGCATGCTGGCTCAACCGAGTTCGTTCTGCACGGTGCCCCGAAGGCAGATTGAGGCCAGCGCCACCGATCTGCACCATCAGCACTGGCTTGGTCGCAGATATTCGACGAACGAGACGGGCGAACTTTCGTGGATTACCAAAGCTCTCCAGATACAGAAGAATCGTGCGGGTGCGTTCATCTGACTCCCAGTACTGCAGAAGGTCGTTGCCAGACACGTCGGCTCGATTCCCAGCCGAGACGAAGGCACTGAGCCCGAGTCCACGCTGCTCGAGCCGGCTCAGGATTGATCCGCCCAAAGCTCCGGACTGACTGAAGAAGCCAATGGACCCATCACTGGGCATGGACGGCGCCAGCGAGGCATTCATGCTGGCGTTCGGATCCGTGTTGATGAGGCCAAGTGCATTCGGCCCCACCAATCGAATCCCGTGTGCGCGGCAGAAGGCCAGGAGATTGGCCTGAAGGCGCTTGCCATCGGCACCCCCATCGCCAAAGCCACGACTCACAACGATGAGTCCAGAGATTCCAGCCAGAGCCGCATCGGCCACAGCTGCCGCAACCTGGCGAGCCGGAACGGCCACGATTGCCAGATCAACATGCCCAACATCGCGCAAGGTGGTGCGGCACTCAAGGCCAAGAACAGATGGCGAGGTGGGATGCACCGGGATGATCTGGCCCTTGTAACCGCCTTGGATCAAGTTGCCGACCAATTGGCGACCTACATTGTTCGGTCGATCAGAAGCGCCGATGACAGCAACTGAAGTGGGAGTCATCAGCAATTGCACGCTGCGTGCTTCGGCCCGGTGCTCGCGCGCCAGCGAGACGGCTCTGCTTTGCTCCGTTGATGCCACAGCGAAACTGATCGCCAGTACGTGATCCTCATAGCGCTGAGCAATCGTGTAGCCGGCCTCCTTGAACGTGTTGATCATCTTGCGGTTCTCTGGCAGCACTTCGGCAACAAAGCGAGATATCCCGCGGTCACGAGCGGCTGCTGCGAGGTGCTCAAGGAACACCGACCCAAGACCGCGACCTTGGTATTCATCGCGAATATTGAAGGCGATCTCCGCATCACTTTCGTTGACGCGGTCGTAGCGACCCACGCCGATAATCTCGTCATTGACGATCGCCACAAAGGCCACCCGATCCACGTAGTCCACATGCGTGAAGTGGTGGAGCTCACGATCGGACAGGGAGGGCTTGGTTGTGAAGAAGCGAAAGTAGATCGTCTCGGGAGACAGGCTCTGGTGAAATTCCTGCAGGCGTTCGACGTCGCCCGGTGTGATCGGACGCAGGTGCACGGGACGCCCGTTGGACAGCACGACATCGGCTTCCCACTCAATCGGGTATTCCGCCATCACCGTCCCCCTGCCATGCCCTCATTCTGGTCGGTCACCCAGGCGGTACCCCAATCACCGCCAGACACGTCGGACACCTCCCAATGACAGGTGGCAGCCCGCTCTGCCGGTAACGTCAACTGTCAGCTTCAGAAGGGCTCGAACATGGCACGCCGCTCATCCCGCTCCACCCCGCCAGGGCATGGGCGCATCATCGATGTGGATGTGGCTGCCGAAATGCAGTCGTCTTTTCTTGAATATGCCTATTCGGTCATCTACTCGCGCGCGCTGCCTGACGCTCGCGATGGCCTGAAGCCCGTTCAGCGTCGAATTCTCTTCCAGATGGGCCAAATGGGACTGCGCCCGGATCGCGGGCACGTCAAGAGTGCTCGAGTTGTGGGCGAGGTCATGGGGCGGCTGCACCCGCACGGGGATTCCGCGATCTACGACGCCCTCGTGCGCATGGCTCAACCTTTCTCCCTGCGACTTCCGATGATCGATGGCCATGGCAACTTCGGCTCACCTGATGATGGTCCGGCGGCCATGCGTTACACCGAGGCTCGCTTGGCTCCTGCCGCCTTGTCGATGACCGCGACCATCGACGAGGACACGGTGGATTTCACGGCCAATTACGACGGCCGCGAGACTGAACCTGTCGTGCTTCCGGCCGCGATCCCCAACCTGCTCGTCAATGGTGCTTCGGGCATTGCCGTTGGGATGGCGACCAATCTCGTGCCGCACAACCTCACAGAGGTGATCGGGGCGGCACGGCATCTGCTGGCGCATCCCAATGCTGAGCTCGCCGAAATCATGCGATTCATTCCAGGCCCTGACCTGCCCGGTGGCGGAGTCATCGTCGGACTCGACGGGGTTCGTGAGGCCTATGCGACCGGACGCGGGAGCTTCCGCGTTCGCGCTCGCACGCGCATTGAGCAGGTAAGCCCTCGCCGCCAGGGCATTGTCGTCACTGAGCTTCCGCTGAACATAGGTCCGGAGCGGATCATCGAGCGGATGAAGGATCTGGTTCAGTCAAAGAAGCTGCAGGGCATCTCCGATGCTGCGGATCTCACTGACGGGGATTCCGGCCTCAATCTGGTCATCGAGATCAAGAACGGCTTCAACCCAGATGCCGTCCTGGAGCAACTGTTCAAGCTCACTCCGATGGAAGACCAAGTCAGTGTCAATGCCGTTGCCCTTGTCGATGGCCAGCCCCGCACTCTCGGGCTCATCGAGCTACTCCAGGTCTTCTTGGACCACCGCATTGACGTCGTCCGTCGACGCAGCGTGTATCGACGTCGCAAGGCTCAGGATCGGCTGCATCTTGTCGAGGGCCTACTGATTGCGATTATCGATATCGACGAAGTCATCCAGTTGATTCGAGAATCCGACGATGCTGCTGCTGCACGTGAACGCATGATGCAGGTCTTTGATCTCAGCCTCGAGCAGACCAACTACATCCTTGACATGCCCCTGCGTCGTCTTACCAAGTTCTCGCGAATCGAACTCGAGACTGAAGCAGATGAGCATCGCACTGCCATCGCCGCCCTCACGCAGATACTTGAAGATGAGAAGGAACTGCGTTCACTGGTCTCTGCTGAACTCCAAGAGGTAGTGCAGGAGCATGCGACTCCTCGCCGCACCCTGCTCATGGAATCGGCCGCTGTTCCGGCCGCAACTGCAATGCCTCTGGAAGTTGATGACGCTCCGTGCATCGTGCTGCTTTCCAGCGCTGGCCTGCTTGCGCGCACTGCTCCCATCGATCTGGGCCACACTGAGGAGTCCGCACGATCTCAGCACGATGTCATCGTGAGTGCCTGTGTCTCAACAACGCGCGGCGAGATTGGCGTGGTGACCAGCAGCGGTCGGATCTGGCGCCTCTCGGTTGTGGATCTGCCAAATCTGCCACCTGTGCATGGTTGGCCCGCGCTCAGCGCCGGAGCGCCTGTTGGCGCATTTCTTGATCTGCCCAGCGGCGAGCAAGTGCTGGCCCTGACCACCCTTGACGAAACTGGCGGCCTGTTTCTGGCAACCGCCCAAGGCAAGGTCAAGCGAGTGGTGCCCGAGGCCTTGAGCAAGCCTTCATGGGAGGTCATCCGACTGGACGACGACGACCGTGTGGTCGGTGCTGCACGTATGGACGACAGTGCAGCCGAACAGCAGGACGTCGTCCTGATCGCTGACGATGCCCAAGTCCTGCGCTTTCCTGCCACCGCCATCCGCCCCACTGGCAGGGCAGCCGGTGCGATGGCCGGCATCAAGCTCTCCCCCGGCTCCGCAGTGATCGCGGCCTTCGCTGTGGATCGAGCGCGTGCGGCAGTCCTGGTCACGGTCGCCGGATCCTCTTCAGCTCTGCCCGGTACCGATGCCGGCACGGTCAAGGTGAGCGATCTGGGCGAAATCCCAACGAAGGGTCGTGGCACGGGCGGAGTCCGCAGTCATCGCTTCAGGTCGGGTGAAGATGCGCTTCAACTGGGCTGGGCTGGCGCTGCCCCGGCACGCGCCGCCAGCGCCTCTGGAGTGCCAATCGATCTGCCCACAAGTGTGGCCCGACGTGACGCCACAGGCACGCCCGGTAGCCTGCCGATCGCCGCACTAGGAGGACCACTATGACCCTTGCCTGCTCTGCCCAGTCCCTGGCAGTGGAAGAGCCATTGGCTGGCACTGCTCCGGTGGTCTCGTGCTACATCGTGATCGAGCAGCCCGGCGCCTGGGGCCGCGAGGCTCTACTGGAAAGCAGTTTCCCTCTCGAATTGGGCAAGGAGTTGCTGGACAGGACGATGGGGACGCACGTGAAGTTCCTGCTGGCCAGGCATGCCGACCGCCTTGAGCGCGACGGCAACACCGATCACAACATCTGGATCTCGCACACCGCACCGGGACTGCGCGGCATGCGGCACGGGCTGGTCACCGATCTCAACGTGATCGCTGACTGGGACTTCGCGGCGATCGCAGAAGGCAACCTCCCACCCTTTGGCCACTCGCGGACTTCCAACGTCACCTTTGTCTGCACCCATGGCGCGCGAGACGCCTGTTGCGCCCTGCTCGGTCGATCGGTCTATGAGGATCTGCTGTCCTCCGTGCCTGTCGAAGAGCGCGCATCGGTGTGGGAGGTAAGCCACATTGGCGGTCATCGCTTTGCGCCCACGATGCTCTCCTTGCCGGGAGGCTCAGTGCACGGTCGCCTCGATGCGGCCGCAGCAATGGAAATGCACACAGAGGCGGCCCATGGCCGAGTCCTGCTTGCCGGATTCCGAGGACGTAGCGCCTATCCCGCACCGCTGCAGGTCGCTGGCATCGCTGTACGCAACGCATTCAATGTCCTTGAACAAGATGCCCTGGACGTGCTGCGCATCGTCAGCGGCAAGGCGGTCCCGGCGCCGACAAGTGTGGTCTTCATTGACGATCAGATGGAAACCGAAGTCCGTCACGTTGACGGACGGACTTGGCGGGTGACCGTTCAGCGAGCACAACTGCCAGGCGTACGCGCCGAATCGTGCACAAAGCTGCCTGAGTCGGTCTTTGTCTGGAACGTACGCGATCTCCAGCAGACAGCCAACTGGCTGCGCTGAGCCCTACAGGTGAATTATGCCTGTTCAGCAATCGAGAGCATGGTTCCACGATCTGCAATCGTGACTCGCTCGATGCCGAACTCCTGACCAAGGTCGCGCTCCGCCTGGTCAATGGCCCGCCACCCTGCCGTCGTCACGGGCACCACACCACGTGAACTCAACAGACTGTCGAATTCGCCGACGCCGGTAGCCGAGACGAAACCAGCATCGGCATCAGCAAAGAGCTGATGGACCGTGGCTACGGCATCCTTCTTGTTGGTGCCGATGATGCCTGACGGGCCGCGCTTGACCCAGCCTGCGGTGTACAGGCCGTGCGTGACACGACCTTCCGCATGCACCACGGTTCCGGTGGCCTCATCGAAGGGAACCCCTGGGAGCCCGACCCCGCGATAGCCGATGCTGCGCACGATGAACTCAGCCGGGATGTCGAACAATTCACCAGTGCCGCTGACTTGACCACCGGCATCGAAGTGAGTGCGCTCCACCACCATGGCTTCGGCCGATCCATTGCCCTTGACCTCGATCGGTCGGGCCATGAAGTGCAAGTGCAGGATCTTGCCCGACGGTGCTGGTCGGTCCATCCAGCCGCGAATGACCTCAAGATTGCGCGCCACGGCGCGATCACCGGTGCTCCATCCCGTTTCCTGGTCCAGTCCCGCAGGATCCACCTGGATCCCAGTTGCCTCAAGTTCGCCCAGTTCCTTGAGTTCCTTGGTGGTGAACGTTGCCTGCGCAGGTCCTCTACGACCGACGATGTGAATGTCGCTGAGGTTCGCACTGGCAAGAGTTGCTCGCACATGCGCTGGCATATCAGTGGTGCTCAACTCCGCAGGCGTCTTGGCCAGCACTCGAGCAACGTCGACAGCGACATTGCCCAGTCCGACCACGACAGCGTGCTTCACCGTTGGCAACCAGGACTCAAAGAAGGCTCGATCGGCATCAGGGTGCCCGCAATACCAAGCGACAAAGTCAGTGGCCCCTATGCAGCCGCGCAGATCCTCGCCGGGAACGCCCATGTGACGATCAGAGGAGGATCCGTACGTGAGGATCACCGCGTCGTACTGCTCCTGCAGCTCGTGCACGTGAACATCGACACCAACGGTGACATTGCCCAGAAATCGAACTCCAGGCTGATCCAGAATGCGGTCAAGGTTGTCGCGCACCGAGCGAATGCTGAAGTGATCCGGGGCCACGCCATATCGCACGAGCCCGAAGGGGGCTGGCAGTCGGTCGATGACGTCTACCGTCGCTCGGCCGGATTCGGCCAAAGCTGCGGCTGCGTACATGCCAGCTGGACCAGATCCCACGACGGCGATGCGTAGTGGTGACTGCATGAAGGACCCCTGTCAGTTCGATACGGTGCGTGTCTCAATCGATCAGGGAGACTACATGCCCTTCATTCAGGTCACGATGCTCGAAGGCCGTACCGTCGAGCAGAAGAAGGAACTGATAAGCAAGCTCAACAGCGCTGCCGCCGAAGTTCTTGGTGGCGATCCCAGTCGGATCCGGATCGCGCTGTACGAGGTCTCTGGCGATGACTGGGGCATTGGCGGAGAGACCATCAATGCCCTGAACGCTGGCAGCTAAGCCGCTTTGGGAATCAGCCTTCCCGTGTGCACGTCATAGACCGCCCCGCCCACAATCAGACCCTTGGGGAGCAATGGGTGCGATCTGATCCGCAACAGGTCGGTGATCAAGGCCGTTTCCTGATTGTCGACCGTGCGAAATTCCACACTGCGAGTATCCACCCCGAAATCACGTTCAATGGCCTCGTGAATCTGCGACTCGGTGGCATTGGCCATCCGGCAATCGGTGTGCGGCATCACGAGAACACGATTCACACCGAGCAGGTACGTCGCCAGGATCAGGGTGCGCAGGACGTCGTCAGTGACGCGCGCACCTGCATTTCGCAGGATCTTGACATCGCCAGCGGACATGCCCAGCAGCCCCAGCGGATTGACGCGCGAATCTATGCATGTGACCACAGCAAGGCCCTTGGCCGCTCGACCGCTCAGATTCGATCCAGTGAAACTCGCAGCGAACTCGGTATTGGCGGAGATGACATCGGCGAAAGCCTCTGCGGGAAATGCTCGGACGTCGTCCGAATCGTAGATTGGCATGTCCGAAATCTAGCGCCTAGGCGTCGATGCGGTCTCGATCTAGGCCAGCTGCCCCGTCGACGATGAATTCCTTCCGAGGGGCAACGTCGTTGCCCATCAGCAGATCAAAGACATCGATGGCAGCAGTTGCATCGTGCATCGTGATGCGTCGCAATGTTCGATGTGCTGGGTCCATCGTGGTTTCTCGCAACTGAGCCGAGTCCATCTCGCCCAAGCCCTTGTAGCGCTGAATCGGGTCCTTGATCTTGCGTCCGCGCTTCTCTGCGTCAGCAATCACCGTTCGCATTTCGGCATCGGAGTAGGTGTAGATGATGTCGTTGGCCTTGCTTCCGGCATTGATGATCTCGACGCGATGCAGCGGCGGCACCGCAGCGAATACCCGACCGTGTTCGAGCATTGGCTTCAAGTAGGCATGAATCAGCGTGAGCAAAAGGCAGCGAATATGCGCGCCGTCGACATCGGCGTCCGACATCAGAATGATCTTTCCGTAGCGCGCTTGCTCGATGTCAAAGGATCGACCCGAGCCAGCACCGATGACCTGGATGATCGACGCACATTCAGAGTTCTTGAGCATGTCGGACAGCGAGGACTTTTGAACGTTGAGGATCTTCCCGCGAATTGGGAGCAACGCCTGGAAGTCAGAGTTGCGAGCCGACTTGGCGGTGCCAAGGGCACTGTCACCTTCGACGATGAACAGCTCACTGTGCTCGACGTCATCGGACCGGCAGTCAACAAGCTTCGCCGGGAGCGCGGAGGATTCAAGAGCGGTCTTGCGTCGCTGCGTATCGCGGTGTGCCCGAGCTGAAACACGGGCCCGCATGGCATTGGCGGCCTTCTCCAGCACCGCCTTGGTGGCGGCCTTGTCGCCACGCGGTGGGGTGGTGAACCACTTGGTCAATTCCTTGGCGACGACATTGCCGACGATGCGACTTGCAGCAGGCGTGCCCAGTATCTCCTTGGTCTGACCTTCGAACTGCGGCTCGGCAAGCCGCACAGCGACCACGGCTGTCAGCCCCTCAAAGACATCGTCCTTGGCAACATTGTCTTCACCGGCACGCAGTGTCTTGCTGGCGCGCAGCTGATCGTTGAAGACCTTGGTGATGGCTCGCTCAAATCCGGCCACATGGGTACCACCCTTGGGCGTGGCAATCACGTTGACGAAGGAGCGCAGAAGCGAGTCGTAGCCCGTGTCCCAACGCAGAGCGATATCCACGACGAGTTCGCGTTCGACTTCCTGAGGCGACATGTGACCCCTGTCGTCGATCACCGGCACCGTTTCGTGGAAGTGGCCTTGGCCCAGGAGTCGGAGCGTCGGCGACACAGACTCCCCTGCGCTCAACGACTCGACGTACTCGCCGATGCCACCCTTGTGCTGAAAGCTCTCTTCATAGACATCTTCGGGATCACGCAGATCGTGCAGGGCGATGGTCAGGCCCGGAACGAGGAAGGTGCTTTGCATCGCCCGATCACGCAGGGCCAGGCGGTCGTAGTCGGCATCCTTGGTGAACACCTGTCGATCAGCCCACCATCGAATACGCGTGCCGGTCTTCTTCAGTGGGGCCTTGCCTATGACAGCCAGCCCCGACCTCTTGTTGAATTCAGCATCAGGACCGGGTCCGTCAAATACCCCGGTGACTCCGCGCTTGAATGTGGCCAAGTGCACCTTGCCGCCCCGGTCGACTTCAACATCGAGGCGAATCGACAGCGCGTTGACGACTGAGGCACCCACGCCATGCAAGCCCCCTGAGGCTGCATACGAGCCACCACCGAACTTGCCACCCGCGTGCAATTTGGTCATGACCACCTCGACCCCGGTGAGCCGCGTCTTGCGCTCAATGTCGACCGGGATTCCGCGACCATCATCATGAACTTCAGCTGAACCATCAGGATGCAATGTGATGTCGATCAACTTGCAATGACCGGCGAGCGCCTCGTCCACTGCGTTGTCCACGATCTCCCAAAGGCAGTGCATGAGCCCTCGACCATCGTTTGAACCGATGTACATACCGGGGCGTTTGCGTACTGCATCAAGGCCTTCGAGTACTGCAAGATCCTTGGCGGAATAGGTCGAAGACACATCGACAACTTACTCGCGGCACACCGCCGTACCGTGATGCCACGAATGAACGCGCGTTCACATGTGACCCACATAACAATTCGGTTTCGCTTTAGGTGAACGACCCCGGCGTGGCATCGCGGGAATAAGTTATGCGTGTAAGACTGTTATCCACATTGCATAGGCATTGCTGCAGCAGTAGTAGTGCTAGAGACAAGTTGGAGGTTCTGATGGCCACCACAATGACAGCGCCGGCGCTGGCCGCAACTGACCGTTGCGATCGTTGCAACTCCCAAGCCTACGTTCGAGTAGTGCTGCCAGGTGGATCTGACTTGCTCTTTTGCGGACATCACTGGAACCGCCATGAAGACGCATTGCGTCCGCAGGCGATTGAAGTACTTGACGAAACCCACAGGCTAGATCTCGCAGCGCACAACAGCGACGATCGCTAACTGATCGCAAAGCAAAGGGCCCCGAGAATCTTCTCGGGGCCCTTTGTGCGTTTCTATTCGTCCAGGTAGTCGCGCAGTAGGGACCACTACGGCGCTGTGCTTGGGATTGATCTCCTCAGAGGCCTCTAAACGCTGTGCGCGAACTATGTGCGACTAGCAATTACCCCTATGAGCGAGAGGTGCTACCAATGACCGTAACCGATATCAACAAGACCAGAGAAACCAAGATCAGCCAGGCTGAGAAGGACTACTGGGTTCGCACATTCAGCTCGTGCCCTGAGTGGTGCGATTCTGCAACTCACGCGGAACTAAAGATCGACACCGTGCCAGGAGAGAGGTTCAAACTTCATCAGATCGAGCTGGCGAAATTTGCTACTGAATTCGCCACACTGATCTCCAAGGCGTCTGCGCTGGTCACCTCGATCCAACGCGCCTACGAAGACAAGGACACCGGGGTCGACCAGCGGCTCACTACCGGAGCGAATCCCACGGGCTCGGGTAGGCGCGGCACTTGCCGCGCATGAACGTGTGGACCTCCTCGAGGCCAAGCAGGTTGCCCCACTCGGGGTACGAGCTGGCGACCTCGTTGCGGAACTTCTGCGTCTCCTCCCTGCCGCTAGCGACCATGCCGTTGTGCCACCAGCAGATCTCCTCGAGGGTCGTCGGGGACAGCGAGTTCCAGTACTTGTTGAGATTGGACATAACGGTCGGCTGGTCGGGCGGGCTGAACCCTTCGGACGCGCTCGACGAGGTGGACGTCTGCGCACAGGCAGTGAGCGACAGGGCCAGGAAGGCCGCTGCTGCGATCTTCTTCATCAGGTCCCCCGTCACTGTGCTGGCACTCCCGTGCGGAGGCCATGAATTGAAACTATAGAAGCCCTCAGCGGCGGCCCACTTGCTCAAGCGACGAAGTGAGAGTTGGCGGCTGGCAATGGTGGTACTGGAGTTGCCACGGTCCTTGAGTGCATTGGCGAAGCGGTTGACTGGTTGCCGCATTGAGGTCATTGGGGATGCCCTCAAGCGCCGACCAGTCAATGAAGCCCCGTACACCATCGGAGTAGGTCTTGACTGTTTGCGCGGATTTCCCCTCAGCGCACAGGTGGATCACCCACTCGTCAAGCATTTCATCGAGCTCCACACGGGCCTCCGACACGCTGGGCACCTTGAATAGCTTGACTAGGTGCGCTGTGCATCTTCGCGTAGCGCCACGTACATACAGAAACCCCTTGCGACACAAGGGGTTTCTGAAGGCAAGAGGAGTTCGGTTTAGTCCAGGTAGTCGCGCAGCACCTGTGAACGCGAAGGGTGACGCAGCTTGGACATCGTCTTGCTTTCTATCTGACGGATGCGCTCACGAGTAACGCCGTAGACCTTGCCGATCTCATCAAGAGTCTTGGGCTGACCATCAGTCAGGCCAAAGCGCATACGCACCACGCCCGCTTCACGATCAGACAGGGTGTCAAGGACTGACTCCAACTGCTCCTGCAGCAAGGTGAACGAAACCGCGTCAGAAGGAACGATGGCTTCGGAGTCCTCGATGAGGTCACCGAACTCACTATCACCCTCTTCACCCAATGGGGTGTGCAGCGAGATGGGCTCGCGACCGTATTTCTGAACCTCCACGACCTTTTCGGGGGTCATGTCCAGTTCCTTGGCGAGTTCTTCCGGAGTGGGCTCGCGACCAAGATCCTGCAGCATCTGGCGCTGGACGCGTGCCAATTTATTGATGACTTCGACCATGTGCACGGGAATGCGGATGGTACGTGCCTGATCGGCCATGGCGCGGGTGATGGCTTGACGAATCCACCAGGTGGCATAGGTCGAGAACTTGTAGCCCTTGGTGTAGTCGAACTTCTCAACTGCTCGGATCAGACCCAGATTGCCCTCCTGGATCAGATCCAAGAAGAGCATGCCGCGACCGGTGTAGCGCTTGGCCAGCGAAACCACCAGACGAAGGTTGGCTTCCAGCAGGTGGTTCTTGGCCCGGCGACCGTCTTCGGCAATCCAGAGCAGATCCCGCTCGAACTTCTTTTCCAGCTTCTTGGGGTCTGCGAGCTTCTCCTCAGCGAAGAGTCCGGCTTCAATGCGCTTGGCCAGCTCGACCTCCTGCTCGGCATTGAGCAGCGGAACCTTGCCGATCTGCTTGAGGTAGTCCTTGACCGGGTCGGCGGTAGCGCCTGCGACGGTGACGGTCTGGACGGGCTCGTCGGTGTCATCGACATCGGAGATGACGAAGCCCTTTTCCTCATCGGCGCCGGCTGGAGCCGCTTCGGTTTCCGAGTCGCCATCGACTTCGGCCAGATCCTCAGCGAGTTCAGCCTCAAGCTCAACCTCGAGCTCGGCAACCACGACCAGTGCAGCAGGATCAACGTCTTCAACGTCAATGGCCACCAGTCCATCTTCAGTCTCAATGACCTCTACGAGTTCTTCGTCGTCAATAGCTACGGCCGCGCCCTTCTTGGCGGCGGGCTTTGCCGGCTTGGCTGGCGCGGCAGCTTTCTTGGCCGCGGGCTTTGCCGGCTTGGCTGGCGCGGCAGCCTTCTTGGCCGCGGGCTTTGCCGGCGCTGCTGCCTTCTTGGCAGCTGGCTTGGCGGGCGCGGCGGCGGGCTTGGCGGCGGCCTTCTTGGCCGCCGGCTTTGCCGGCGCTGCGGCCTTCTTGATCGGGGTTACCTTGGCAGGCGCTGCTTTCTTGGCAGGGGCTGCTGGCGTGCTGGCTGTGGTCTTCTTGGTAGCGGTGGCCATGTTCAGGTTCAATGCCTTTCATCAACCGATCTCCACGACAAGAGCCCGTGTCAAGCCTTTGCAGACTTGGACGGGCCGTGGTCCATTGATTGTGCCATATATCCGAACAGATCTCTGCAACACCTCCTAGCTCAATACGGCCCGGCCTTGGCCGACCTGAATTCGGGCGCTTGCGAGCTGGGTCACCGAGCCTTCGACCGCGAATGGTCCTTGCCCGTCAACGGTGTAGGTGGCGGTCCACGTCGTGCGCAGGTGGACCATGAAGACACCCGCCCTTCGATAGACATGGGAGACCGTTCGATCCGGATATCGGCTGCCGGGGCTGGAGGTTTCCAGCGCGCCACCGTCACCGAAGTCCCAATGCCAGCGCGCCACCGGCGAGAGTTGGATCTGCTGGGAACCGATGCGGTGGGTGGAGCGCTCAGCCGTGGCCGGCTGACCCGAGGTGAACAGGGTTGGCACCTGCGGCAGCACGCCTTGGGATGGCTGGCTGCTGATGTGGGCAGCAGGAATCGACCTGACAAAGCTCTCGTGCAACTCCTGAGCTGACGGGCGGTCAACTGCGCCGCGCGCAGAACTCACGCAGCCAAGCCCACGATCCAGCCAAGTCAGCCCGTAGTCGAGGGAGAACCACATTCGGCGCTGCTCCTGACCGGCTGGGCAGCCCGCTATCACCCGCCCGCAGCCGATCGCATTGAACTCTGAGGAACAGGGATCGGCAGCCATCCACATGCAATTGGTGCAGGAATGGTGACTACCGCCTGAGGCGCCGCCACCGGTGGAGTTGGAGCCGGACTGCCCTGATCCGACGAACTGGTCGTTGGCGTCGTCGCCACTGATGTCCAGGGCCATCGCCGGGGAAGCACTGGCGGCCAGCAGCAGCACGAGAAGCGCAGGAATCAGCCGAGTTCTCCAGGACATGCCTAGACGGTATGCAGCAACCATGCTCCAGAGAAGTCGCCCGATGGCGGCTGTGGACAAGTGCTAGCACAGGCCATATCTGCAGTGCTCATAGCTGAGGTGCTCCATGGTTTCCTGCCACGTCCGAGGTGGCAGCCCGTTGGAAAGCGCCGTGGCCACGAGTTGTGCCAGTCCGTACTCAGGCTCATCCTGCAAGGCAATGTCCAGTGCCGCACTGGCGCGCACGCCGTCGCCCGCCAGCCACGCGCAGATCGAAGCGACCGTCGCCGAAGGGGCTCGTCGACCTTCGGGCAGCACCCGCACCAGCACCCGCAAGCCCAGCAGACTGGTGGCGGCATCCAATTGCTTGGCCACATGCCAGAGCACCGAATCGCGCACCCTGATATCTGTCAGCCCGCTCGCCAGATCCACATACTCCCTTGGCAGGACGGACCCGGCCTTGAATGCCGCAAGCAAGCGAGGAATGACGTCGTCGCGCCACTGTTCCAGATCCTGCGCAGGCATCTCGCTGAGTTCACTGGCCTTACGATCCAGCGCCTCAACAGCGACCCGCGGAGCCCCCTCGTCGGCGACAAACTCCGCGCAGACCTCGGCACGATCTGCAGCAAAGGACCACCCCGAGAACATGAAGTCGTCGCTGACTTCAGCCGCGATCAGCTGGTCAAATGGCTGCACACCAACTGGTCCCTCGGCACACTCGGCGTCAAGTGCACACCAGCCGTCCTCCAACACGATGATGGCATCCAGCACTTCAGTGCCACCGCCCGTGAGCGCCTGGCCTATAGCGGCCAGCGGCACTGCACTGAGGTCGATTTGGTCCTGATGATGAAACTCTGGGTAGCCGATCAGAACGACTCCCTGCGCGTTGACATGGCGCGCAGCGCGTACGACGGATGAGGCCCATTCCTGGATCTGCTGTTCGCCGACGAGCTCAGGCCAGTCCACGCGTTGAGTCAGGGCAATCGCACCCGAATGAATCCACACAATGACAACACTGGCGCGTGGTCGAAAGCCAAGAAGAAAGGGAATCGCAGCCATCAAGTGCTCTGGACTGCGCAAGACCGGAACTGGAATCTGAGCGTTCATGCAGCGCAAACTGTCATCGCAGAAGTGCCAAGAACAGTGTGCCCAGCGCGCTGTGGACACCAGGTGATTCAACAGTGCCTGTGCATGAGTGGAAGTTCACGATGCGGCACAAAAAAAGCACTTGGTCGTCGAAGGCTTCCCCTCCCGCGACGACCAAGCAAGGCACACATTAGGGGGCTAGGCACAGCCCGCAATCACCGACACGCCGCTTATGCGGCGCTGCCAGAAGTTGATGCGAATGTCTGTCCGGCCTTCTTTGACCAGGACGCCAAGGCGATGACACCGATCACAATCTGTGGCACAAAAGAACAGGCGCGCCAGACCAAGTCAGCTGCCGTGGCCGTGCCTTCTGGCACTCCGAAACTCACAAGCAAAGCGATCATCGCTGCGTCCACTGTGCCAAGCCCACCAGGGGTGATCGGGATCATCAGGCCCAGCTGACTGATGGCGAAGGCTGCAAACACCAACAGGAATGGCGTTCCAGGCTCATCCCATCCTTCGATACCTCGCAAAGCCACATACAGGATCAGGAACTGAGTGAATGACACGGCAACTTGAGCAAGGGTCAGCGCTGCCCAGCGACGCTTGAGCACGCCATACATGCTCTGGCGGAAGCTGGTCAGGGGTCCAACAAGATCGAGCTCCTTGACCGCCTTGATACGCTTGCGGAATGGCCCGATGATCTTGTTGCCGAGCTTTCCGATCCAGATGGCGGCCGGTTCAGACCTCATGACCAAGGTGAAACCCAAAATGGCGCCAATGAGCAGCGCCAGACCAATGAGCCCGCCAAGGATGTAGGAGTTGCCGTCCTCGCCTGCGATCGTGATGGCCAGCACGCCAAGAATCGGAAAGCCCAAGGTGACAAAAGTGCTCCAAATACTGACCGCGGTGATCGCAGAAGTTGCTGCGGCCGGGGCGATCTTGTACGAGGCGAGCATCCCGTATTGGAATGCCAGGCCGACCGCGCCGCCGCCGGGCACCCCATTGCTGATGGCAAAGGCGGCTTGATTGATCTGCTCTGATGGCCAGAATCGCAAGCCAGGTGTGGCAGCCATGAACGGGAAGCCGTAACACGTCAGATAGACCACAACGCTGATGAAGACCGCAACCAGGGCCCATATCGACATCGACTTCAGTGCTTCCCAGGCCTGGTCGTAACTGCCGATCTGCGGAATCACCTTCCAGAAGATGATCACGATGAAGAACAAGCCGACTGCGCCAAGAATGAGCGACTTCTTCTTATCCAGCTGAGAAGAAGGGGCCGGCGAGGACATGGGGCTAAGGCTCCCACATCGGGCATATCGGGGGGCCGTGTCTGGACCGAAACCTGCATTAGGCAGGATGCAGACATGCGGCTAGATCACATCTCATACGCCTGCACGGCAAGCGAACTGCCAGACGTTGTTCAACGCATTGGTTCAGACCTCGCGGCAACCTTTCGCGATGGTGGCCGGCATCCGCAATTTGGCACTCGCAACTTCATTCTTCCGATGGCCAATGGCTGCTACATCGAGGTGGTCTCGGCACTTGATCACCCAGCAGCCGACAAGGCGCCATTTGGCCGAGCAGTGAATCACTGCGCGACCAATGGCGGTGGCTGGATGAGTTGGGCGATCTCGGTCGACGACATCAAGCCCTATGAAGAACGACTTGGTCGCGAAGCCGCTCCTGGGCATCGGATCCTGCCTGACGGACAGAAGCTTGAATGGAAGCAACTGGGCGTGCTGAACGTCATGGAGAACCCGCAGTTGCCATTCTTCGTTGAATGGTCCAGCTCACAGGGCATGCACCCA
This sequence comes from Actinomycetota bacterium, assembly GCA_030684515.1. Lineage (NCBI taxonomy): Bacteria > Bacillati > Actinomycetota > Actinomycetota bacterium. The sequence goes on from JAUXVJ010000024.1 coordinate 158,742, forward strand.
TCATCAGGTGCCGGCAATGTCACCGTGGAGCGCATTGAGATTGCGGGCGACCCCCACACCGTCAGCGCCTACATCGGCGAGAACTTCATGGACGTGATGGATGGCGTGTACGTCGAATGGGTTGAGGCCGAAAGCCCAGGCATCATCGCGGTCACCTTTTCAACACCAAACGGCACAGTTCGAATCGACTGATCACAACACGGCGCGTCATCTCCGCCGCGTGGGCTAGCCTGCGTGCCCTAGCACAGTGAGGGGTTCACGTTGAGCGGGCAAGAGAACATCCCAGACACCCTGCGCACACTGGCAGGCTTCACCTGGCGCCTCCTTGTTCTTGTCGCCGGCATCGCCTTCATTCTCTATATCTTCAACGGGATCTTCCCTGTGGTGTTCGCATTGTTCTTTGCGATGCTCGTGACGGCCTGGACCTCACCTGTGATGCACCTCTACAACCGGCTCCTGCCCAAAGTGCTGTCGATGATTCTGGCCCTGATCACCATCACTGCAATCGTCCTTCTCATTCTGGCCACAGTCATCAACGCCACGATCCACGAAGGACCAAAACTCGTCGATTCGATCACGGCCGGCTTTGCAGAGATTGAAACCTGGATGAAGACCGGGCCACTGAAGCTCTCGGATTCGCAGTTCTCCAATCTGCTTGAAGAGTTGCAGAGTTGGGGTACTGGAGTGCTCAAGACCATCGCCGGTGATGCCTTCGGCGCGCTTGGGTCCATTGGCACCCTCATCATCGCGGGCTCTGTGTTCATCTTTGGAGTGATCTTCTTCCTGATGTCACCGGCAAAGATCTGGGACTGGCTGATGAGTTGGATGCCCGTGCAGCTGCGCGAGCATGTGGACACCTCAGGAAGGATCGCCTGGGACTCCATTGCCGGATACACCCGAGGCATTGTGGTGATCGCCCTCCTGGACGGACTGCTCGTCTACATCGGGCTGCTGATTCTCCAAGTCCCCCTGGCTCCCGCGCTGGCCGCTGTGGTCTTCCTGGGGGCATTCATCCCGGTTATTGGCGCGCCCATTGCCACCTTCTTCGCTGCCATCGTCGCCCTGGCCGAGAACGGACCCCTCACGGCAGCCCTTGTCGTGCTCTTGACGATCCTGGTGGGCAGTTTCGACGGCGATGTCATGCAGCCGCTCGTCATGGGCAAGGCGGTCAACCTGCATCCCCTGGCCATCGTGGTAGCCATCGCTGCCGGCAGCATCGCGCTGGGCATCGTGGGCGCACTGATCGCCGTCCCCATCGCCGGTGCTATCTACGGCGTGGCTCGCTACGTGACTGGACGAGACCCCGATCATCCGTACACCCCGACCCCGAAATTCCAGGACTCGGCCTAGCCAGGCAGACAGGAGACCACTGTCCGCTCCCCTTGCGCGCAATAGGCATAGATCGCGAATTGCTCAAACTGCGCAGCCAGACTCTGACCCACACTGATCGGCATATCCCACACGAGAAATGCTGGCTCCCGGAATTGGCCATCGGGCGAAGAGCATTCCGCCGGCCAGACCTCATAGTCCATCGTCTGCAAAATGCTCCGCATCTGCTCATTGCGCGCCACATTCACCTCAAGGTCTGGACGCGCAAATCCAGGGTTCCAGGCAGTCATCACCACGCACGCTTGGCCGCGCATCGCCGCGAACAACGCGGGGTCACTCCACCCGAGTTCGAGACAGGCCTGAGGCTCTAAGGCGCTCACGATGGACGCCTGATACTCGGCGAAGAGCTCCTCCTGAGTCTGCACTGTCTGACCCCTCCTCGATCTCCCTGAAGTTCACCCAATTGCTGAATTGAAGAATTGCCTCCCGTTCACCATTGAGCATTGTGTCTCTGGCAGACTGTTGGCCCCAAACAACGGCATCACCCAGGTGTGAACAGTCAGCACAACAGGAGGTGGAGTGGACGAGGCGCTACGACTCGAGCAGTCGCACGTCGACCACTGCTACTCGCTGCTCGCCAGCTATGTGAGCCATCTGGAAGACCGCATCAACACCACCTCCTCTGCCCTGAGCACCGGCACAGGACAAGACGACCTTGAGCGTGAAGCCATGCTCGACAACCTTGTCTCCCAGCTTCGCGCTGCGCGCACTTCAGACACCCGACTGTGCTTTGGACGCATCGATGGCAGCTCCGGCAGCTATCACATCGGACGCATCGGACTGCGCGATGCTGACGGCGAACCGGAACTGATCGACTGGCGAGCGCCAAACGCAGCGGCCTTCTATCAAGCCACCTTCGCCAATCCCTTGGGCGTGCAGTTGCGCCGACGCATCGTCACACGCGAACGCACAGTGACGCACGTCGAGGACGAGGTGCTGAACGATCCGACCCTGACAGAATCCAGGGCAGCAGCGGCCGCCCTGGATGCTCCTCGCGAGGGCCGGATGGGCGACATCATCGCAACGATCGCGGCTGATCAGGACTCGATCATCCGCAGCCCTTTGAACCAGCTGACCGTGGTGCAAGGCGGGCCGGGAACGGGCAAGACAGTTGTCGCCTTGCACCGCGCTGCTTGGCTGCTCTACACCTTCCGCGAGAAATTGGCGCGCGACGGAGTGCTCGTCGTTGGCCCCTCCCCCACGTTCCTGCACTACATCGACCAGGTGCTGCCAAGCCTGGGCGAAACTGATGTCGTCCTGCTTACTCCTGGCCAGTTGTATCCCGGGATCGATGCGCGGCGACATGACGTCGACGAGGTTGCAGCGATCAAGGGTGACGCGCGGATGGCCCAAGTCATCGCCAATGCCGTACGCCAGCGTCGACGCATTCCAAAACACGATTTCACCATCACGATGGAAGATCGCTCCACAGTGATGATCACCGCGAAACAACTGCATGATGCTGAGCGCGCAGTTGCCCGCAATGCCAGTTTCCACGGCGGTCGTGACACTTTCCTTCTTCGCGCCCTTGACCATCTGGCTGCCTATCGGGCGCGTCAACATGGCGAGGATGCAAGTGACCCCGAGGTCCGACGCGATCAGGTGAGCGAACTTGTGGAGGATCGCAATATCCGCCGCGAACTCAACCTGATGTGGATGCCGATTGCGCCGGAATTGCTCGTCCGCCGACTGTTGACCGACGTCGATCGCCTCAGGGCTGCGACCGCTTCAGTGCTGACAGCTCAGGAGACCTTGTTGATTCTCAAGGATCCCGACGCAGCCTGGACCATCGATGATGTGCCGCTCATTGACGAGGCCGCGGAACTTCTTGGTCCGTGGGATCCAGACGAGGCGCGTTCCAATGCGCGCGAGTCAGCCGAACGTCGCCATGAACTTGCGCATGCAGAGCAAGCGATCAGCAATACCGACATGGGTGGCTGGATTGATGCTGCCGGTCTGGTGGGACGCATGTACAGCGCAAGCGAGCGCCGCTCAGTTGCCGAACTGGCATCCGCTGATCGCAGCTGGGTCTACGGACACATCGTGGTTGACGAGGCACAGGAACTCTCGCGGATGGCCTGGCGAGTGCTCTCCCGACGCGCCACTCGCAAATCGATGACGATCGTCGGCGATGTGCAGCAGACCAGTCACCCGGCCGGGGCGCGCAATTGGGAAGAAGCGCTCGGCGATATCCGCGGCACCATGGACCTGCACGTACTCACGGTCACCTACCGCATCACCGAGCAGATTGCCGTCAAGGCCACCGAACTGCTGACTGCTGCAGGTGGCGATGCGCCTGAATTGCATCCAGTGCGCGAGGGCGCCGATGTCCAAGTGCACGACATCACGCCCGAGCAGCTGGCCGAGCTGGTCACCAAGACAGTGGCCAACATCCCTGGTCGCGCCGCTGTGATTGCCCCTGATGATCAGATCGACGAGCTGTCAGCGCAGTTGCTTGCTGCCAGTGACGAGTTCGGCATCGGCGACAAGGCTCTGGATGCCCCGATTGCGATCCTCTCCGCTCGCGACACAAAGGGACTCGAATTTGACGTGGTGTTTGTGATTGATCCCGCCGCAATGGGATCGCAGACCAAACGAGGTGCCGACCTGTATGTCGCTGCCACCCGGGCAACGCAGGTCATGCATCTGGTGAACTGGCTCTAGCTCTGTGAACTTTGCTCGCCGAGGTGCTTGAGCAGGAATTCTCCGCGCTGCACGAAGGCCTTGTCCGCAAGATCACTCATTGAGGCTTCGAAGCCATGCGGAGCACCGCGCCGCAGATGGAACTCAACGCTCACACCAGCGGCTTCTAGGGACTTGGCGTACAGCTCATCCTCTTCGCGGAACAGATCAAGAGTGCCCACCTCGATGTAGGTCGGCGGCAGACCTTCGAGGGCCTTGGCTCGCGCGGGTGCCGCATAAGGCGAGACATCTGGAGTTCCTGCCTTGCCCTTGAGCAGGCAGTTCCAACTGGTGATGTTGTCCGCCACACTCCACGTCAGAAATCGCGCAGCAATCGGGCCGGCCTTGTCGGTGCGGTCATCGAGCATCGGATAGACCAAGACCTGGCAGGCAACCGGGTGCTCGCCCATATCGCGCAGACGCAGCACCACCCCCGCCGCTATGGCTCCACCAGAACTGTGTCCCACAATGCCAATGCGCGAGCGATCCAGATTGAGTTCGCCGGCATGCGAATAGGCCCAGGCGATGGCCTCAGCCACGTCATCTCGCTGCGCCGGGTAGGTGTGCTCAGGAGCCAATCGGTAACCGACCGACAGGGCAGGTATCCCGGTCAGTTCCACATAGCGCGCAACCGTGGCATTGCTGGCGTCAATGGATCCCATGATCATGCCGCCACCGTGCACAAAGACCACCAGAGCACGGCTCGTGGAGCCCTTCTTGCGGTACACCCGCGCAGGAATGCGCTGGCCGTGCCGACCGGTGACAGTGATGTCGGTCGTGGCGATCGTGTCGGGAACCTTCATTCCCTCAGAGACTGGACCGAACATCTTCTCGGCATTGGCACGGCGACCCTGCCAATCCCCTACGGGCAGATCCGAGCCGCCCCTCAGGTCAAAGGCAGACCTCAGCGACTTGGAGAGCTCAGTGATCCTCACACGCCGATGTTAGGCCATCAGGCGCGGTGTCCTGATGACCTACATGCCCGACTCAGCGTCGGCGATTGTCTCGTTTGAAGGCTGGGTTGGGCGCAAAGTTGGTCATGCCTGCCGCATCGGTCCCCACAGGGACGATCTTGTCGATCGCATCCAGGGTTCCCCAGTCCAGCGTCACATCGGCCGCCGCAATGGCGTCATCCAACTGCGATCGAGTACGAGGACCGATGATCGTGGAGGTGATTGCCGGGTGCGCGTCGACAAATCCATAGGACATCTGCGTAAGCGTCAGACCCGCTTGCTTGGCCACCTCATCGAGCTCCTCGATGAGGTCGTAGCGAGCTTCAAGCACCTCAGGGTTGTCGCCCATGCGAGCCAACTTGGCGAATCGTCCGGTGCCGCCGTAGCGAGAGTCTGCTGGCATGCCCACTTCTCGCCGGTATTTTCCGGTAAGCCAGCCACCAGCCAAGGGACTCCACGGGATGACCGCCATGTTGTGGCGCGCGGCCGTTGGCAGTACAGCAGTTTCGATCCCGCGAGAGAAGATTGAATACTGCGGCTGTTCACATACAAAGCGCTGAACGTTGCGTCGACGTGAAGCCCATTGCGCTTCCACAATCCATTCGGCTGGGTAGGTGGAGGAGCCGAGGTAGCGCACTTTGCCCTGCTGAACGAGGTATGAAAGCCCATCCATGATCTCTTCGATATCGGTTGACCAGTCAAGGCGATGCACTTGGTACAGATCGATGTAGTCAGTGTTGAGGCGGCGCAGGCTCTCCTCACAGGCCTGAATCACCCAGCGGCGGGAGCTGCCACGCCGATTGAGTCCCTCACCCATGGGGTTGAAGCACTTGGTTGCCACGATCACGTCATCACGGCGACCTGCAAGTGCCTTGCCGACTATGACCTCGCTCTCACCTTCGGAGTACGTGTCTGCGGTGTCCACGAAGTTGATGCCCGATTCAAGGGCGTGATGAATCTGGCCGATGCAGTCCTCGTGATCGGTGTTGCTATTGCTGCCGTACATCATCGCGCCAAGGCACTGGCTGCTGACTTCGATGCCCGTGGTGGCCAACTTCCGATAACGCATGCGAGAACTCCAAATGGTCAGGTGTGGTTGGTGCGGAGACGATCAGGTTACAAGCCGAACAGGAGTCAGGCGTCTCTTCGCACCAGAAGGATCCCGGCGATCGCCAAACTCAGAACTACCCAGGCGGTGTACACCGCGATGCCTGGTCCGATCGACAGCATGTCAGCTCGCTGTTGCACTTCGGTGAATGGTGCCGCCGCGTTTGACGGCAGGAACTTCAGCACTATTCGCCACGACTCAGGAAGCAGCGCAGTCAGCAAGGCGGGGAGGATCAAGACTCCGCCGATGACCGTTGCGATCGCTCCAGGCATGGATCGCATGGCCATGCCAAGTGCCAAGCCGATGATGGCCAAGCCAGTGATATTTGCAGCTGTACCGAACAGGACTCGCTGCGCATCAGGATCAGTGAATGCCACCGTCTCCGAACCCGCAGCACTGAGCACCGCCATGCCCAGGAAGAAGGCGCCGAAGGCAGCGATCAAGGTCACCGGAATCACAAAGATCACAAGAGCAATCGTCTTGGCCCACAGCACACTGAGTCTCTTGGGCACAAAGGACAATGTGGTGCGGATCATTCCGCTTCCGTACTCGCGTGCGCCAGACAGCACGCCAAACACCGACATGACCAGCACAGCAAATCCGCCACCTGCGAGCACTGTTGTTACGGGGTCCAGCACAAAGGTCTGCGGCGGTCCGTTGCTGCCGTCGTCGATCTGGCCAGTTGTCGAAAGCGCAGCCAGCGCGCCGAAGGCAACGAACAGGCCCAGCATCGTGATCAACATGATCCAGGTCGAACGCAGGGTGCGCAGTTTGAGAATCTCAGATTTCAGAACCCGAACAAAGGTCAGCTTCAGCTGCTGACCATCCGTCACATACCTCGGTGAAGTATCAGTGCTCATGCTGCAGCTCCGTCGGTGTGAAATTCCACTGAGTCCTTGGTCAGTTCCATGAAGGCCTCTTCCAACGAGGCACTCAAGGGCGTGAGTTCGTGCAGCACAAGTCCGGCTGCAAATGCCTCCTGACCAATTTCGGCCGAATCCATACCGGAGAGCACAAGGACGTTTGGTTCGATCAGCTCGCTGCTGGTCACTCGTCCCTCCAGCAGGGACTGCAACTGCGCGGCGGCGGGTGCCACGACTCGGACTCGATTTGCTGAGGATGCGGCAATGAACTCGCGCATGGTGGTGTCAGCCATGATGCGTCCGCGACCAATGATGATGAGTTGATCGGCAATGAGTTCCATCTCGGTCATGAGGTGGGAGGACAAGAAGACAGTGCGCCCTTCATTGGCCAACTGGCGCAGCAGATTGCGAATCCACAGCACTCCATCTGGATCCAGGCCGTTGACCGGTTCATCGAGCATGACCATGCGGGGATCTCCAAGCAGTGCCACTGCTATTCCGAGGCGTTGACCCATGCCAAGTGAGAAACCACCGGCCTTGGATCGCGCGACTGCAGTGAGCCCCACGAGCGCAAGCACTTCATCGACTCGCTTGTCGCTGATGCCCGAGGTCGAAGCAAGGGTCCGCAGGTGATTGCGCGCGGACCGCGCCTTGTCGAATCCCTTGGCTTCAAGCAGTGCGCCAATTTCTGCCACTGGGGTGCGTGCCGCCTTGTACGGCTGGCCATTGATCAGCACTGATCCGCTGTTGGGCTTGTCGAGTCCAAGAATCATGCGCATGGTTGTGGATTTGCCAGCGCCATTTGGACCAAGAAATCCAGTTACCACACCTGGATTGACGTTGAAGCTGACATCGTCCACTGCAGTGACCTTGCCGTAGCGCTTGGTCAGGTTCCTGACTTCAATCACTTCGCCCCCCATCGACCGAACTCACATGACGATAGTCCACGTTCATCTGACCTTCTACTTACGCGCTTCTGTCATTGGGCCGCACATTGATCAAACGCTTACCAAGCCCAAACCGAAGGCGCCATGACTGCTGAACTTTGCTGGCAAGACTGCATTCATGACTCGACGACTCACCACACTCTTTGGCCGATCGCATTGGTTGAACTTCGGTCTGGTCGCCCTTCTTGTGCTCCTGCTTGCCGGCGGTTGGTATCTCATCTTTGCTCCAAAATCCACGGCCGCAGATGCACGCACCGCAACGGTCACCACCGGGACCGTGACATCAACAGTCACAGCGTCAGGAACGGTTGAGTCCTCTGCCAACTACGAACTGAGCTTCGTCAGCAACGGCATCGTCACTGCAGTCGACGTCAAGGCGGGAGACAAGGTCAAGGCCGGTAAGGCCCTCGTGCGCATCGACAGCTCTACTGCTGCACAGCAATTGGCCAGCGCCAGGAGCAGCTACGCACAGTCGCTCACCAGCCTTCAACAGAGCAAGCTCACACTCGAGGCTGCCGAGAAGACTGTCAACGACGCACTTGCCACTGCTGCAGCGAACGCCACGAGTTACCAGCAGACCGTCGACAAGGCCAAACTCGATCTTGACTTGGCGACCGCAGGCGCGTCCGAGCAGTGCTTCAACCCAGCCAGCCAGCCCAATCCCACCGACTGCGCCAACAGTCAGGCCTGGGCCACTCTGCGCAATGCCGAGGCAGCCATCACCAGCGCCCAGTTGGACCAGAAGAAGGCCCAGGATCAGGCAGCACTGAATATGAATGGCTATAACGCTGCCATCAGCCAAGCGCTCACTGCTGATGCGCAGGTCAACGCAAACAACGCCAGAGACAAGGGGGTGTTGTCTGACCAGGCCGCCATCAACGCTGCCTCAACAAACTTGTTCAAGGCCAATGTCGCGCTGCTTGCTGCCAAGGACACGCTCACGCGGGCAGTCACCAGCGCGCAGCAGGCATTCAACACTGCCGTGCTGAACCAGCAGAAGGGCATCACGCATGACGCCCAGACAGTGAGCAAGGCGCGTCAGACACTCGTGAGCACTCGCGCCTCATCGCAGGCTCCCAAAGCAATCGGAGTCGACAGTGTCGCGGCAGCAAATGCGGACGCATCGCAAGCCCAGCTCGCCAATGCAGAGAAGGCCTACGCGCAGACGACCCTGCGTGCTCCAGTCTCGGGAACTATCGGCGCCGTGAATGCCTCGGTCGGCCAGAGCTCGGCTGGCTCCAGTGCCGGCACATCTGTCATCACCCTTGTCGGCAAGGGCAAGCTGGATGTAGCAGCCAACTTCAACGAAGCCGATGCGGCGAAGGTGACCGCGGGAATGTCGGCAACCATCACCTTCACTGCGCTGCCCGAAGCATCAGCCACCGGCAAGGTGATATCCGTCAGTCCGGTGAGCTCCACGAGCAACGGGCTGACGACCTACCCGGTTGTCATCTCCATTGATTCAGCACCAAAGGGTGTGCGCGCCGGCATGACAGCGAATGTCGCGGTCACCACTTCACAGGCAAGCAATGTGCTGGTCGTGCCGAGCACCGCAATCAACTCCCTCGGTGGCTCAAGCACGGTCACAGTGAAGAAGGGCGAGCAGGAGACAGTCGTCCAAGTGGTCGTCGGTGTGAAGGGCGACAGCACAACGGAGATCACCAACGGACTGAGCGCGGGCGACATCATCGTGCTTCCCACCGCATCCGCCAGCAACTCTGGATTCCCTGCAGGCGGCATTCCAGGTGGACGCTCGGGCGTGGGCTCCCTCACTGGTGGCGGCGGCCCGGTCGGAGGTCCCCCGCAATGACCGAACTCAACATTGATGGCCATCCGGTCATTGCCTTGCACAACGTTACAAAGCACTACGGCCTCGGCGAGGCACAAGTGCGCGCGCTGGACAGCATTGACTTGACCATCCATCGAGGCGAATTCGTAGCCATCATGGGCGCTTCGGGTTCGGGCAAGTCGACCTTGATGAACATCGTGGGCGCCCTCGACATCGCCACAGCCGGGACCTATGAACTGGATGGCATCAATATCGATCGCCTGAGCGATGACGCACTCTCGGTGGTTCGCAATCGAAAGATCGGATTCGTCTTTCAGTCGTTCAATCTGATTCCACGCACCACCGCTCTTGCCAATGTCGAGTTGCCATTGGCCTACCGCGGCATGGAGCCAAGGCAGAGGCGAAGGCGAGCCCTCGCTGCTTTGGACTCGGTAGGTCTCGGAGATCGCGCAGATCACGGTCCAACGCAATTGTCTGGCGGACAGCAGCAGCGAGTGGCCATTGCGCGAGCATTGGTCACCAATCCGTCACTGGTCCTGGCTGACGAACCGACGGGCAACCTGGATTCACACTCAACCGCAGACGTGCTGGACCTTCTGGACCTCACGCATCAACGCGGAAACACCATTGTGCTGATCACCCACGAGGAGGACGTTGCTGCGCGAGCCGAACGTGTCATTCATCTCGTGGACGGCCGCATCTCCAGTGATGAACGAGTCCAGAAATGATGATTCGCGAATCCTTCAGCCAGGGGCTCACTGGCGTTCTGCAGAACAAGCTACGGTCCAGCCTTACTGTTCTGGGAATCCTCATTGGTGTTGCTGCTGTCATCGTGCTGCTAGCGGTCGGCAACGGCTCATCAAAGGCGGTGGCTGCCAGCATTGAGAAACTCGGAACCAACTCCATATCAGTCATCCATGGAACGTTCCGTGTGCCGGGCGGTTCAAGCAGCAGCATCCAAAAGGATCTCACCGTTGACGATGCGATCGCCCTCACCGACACAGCCAACGCTCCGAGCGTGAAGAGCGCCTCGCCGGTGAAGCGTGCCGGCAGCGTCAGCTGCGCCTACGGGGGAACCAGCCACAGCACCTCGATCACCGGCACTTGGCCCTCCTACTTTGAGACGTCCAACAGCAAGGTCACCAACGGCAACTACTTCAGCAATGAAGACGTCACAGCAGGAAGTCGCGTCATCGTGGTCGGGCAGAGCGTGGTCGATCAGGTGTACGGAACAGTCGATCCCGTCGGCACAACGCTGACATGTGCTGGTGTCCCCTTCACTGTGGTGGGGATTCTGGAGAAGAAAGGTGGCTCGGGCTTTCAGGATCCCGATGACGTGGCCATTGCGCCGCTGACCACTGTCCAGCGCCAACTGACGGGCTACGGCAGCCTGGATTCGATCACCGCTGAAGCCATTTCCTCGGATGCATCGGACGCCGCGCAGTCCGAGATCTCGACGATTCTGGATTCACGTCACGGCACGAGTGCGACCAACCGTGATTACCAAGTCATCAATCAGGCGAGCCTGTTGACGACGTCTAGCAGCAGCAATTCAGTATTCACCGTGCTGCTTGGAGCGGTGGCCGCGATCAGTCTGCTCGTCGGCGGCATTGGCATCACCAACATCATGCTCGTTTCCGTCACTGAGAGGACCCGCGAGATTGGCATTCGCAAAGCCATCGGCGCCAATCGCTTCGCGATCCTTTCTCAGTTTCTTGTTGAGGCGACCTTGCTCTCGGTCATCGGCGGGGCCGCCGGTGTTGTCGTCGCACTTGTGATTTCACAGTTCCAAATAGCTGGCGTACAGCCAGTGATCATGCCGATCTCAGTGTTAGGAGCCTTCATCGTGTCCGTCGCCATCGGCTTGTTCTTCGGAAGCTATCCGGCCAATAGGGCCGCACAGATGCGCCCGATCGAAGCACTACGTCATGAGTGAGGAGATGGCTCAAGTGCAGCCATTGGAGAGCATCCAAGAAGACGACTTGCGCGATCTCATTGCGCAGCAGGAGCGCGGACCCATTCCGCGTGGCACCAGGCTTCTCTTAGGCGCAATCGGGCTCGTCATCGCCTTCTTTGCTGGGTCATTCGTGCAGCAGCACTTCGGCACCAGCTCTGGCAGTTCAGGATTTCCCGGTGGCAACTTTCCTGCCGGGATTGCTGCCGGGCGCTTCCCGGCGGCCGGTGGGCTTCCCGGCGGATCCACCGCGGGGCAAGCCGGTGGAGTGACTGTCGGCTCGATCACTCTTGTCGATGGCACGCACCTTTACGTCACGACATCAACAGGCAGGATCGTCAAAGTCGACATCTCCTCGAGCACAGCGATCTCGGCGCAGACCACTGTCAAAGCAAGCCAGTTGAAGCCAGGCCAGCAGGTCATCGTCAGAGGAGAGACGGGCGCCGACGGAACTGTCGATGCCACCACGATCACGCAGGGCACTGTCCCAGGAGCTCTTGCGACTACAGGAAACGGAGCAAGTCAATGAATGTGACCCGAGCCATCATTGTGCCTTTGGGAATCTTGGGTATTGCAGTAACTCTCGCGGCCTGTGGTTCCAGCTCTGACGCCGGAGTTACGAGTGCGGATGCTCCCGCGGTGACCAGCTCGCAGGCCCCGGATCCTTCTGCAACTTCAAATGGTGCTCCCGCTGCCCCCGTTCCGCAGGGCACAGCGGATCGCGAGGAGTTGCGCAGCTGTCTTGCCGCCAAGGGCATCACTTTGCCGAATCGCACAGGCGATGGCGCGCCGCCCACAGGTGCACCCAATGGAGCACCGCCGGCGGGGCAAGGTGCTGGCCCCGGCCTGCCTGATGGCATTGATCAGCAGGCCTTCCAAGATGCAATGCAAGCCTGTGGCGCAAACTTCAGTGGCGGGTTTCCCGGTGGTGCTGGGGCCGCGGGCGGCCCAGGTTCCACAGCATTTGAGGCCTACCGTTCGTGTCTTGATGACCACGGAGTCTCGCTGCCCAACACAGCTGGCTCCCGACCAAACTTGGATCAGAGTGATCCTGAGGTCTCAGCGGCGATGAAGACGTGTGCCCCACTGATGCCAAGTCGCCAGACCGCACCTGCCGCGAACTGAACCAGTGTCGGTGTCAGTCGTGGAGCACGAGTGCAGACGAGTTCACTATGCCCCCGCCTCCGATCATGGAGGTGTGTACGTCCGGCAACTGCCGGGCGCCACTTCTGCCCTGCAATTGCAGGATCGCCTCGCACACATGGCCAAAGCCCCAACTGCGTCCCTCGCTGTTGTTGCCGCCATGCGGGTTCAGCGGAAGTGACCCAGATGCAAGGTGCTCCCCCGCTCCCAGAAACTCCCCCGCAGATCCTTTCGGCACGAAGCCGAAATCCTGAAGGCAGTACAGCACCAGCGGAGAGAAGCCGTCGTAGAGCATTGCAAAGTCCATGTCCTGTGGGCCAAAGCCAGCGTTAGCCCATAGTCGCTTCGCCGCCCACTTGTAGGGCATTTCGTCATAGTCGTGCCAGAAGATGGCGTTGGGCCGAGGGCGTTGGCCGGTGGTCGCCGCACTCACGTAGACAGGCTTCTGCTTCAGATCCTTGGCCCGTTCCGGTGTCGTGACAATCACTGCTCCGCAGACATCAACGGGCATGTCGCAGTCGAGCAGCCGCAATGGCTCGGCGACGTAGCGCGAGGCAAGGTAGTCATCCATTGTGATGGCTTCCTGCCATACGGCATTGGGATTTCGAGTGGCGTTATCCCGCATCCCTACTACGTAGGCACCCATCTGCTCATCGGTGACTCCATCAAGCAGGCGACGTCTATGGTACCAAGGTGCGAAGTGCTGCATGAAGATGCCATCGCCGTAAGGCAAGGTGAACGAATCATCGCCTCGAGCGCCACTGCCGCCCATGTAGTTGTAGACGACACCTGGCTTGGGCGCTTCCATGGTGACAAAGGCCAACGCTACTTCGCACAGTCCAGAGGCCACAGCCATCGCCGCGTTTGCAGCAACGCCACCGCCGACACCGCCGCCAAGTGGCCCGGCGTGGTAGGTCACGCCTTCAAGCCCCAGGTGCTGCAGCACTTCGAGTTCGTTGAGGGTGCCCACGGTCACGATTCCGTCGACTTCACTTCGCTCGATGCCAGCATCCTCGATGGCCTGCGTGCATGCATCAAGGGTGAACCTCATCGGCGACATACCCATGTTTCTCGAGCTCGGAGTGTGGCCCACACCGACAAAGACCGCACGGTCGCGCAGAGGATTGCTCACTTGACGTCTCCTTCAGCTCCGGCGATGCGCCACTGCGGCAGTGTTACCTCGTCGTTGATCTTTTCGTACACCACCTGCATGGGCGTCCCGATCGCCAGTTCAGTGGGCTGCGACCCAACTAGGTTTCCCACAATTCGCAGGTTCACCTGCTCAGCAAGTTCGACAATCAGCACGGCGTAGGGAAGTCGGTCCTCAAATCCAGGATTGCCACGCGAGTGCATGACTGACCAGCTATAGATCGAGCCTTTGCCGCTGACCTCGGTGGGCACGAGCTGCTCATTCCAGCAGTTGGTGCACATGGCTCGAGGTGGATGAATATAGGTCTGACAGTCGGGGCAGCGCTGGATGACCAACTTGCCCTGCTGGGCGCCATCCCAATACGCGCGATTGAGGTCATCTCGAATCGGCAGTGGCAGATCAGACATCAGCACCCCTCACTCTTTGCAGCAAATAGCACGCAATCGACAATGACCGTAGCGAGATGGAGAGCACTTCGGTCACGGAACGACGAATGATGCGATGACTTTCTCACCTTCATCTGGACCGCGTGCCACCATTCGACTGTGAATCTTCGATCGGTTCCGACATTCGCATTGGGTCTCGCAGCAACAGGCGCTGTCATGGCTGCCAGCGTGCGCACGCGAGCAGGCACACCAAGTGCGCGCCGAATTGAACCTCTCGTTCGCACCTGGGCCCGCGCATGGTTGATTCCCGCCGGAGTGCGCCTTGAGGTGGAGGGTCGGCACCATGTCACGCCTGGTCAGAGGTACGTGGTCGTGTCCAATCACCTCTCCAACCTCGACTCCATGGTGCTGCTTGCCGGTCTGGGGCTCCCCCTCAGATTCCTAGCAATGCGGGAGCTCTTCGATGTACCGCTGCTGGGCTCCGCGCTTCGCAGGCTCGGCATGATCGAGGTCGACCGCGACAATCCGCACAGCGCGATGATTGCGCAGGGAGTCAGTCAAGCGATGGCTGATGGCGCCAGCGTCATGGTGTTTCCGGAGGGGCAGACCTCGCACGACGGCAGTCTCAATCGCTTTCGCATCGGTGCCTTTTCCATTGCGATCGAGCAAGAAGTCCCCATCTTGCCCGTCACACTCATTGGTACGCGAGAGGTGTGGGCACCTGGTGACAACGCAATTCACCGCGGCGTTGTCCGATTCGTCATTCACAAAGCCATCGAGACTCAAGGTCTCACCCAGCAGGACGCTCCTGCTTTGCGAGAGCAGTCGCGTGCCTCCATCGCTTCAGCCCAATGCTCACCATTTCGAGGCTGAAGCCGGATCGGCGGACACCACACAGGCCCACGCATGTAGACGTATGGCGCTGTCTGTTCAGAATGTAAGCGCAAGTGAGAATGAGACTGAGGTACGACGTGCTTCTTGCGATAGGCGCCGGATTGCGACTTACGATTGAACAATTCCTCGCCCTGGACCCGGCGCTTTGTCCGTGATCAGAAATGCGCAGGGCTATGAAAGCAAATCGATTGATCCCACTTCTCGCTTCACTGTTGTGTGTGGCGGCACTGGCAGCATGCAGTTCCTCTGTCGGCTACGACGGTTTTGGAACAACTGGAAGAAATGGGTCAACAATCGAGATCTCAGACAGCACGCACTAATCCTGCCTTCCATACGGATCTTCATACTCCCTTTTCACGCCGAACGCGCGACAGACCCCCAGCCATGGCTGCCAGGATCAGAAATCCCAAGGACATGAGCACTGCTGTGAATACGCTGGCCGTTGAGCTCTGTGCCGCCATTGCCGAAACTCCAGCAGCAACCAAGGCGCCCTGCTCCGGCGCAATCACCATCGATGGCGACACCTTGGCACTTGCTGAGCCCTCGATCGTGAAGTTGATGGCACCGGCAACAGGGTGGCCATCGCCCGAGACTCCTCGATACCGGACTTGATATGCGCCAGTGTGCAGTTCAGCCGGCCACGCCATGGAGATCGTTTCGCCGTCTGGAGTCACTTTCTGCGACTCCAGGAGATTGTTGTGCGAGCCAAGGATGGCAATTGTTGCAGTGCCTTGCAGGAGCGGACTGTCAAAGGCAAAGGACACTTTTGCGGGTGGGCGATCCAGTCGAGCACTGTTTGAGGGCAAAGTCGAGATGAGATCAGAGTGGGCAAAGGCGCTGACGGTCATCGGACCAGCCGCAATCACGGTCATCCCTACGAGGGCAACTGCAACACTGGCCAATCTTCGCGCGCGTGGTCGGGGAGGTCGCGCCATGATCGTTCTCCTTGACTATCGAGACTGCAGGCACACTCAAGTTGAGTCGACGCGTGCATTTTCGAAAGCCAAAGCCCCGATCCTTTGCGCATCAACTGTGCACAACCGGGTCCGGGGCTACCTGTTCAAGGTAATCAATTGCTCACTGCAAAGCAACTGAGCAATGAAAGATGAACGCCTTGGTAGATCCTTCAATGCCTTGCAGATCACAGAAGGAAGCGGAAGAGCGGACTCGCTGCGTCGATCTTCTCAATGCGCGGCGGAGCTGCCTCCATGCGCGCAAGTAGACCTGGCAGGTCGCTTGCGCTTGCAAGTTCGATACCAACCAACGCAGGGCCAGTCTCACGGTTGCTGCGTTTGACGTACTCAAAGAGCGTGATGTCTTCATTGGGGCCGAGCACCTCATCCAGGAATCGGCGCAGCGCTCCCGGCTCCTGAGGGAAGTCGACCAGGAAGTAGTGCTTGCGCTCCTCGAAGATCAACGCACGCTCGACAATCTCGGCATATCTACTCACGTCATTGTTTCCGCCCGAGAGCACGCAGACGACCTTTGCGGACTTGGGAATGTTCACTGCCGCCATACCCAGGGCTGAACTTGCCAGTGCGCCCGCAGGCTCCGCGATGATGCCGTCCGTTTGATAGAGCGCAAGCATTTCGCTGCACACTCGCCCCTCGGGAACGGCAACCAGCTGCACCTTGGAGCGCGCGATGATCGGAAAGGTCACGTCGCCCACTCGGCGCACTGCTGCACCATCAACAAAAGTGTCGATCTGGCTCAAGGTCACAGGCGCTCCCGCGGCGATGGCTGCTGCGACACTGGCAGCGCCCGCAGGCTCCACACCGATGATGCGCGTATTCGGGTGGCGTTCAACAAGCCAAGCGATGGATCCAGCGAGCAGCCCGCCTCCCCCGACGGGAACGATGACAAAGTCTGGGGATACTCCCAATTGCTCCACGGCCTCACGGATCACCGTTCCTTGGCCCGCGATGGTTCGCACATCGTCAAAGGCCGGCACGATAGTGGCGCCCGTGGCAATGGCATCAGCTGCTGCTGAGGAGGCCACCTCGTCATAGTTGTCACCCCCCACGATGATCTCGATCATGCTGCCGCCCAATGCGGCTATTCGATCCTGCTTCTGGCGGGGAGTCGTTCGTGGAAGGTAGACCCTTCCTCGCACGCCAAGTGCAAGACAGGCGTAGGCAACTCCCTGCGCATGATTTCCGGCACTTGCCGCCACCACTCCGGCTGAACGTGCGGTCTTGTCCAGTTGGGCGATCAAGTTGTAGGCACCTCGCGCCTTGTAGGACCGCACCGTCTGCAGATCCTCGCGCTTGAGCCATACGTCTGCATCGGTCAGATCTGACAGTCGAGCGTTGCGCTCAAGTGGAGTTGTCGAGACGACGCCTACCAATCGCCCAGCAGCTTCATCAATAGCGGCTGCGTCGACCTGATCTCGACTCAATGGCAGGGCGGGCTCAGTTCCACGTTGTCCGATCATGGTCCAAGTAATAGCCGATCGCGTCGAAGGAGCCAACTCTTCGTCTGGCGTTCAACGGTTTTGCACCTGCTGACGGCTAACCTGAAGCAGTCCTCACGAATGTTTCTCACAAAGGAAGAACCCATGCGCTTCACCAGAACCGCAGTTCCAGCCATCGCACTTGGCCTGGCACTCACCGCATCACTTGCTGCTTGCTCATCAAATGAGCCCTCTGAGGCTACAAGCTCTGCATCGGCAACACCTTCGATGAGTGAGTCAGCAGAAGTGCTTGTCGGTGGCGACCCGAGCACATGGTCTCCCGTTCGCGTCACACCTGACGATGATGGATCCACGCAGGCTTTGGTCATTGGCCAGGCCGTGATCTTTGAGGGCTTCCAAGAGGGCGCAACATTCGAGTCAAGTGATCCCATGGTGTTCACCGCGTCTGATGCCCAAGGCGATGGCGAATCCACCACTGTTGCTGGCGGTCAGGCACTTGCAGCCGGCACGAGTGAAGTGATCGCCAGGGACGGCACGATGCAACTGGCAACGATCACCTTTGTGGTGACAGCCCAGTAACGAAACGAAGAAGCGGGGCGAAAGGAATTCCTTTCGCCCCGCTTCTTCGTTCAACTTATCTGACGCGGTAATTGCGCTTAGTCAGGAACGATGACCACTGTCCGGGAACTCCGGGAGCAAATGCCTGCACCCAGCACGATCCGCGGCTAGCAAGACGCAACTTCACCTGGCCGGCACTCTTCACGAGCTTGCACTTGGAAGCACCTGAAGTCACCCTCCAGACAATCGGCTTGTTCAGGTTTGTCACGGTGCCAATCTTGGCCAAGGTCAAGTAGCGGCCCCTCTTGTAGGTGCCCGACTTCGGAGCAGCGACCGTTGCGGTCTGCTTGCCAACTGCTGTAGAGATCGAGAAGGACAGGGTCGTTGGCGAATAGCCGTTGCCACCTGAGGTCGTGGTCACAACTGAGCAGTTGCCGCCAACACCTTGAACGGTGAAGGTCGTACCGTTCCAAGCGCACGGCCCAGTAACTGCAACCTTGACAGGCAAGCCTGACGCCGCCGTCACTGTTGCTGCGATTGAAGAACCATTCGGCAGAACGAATACCGCGTTGTGCAGAATGGGTCCTGGATCGCCAACTGGGTCAACGATGATCGCATCAGCCTTCAGGGCCTGAGTCACGGCAACGACCTTGCTGTCTGAGGAGGCGGCAACACCGTTGCCACCCGTGTAGGCAGCTTTGACTGTGGGATTGCCGAGTGCCGTTGGCACCCAGGTAACTCCAGCGGCTCCGTTGGAGACCGATGCTGTGCCAATAGTCCTGCCGTCAACGGTGAAGGTCACCGAACCGGTGCCTGATGAAGGAGTGATCTTGGCGGTCAGCGGGACCGAGGTGTTCTGGTAGTTGGTCTGAGGCACGCTGAGCGCAACCGTGGAGCCAACCGCTGACACCTTGATATTCGCCGCCGAACTGCGTCCCGATGAATTGGCATTGGAATCTCCACCGTAGGCCGCATATACATTCACTGAATTCACACCAGTGGGAATCGTGTAGTTGATCGTGGCCAGACCCTGGGCGTTCAAGCTGGCGGCACCAATGGTTGACGATGACGAGCTGAACGTCACTGTTCCGGTTGGCACGTAAGAACCCTGCCTGGCACGCACCTGCGCCTGCAGTGTCACCTGCGAACCCCCGGCAGCATTGCCAGGAGCAGTGACAGAGGAAGTCGTATCGACTGAATTCACCGACACGTTCTCAGTATCGGAGCCTCCACCGCTGAAGGAAGCCATGATCGATTCGGGACCCGAATTCTTCGGCGTCCAGATCATCTGTGCATTGGAACCCTGATTGCCACCGACTGTGTCAGTGCCGATCACGGCGCCATTGGCATAGAACGTGACTGTTCCAGCAGGAGTGCCAACCCCAGTCGATTCGGAAACCGAAGCGTCAATGGTCTGTGCAACACCTACGACGCCGTTCCTGACTGAGAGATTGACCGATGTTGCTGCAGACGCTGATGCAGCGAATCCGATTCCGGACCCGACTACAGCAAGTGCTGCGACAGTGCTGAGTAAGCGTTTCATAGGGGTTGCCTCGTTTCATGTGCGCGAGATTCTCGGGCTACTCCTTGAGGCTAAGCGCATTTCTGACGCGTGGAACAGCACAAAGGCAAGCCACATTCAATTCATGACTGATTCACAGACAACTGACACAATTCCGCGACCCAGTAAATATTGAGAGCGAATGCACCGACTGCAAGACCGAAGGGGCTGCGACGAGCAGGTGAAGCCCAACCCTTCGATGCATACCTGCACTGTGCTCCCTGCACATCGATGAGCTGATGACTGTTGACGCCGCGAATTCAGCGCCCTCGACGCACTTCCCTGAACGGCACATCGCGGTCGGCTGCGTATTCACGCGGCATCATCAACACGCGCTCGGAGATCATGTTGCGACTCATCTCCGTGGAACCGCCAGCGATGCTTGCTGACTGGCGCATCAGAGCCGCGACACCTACCTCCTTCAGCAAGCTGCGGTCTCCGACCTGACCAACGACAGACAGCTCGCCGGCCAGTTCGAACATCACGTCGGTTCTCAATTGATTGGTCTCTGCAGAGCCAAGACGCATCATCGAACTCGAGTGGGCCGGATAGTCATAGGAAGCCATCCCCTTGGTGACTCGTCGGATGAGCTGAGCATTGGCAACCTCTTGCGCGTGCGCCCAGCCCACGAGTTCACGCACAGCTGGGTCCTTGTCTTTACCCACCTTGCGCGCCAGGCCAATCGGCGTCAGGGAGTCATGGCTGGTGCCCCGAGCGCGAGCCATGCCGCTGGCGTAGGGCGAGCCCCCACCGACTGCCTGGCGTTCATAGAACAACTGACGCTGCCCCACGGTCCAGCCATCGTTCTCGGTTCCGACCAGATTCTCCGCTGGCACAACAAGATCGGTGAAGAACTCCTCACAGAACTCATTGGATCCATTGACCATCTGCACGCGATTCATGTGAGTGGCCGGATCATGGACCGGGACGATGATCATGGAAAGGCCACGGTGCTTGGGTGCGTCCCAGTCTGTTCGCACCAGACATGTCGCATAGTCCGCGGCGAATGCATACGTACTCCAACATTTTTGTCCATTGATGATGTAGGTGTCACCATCGCGCTGTGCGCGAGTCAGCAGCCCAGCGAGGTCTGAACCGCCACTGGGCTCGGACAGGAACTGACACAAGACCAGTTCTCCTGAGATCGCACCCCGCACGTACTTCTGCTTCTGCTCTTCAGTGCCCATATCCAGCAACATCGCCGAACAGATGCCTAGGGACGGCACGTTGAGCGCAACTGGCATCTCATACGGCGCCGACTCCTGATTGAAGGCAGCTTGATAGTCGCGAGTCAGGCCCTGACCTCCGTACTCGGTCGGAAAGCAGATGCCGGCGAACCCTCCAGAGAACAGCAACTTCTGCAGATCTCGTGCGTCCAGCCAGTTCTGCTCTTCGGGATCAATCCCCGCCCGCTTGGGCATGGTGCCGGCTTTTGGCATGTTGTCTGCGAGCCAGACTCTTGCTCTCTGGCGGAAGTCCTCGACTGTTTCTGAGTGCGGGGCCATGGCATTCCTCACATCGCTGAATTGGCAGTGCGACCGATACTAGGTATCGAGCTGCTTTCGCGCAGGAGATTTCGGGGTCAACAAGGCCGCGAAGGCGCCTAGCCGTAAACGAGGAATTCGATGTCGCGGATGGCGGTGGCCAGCGGGACAGTCAGCACGTGGCTCACGCCAGCATTGACGCCAATCCGGAAGCACTCGCGGTAGTAATGAATGATTTCACGCGGCGATCCGTGGAATTTATTGAAGACCTCAATGCCATAAGCCTGCAGATCCGTGACGAGGGCTCGCGAGTTGTGCACCTTGTCGGCAATGGAGACCATCACAAGATCCACTGATTCGGTCTCCAGACGATCCAGGTAACGCTGCTTGCGCTCCCAGTAGATGGGCCAATAGCCGTCGTCATCATCATCGAGTGAATCGCTGCAACCCAGCACGATGTCTGCAACTCGATCACCAAACACAGTGCGCACTTCGGCCAGCCGCCAGAGCCCACCTTGATCTTCTGCAACATCGTGCAGCAAGCCGGCAATGGCCTGGTCCTCATCACCGCCAGCTTCGATGATCAGACTCGAAACGCCAAGGAGGTGGGACATGTAGGCGATGTTGCCGCCCTTGCGCGTCTGGTGGGCGTGGGCGAGCGCGGTATATCGAACCGCCTCGAAATAGCGGTCCGACAGAACGAGGTGCGGGCGTGCCATCAAACTCCTTTGTTGCCTACACAATGTCACATTCAGGACAGTTGCAATTCAAATCCTCCGCCATCGACCCGTAAAGGGCCCGGGAAGCCGTGCCTACGACAGCACCCCGGACTCCACAGATTCCAAGTACAGAAACCTCGGAGGCTGCACGCCGGCCGATCTTCGCAGCTCGACCAACTCAGCTGATTCAAAGAAGGCTCGAGCGACATCAAGTGACGTCCACCGCGACAGATGCACGAGATTGCGGTCAGCGGAATGCTCGCGCAGAAGTTGATAACTGATCTCACCTGCGGCCTTGCGCAACTCCGCAGCCTGATCGAAGACCTGCTTCCAGACGTCATAGTCATCCACTTCATGAATGATCAATACATACGGCTCCACGCCTGCTCCTCCAGTATCTTTCATTGGCTATCCCACAAACCCGACTTGAAGGAACGTGCCTGCCGTGAGTTTGACCCTGACCGACCTTGCCCCACTTCGCGACATCCGCAAGACCGATGAAGGCTATGACGTCAACACCCTGGTGACTCCGCACGGCGGCATCTATGGCGCCTACCTCATGTTCCAGCAGGTGCTGATCGCTGAGTTGGCCGCTCCAGGCAAGCGCGTCATCTCCTTGCAGACCGCCTTTGCAAACGGCGGAGTGAGTGGGCAGCCGTGTCAGGTCACCGTGGACACCTTGCAAAGTGGCCGATCCTTTGCCTTCCTGAGTCTGACCTTCCGCCAAGGCGAGCTCATCGTCACCCGCGCCGAGGTCATGCTGACCATCGATGAGGACGACTACCTGAGGCACGACAACCCCTGGTCGCCCATCGCCACAGCAGCAGGCTGGCCTGAGACCACCTCGGGCATCTTCCCCGGCAGCGCCACTCGTTGGCCCGGTTCCAGCCCTACCGAGCTCGCCGTCCGGTACGCCACCGACGAAGCTCAACTCGATGACTCCACCACGCGCGCGCTCACTGCGCTCGTGACTGAGCCGACCGTGATGGCAGCACTCATGAGCTTCAATGAAGTGCCAGCGCAGGCCGGAAGGGTGGCAGGCAATGTACTCACCCAGAACGTGACCTTGCTTCGACCCGTGGATCTGTCCAAGGGGCTGCTTGTCCGATCCAGGGCTCGATACGCGGGCGCCGGGCGGGTGCACGGGGAAGGAAATCTGGAGGATGAGTCAGGCACCCTGATTGGCACCTTTACCACCACTGGTGTCCTGCGCGGACCTCGAAGTTGAACGAGCAATCGCCAGATTCCGTCGGCGCGGTGCAATACAGTCCCCTGTGAATCCACAGTCAGTTGCCTCCGAACGTGAGCTCAATGCGCGGTCGGTGCAATGGCCTGTGACTGGAGCTCATCGAAAGGGCCGACATGGTTGCCAAGGTTGAAGAGTGGGACGCAGCAGGACTTCAGTACGAGGTCGTGGACGAAGTCGCATGGCTGCGATTGAACCGCCCCCAGAAGCGCAATGCCATTGACCTGCCCCTGCGCCGAGCCCTGCTCGCGGCAATTCACGAGGCCAGTGAAGACAACGGTGCCAAGTGCGCCGTGATCACTGGCAATGGTTCGGTCTTCTCGGCCGGTGCAGACCTCACGCAGCCGGGTGGACCAACGGAGGTTCCCGCTGATCGCCGCCGCCCTGCTCCCCTGACCGCCCGCGATGACGGAATCCTGTACGGCTGGGCTCGACTGTTCGAAGCCATCTGGCGCAGCGAGACTCCATTCATCAGCGCAGTCAACGGTGTTGCTGCCGGTGGTGGCTGTCAGCTGGCTCTGGGCTGCGATCTCATCATCGCCTCTGAAGAAGCTGCCTTCTGGGAGGTCTTTGTGCGACGCGGTCTGCCAATTGAAGGTGGTGGCGCCTGGCTGCTGCCTCGCATGGTGGGATTGCCCCGAGCCAAACAGATTGCCTTGTTCGGCGACCCGATCCCTGCCAAGCAGGCAGAGGAATGGGGCCTGATTAACCTGTGTGTTCCTGCCGATGAGCTCATCAGC
The DNA here is from genome assembly GCA_030684515.1 of Actinomycetota bacterium. NCBI lineage: Bacteria > Bacillati > Actinomycetota > Actinomycetota bacterium. The sequence goes on from JAUXVJ010000024.1 coordinate 182,721, forward strand.
ACGGCTGCTGACTGGGCTGGGCGTTTAGCAAAGATGAGCGCTCCCAACAGTGGCCCTTCAATGGGGAATGAGGGCATGGACCTCAGCTTCCGCGTTGGCCACATCAAGAGCCAGATCAACATGGGCATGGAAACCTCGATGCTCGCGTCCTTCCGCGAAGAGGCAACCTTGTTGGCTATGAACCCAGGTGCGATGGGTCACTGACACCCATATTCGAGTATCCATGTGGCCGTACGCGGTTGTCAGGGTGAACAGCGTTCGGCGACAAGGAGACAGGCATGAGCAAGCTCGTAATTTATGGCGCAACGGGATATGCGGGAAGCCGCATTGTGGCTGAAGCAGCAGGCCGGGGACACGAAGTCACTGCTGTTGCACGCAACGTCGCTGATGCACCCGCAATTCACGGAGTCACCTATGTCGCCGGGGACTTCTACGACGCTGAGCTGATGCGTGACCTCACCAAAGACGCTGACGTCATGGTCAGCGCCATCCACGCGCATTCAGCTGACGGCTCCTCGATCCTGACTGCTTTGCCGACGCTTATCGAGGTCGCACAGCGCAATGGAGCCCGTATTGGGATCGTCGCCGGCGCCGGAAGCCTGTACGTCGCCGAAGGCGGCGAGCAGGTCCGCGTCGCATATGCGTCTGCTCTGCCGGCGGAGGCAATGCCTGAGATCAACACTCACGCAGAATTCCTGGAGACGCTGCGGGAGACTCCAGAGGATGTCGATTGGTTCTTCGTGAGCCCAGCTCTTTCCTTTGGCTCGCATGTTCCCGGCGAACGCACCGGCAACTACCGCGTGGGCGGCGACGTCCTTCTCACCGATGCTGACGGTCTGTCGGCAATCAGCGGCGACGACTATGCGATCGCCTTTGTCGATGAGATCGAAAAGCCTGTGCACCATCGCAAGCGCTTCACAGTCGCGTACTGAACCTGTCGCAATCTGTTCGCTGCGTCCAGCAGCACTGTGTGCCGCGCCTATGCTCAAGAGACCGGGTCACACTTGTGCTCTAGTTCTGCGATCCCTTGATCTGATCTTGGGAGGCGCACATGCGATTCACTCACCTGCGAGTCGCCGCCGTCCTGACGCTGTGCTCAAGTGCTGTACTTGGCCTCGGAGGCACTTCGCAAGCAGAGGATGCGACTGCCCCGCCGATGCCAACCATCAACGTGCGGCTCATTGGACTGGCAACGTCAGAGCAGCTCTTCCAGATCGAAGTCTTTGCTGACGAGATCACACCCTTGCCAACCGGGCAGCCGGTAACGGCAAGTTGGACTGATGCAGCCACGGGAATTGTGTCAACGTCGAGCGCAGTTGTTGAGGCGGACAACATCGCTCGCTTTCAGATTCAGTCCTGGCGCAGCACCGCGGTCACCGTGGTCTACGGAGCCTCCACTGCGATGGTCGAGGTGTCCGTTGCTCCCGCTCGGGCTCGCATCACAGCTCCCGCAAAGGCCCCGCCTCAGCAGTTGGCCTACCGCATCAATCTTGATCCTGCCGCAATTGGCCTTGGAGCCAACTCCTCGGTGGCAATGCTGAGTTCTGAAAGGCAGGCATCCATGACAGGCAAGTCCTGGCACCAAGGCTGCATTGCCTTCTCGTCTCTACGAGAGGTGCAGATCAATTACTGGGGCGTGGACGGTTACCGACACCGAGGAATCCTGATTGCCAATGCTGCAGTGGTGCCTTCGATCCGCAAGGCCTTCACAGCTCTGTACAACCATGGCTATCGCCTGCGATCGATGCACCCTGTCGACGTTTACGGCAAGAATCGAGCGAGCATCGGCGCCAATGACTACGCGTCCATGGCAGCCGGCAACACGTCAATGTTCAACTGCCGCTATCAAGTTGGCAAGGAGCACCGGCGCGTCTGGAGTCCGCATGCCAATGGTCGAGCTCTGGACATCAACCCGTGGGAGAACCCTTACCTCGCGCGAGGCGGTGTGGTGCCAAATCGCTGGTGGTTTGACACTCGCGCAAGTTCGCCGTTGGTCATTCGAGGCAACTCCCCTGTCACCACGATCCTGCGCGCCAATAACTGGAGATGGGGCGCATGGTTCAAGGACTATCAGCATTTTGACTACCGCGGCTAGGGTCCCTGCATGCACAGTGACGCCATGCGCGCAGCCGTAGTGACCGCGACCTTCGGGCTGATTGCATCAGTGTTCTTCAGCCTTCCGGCGTCGGCCATCACACCCAAGGAGTGCGGCAAGCCAGTAGCAGCAGCCAATGGCACGCATGGCCCTGTGCTGTGTCCCACTGGCGCTCCCAACCTGCAGATGCGCTCGTGGCTGAAGAAATCCGCCCCGCACACGATGGCCTTGAAGGCCAAGGTCACGGATGCTCAGATTCGCAAGGCGGCCTGCAAGGACGTCGCGCTGGAGATGGCAACGGGTCCCATGGTTACCGACGCCTACACCTACCAATTCGCCTTGAATAACTGGCGCGGCAAGCACATCAAGCCTTCTGTGTTCGATCTACGACTGGGCGTTGAATTCAACTGTGGCGGCTAAGCAGGCACTTCGAAAGCCGTAGTGCGTTCCAGCCCAGCAGCACGTCCCTTGGCGGAGATCACCAGCGCCATCTTGCGGGAGGCCTCGTCGATCATCTCGCTTCCGAGCATCACGGCACCTCGCGAGCCGCCTGCAGCTGATGTGTAGTAGTCGTAGGCATCAAGAATCAGCTCAGCATGGTCATAGTCACTCTGCAACGGAGAGAAGATCTCGTTCACCACATCGACCTGGTCGGGGTGCAGCACCCACTTGCCGTCCAGTCCAAGGGCAGCAGAGCGCGAGGCTACGCGGCGAAGACCTTCGGGATCCTTGATTGCCAGGTAGGGGCCATCGATGGCAAGTTTCCCGTTCGCGCGAGCGGCCATCAGGATGCTCATCAGAATGTGGTGGTAGGCGTCACCTACGTCATAGCCAGGTGGCTGCTCCCCCACAACCAGCGACTTCATGTTGATGCTGGCCATGAAATCTGCAGGCCCAAAGATGATGGTTTCCAAGCGCGGACTCGATGCGGCAATGGCATTGACGTTCACCAGCCCAAGCGCGTTCTCAATCTGCACTTCAATGCCGATGGCACCAGGCGTGAGCCCATTTGCCAATTCAAGCTGGGTGATGAGCAGGTCCAGGGCGATCACTTGCTCAGCGGTCTGCGCCTTGGGCAGCATGATGCAGTCCAGTTGTGCGCCAGCTCCGTCGATGACTGCGATGACATCCGCGTAAGTCCACTGACTGGTCCAGTCATTGACACGAACGCTGAGGATCTTGTCTCCGTAGCCCCCACCAGTGAGTGCGGCCACGATGTTCTCGCGAGCCTCCTGCTTGGCAAGCGGCGCGACCGCATCCTCAAGATCCATGAAAAGGGCGTCAACAGCAAGCCCCTTTGCCTTCTCCAGCATCTTGGTGCTGGAGCCCGGCACCGCAAGAACAGAGCGGCGGCTTCGCGCGATGCGATCGCTGGCTGACATGGTGCGAAAGTCTAGTTGCGCATGCGATCAGTTGCGCTTTGAAACCTTCACGGCAGTTCCGTAGGCGAGGATCTCGCTCAGGCCATTGCCGACATCCGACGAGTCAAAGCGAACGCCGAGCACGGCATCTGCGCCGAGCTCCTTTGCATGTGCCATCAATCGTTCAACTGCCTGCTCGCGCGCAGCGTTGACCACATTGGTGTACTGCGGCACCTCACCTGCCTGGAGAGCCTTGAAACCTCCGGTGAATCCCTTGGCAAAGCCCACACTTCGCACCAGGACTCCCCAACACATGCCCAGGTGTTCGTCTACCTGGTAGCCAGGAAGGTCGAAGGTTGTGGACATCATCGCTTCATCAGTCATGACTGAAGCCCATCACATTGATGTCATCTTGTCCAAGCGGTAGTGACGACTCAGCGAGCGGTGAATCCACCATCCATGATCAATTCAGTTCCGGTGGAGAAGGTCGCATCGGCAACGAGGTACAGCATGCCGCGCGCCATCTCATCGGCTTGGCCCCATCGCTGAATGATCTGACCGCCAGCCTTGCGGTCACCTGCGGGATTCATCGGCGTATCGATTGCACCGGGGTGAATGGAGAAGACTCGGATGTTGTCTGGGCCAAGATCGATGGCAGCCGACTTGGTCAGACCACGCACCCCCCACTTGCTGGCCGCGTAGGCACTAATCCCACCGGTTCCGACAAGCCCCGCGACAGAAGAGGTGTTGACGATGGCCCCACCGCCGGCTGCCTTCATCGAAGCCGCCACAGCCCGCATCCCGAAGAAGGTTCCGGTCAGATTGACTGCGATCACTCGATCCCAATCAGCCGTGGACGCAGTTGCGATCGGAGTGGAGGCGCCAATGCCAGCGTTGTTGACCAAGATGTCGATATTGCCAAGGGTGTTGGTCACTTCATCGACCACCTGCGTCCAGTTCTCCTCGCTGGAGACATCAAGGTGCAAGTAGGTGGCACCGATCTCATCGGCAAGCGCGTTGCCGGCCTCATCGGCAATATCGCAAATCACCACCTTTGCACCTTCTGTGGCCAGTAGTCGGCAATGTGCCTCGCCGATGCCCATTGCTCCACCAGTAACTATTGCGATAAGTCCTTGAACCCCAGCCATGGCTGTGACCATACTGGCCAACAGCCCAAGCGGCGCGGCTTTCTTGACCCAAGACGAGAGGCGATCCATGGCACACGGACCAGTAGAACCCTTCAAGATCGGGTATCTGAATGAAGGACTCATGGAAGGCGATGCATTCGATGCAAGCCTTGGCAGAGCAATTCGACTTCGCTTTGAAGAGGCCTATGAAAGCGGCCTGATTGATCGGCCAGTTGAACTCGTCGTTTCGACCGGCTACGGACTTCCATCTGGCACAGCGAAGGCTGTTGAAGACGCGTGGATGGAACTCAAGGATGCTGGAGTGCTTGGCATCTTGGGACCCGGCATCACTGACAACTGCATCGCAGTGAAGCCACTGTTTGAGAAGTACAAGGTGGCCACGATCAACTTTCCTGGCACGGTCTTGTCACGTGGTGAGTACGGATTCCACTATCAGCTGGGCGCGCTCTATGAAGATGGACCGATCTGTGCTCGAGCCATCGCTCGCAAGGGACTGACAGACGTTGCTGTCATCCGCGACCGTGGTCCAATCGGCGGAGAGTACTTCGAATACTTCGTCGACCAATGCGAGATGAGCGGTCTGTCTGTCATCAGCGACCAGGTGGTCTCACCCATCGCCACAGATCTCACCGCGCAGGTAGCCAAGGCCAAGGCCGCCAATCCGCAGGCATTGGTGTACCTCGGCTTCGGCGGCATTCTCAGTGAGCTGTCACAAGCCATTGCAGATGCCAATTTCACAGTGCCGCGCTACACCTGCACCGCGGGATTGCATTGGTACAGCAAGACACCCGAAGAACGAGTGGTGCTGAAGGGGTGGACCTACGTCGACATGGTCGATGAGGAGAACCCAGTGATGCAGCACATGATGCGCGAGTTCAAGTCACGCTGGGACATGGATGGCCTCAACCCGATCTTCGGAGTCGGCTATGACATGGCAACCCTTGCAGCGCTTGGACTGCACTACGCGCCGGTCTACACCACGGAGGGCTTCAAGGAGGGTCTGGAGAAGATCCATCACGTGCCATCAGTGCTCGGCGGCAAGGGCACAGTGATGGGCTTTGGTCCGCACGAGCGCACCGCTCTCAAAGGTCCTGACTACCTGCTGCTGCGAGAGATGGATCTGGAGAGCACGCATCGTCATCTGGGCTAGGCGCATCAGTAAACGACCTAAGTAGAAAGTGCCCCGCCGAATTTTCGGCGGGGCACTTTCTCCTGCTTGGTGTGACTAGCGGTTGCGTGAGCCCTGCGGGCGTCGGCTGCCGTAGTTGCCGCTGCGATTGGACGATGCAGTGCGCGGCATCGCTGAGTTCGCGGGCACCTTGATGCCGGTCCACGTTGCCGTGACTCCGGCCTTCTTCAGCAGCATGCGCACTTCAGCCACCTGATCAGGTGTTGCCACCGTGATGACTTCACCGGCTGCACCGGCTCGCGCCGTACGCCCTGAACGGTGGGTGTAGGCCTTGTGCTCAATTGGCGGATCAGCGTGCACAACCAAGGGCACGTCGTCGACGTGAATGCCACGTGCGGCAATGTCCGTGGCAACGAGAACCTTTGCAGTGCCCGAGCTGAATGCAAACAGGTTTCTCTCTCGCGCATTCTGCGAAAGGTTGCCATGCATCTCAACGGCATTGATGCCGCCAGTCTCCAGCTTGCGAGTGAGCTGCTTGGCACGACTCTTCGTGCGCGTGAACATCACGACGCGACCGCGAGTTGCCAGTTCATGGATGGCGCCAGGTCGATCGGCGTCAGACACCACGAGCACGTGATGGTCCAACAGCACTGGGGCTTCCACCTCAGCTGCGTGCGAGACCGGGTTGTCCAGGTAGCGCTTGACCAAGGTGTCGACGCCACCAGCCAGTGTTGCGCTGAAGAGCATGCGCTGCCCATTGGAGGCCGTCGCATCGAGAATCTTGCGAACGATCGGAAGGAAGCCCTGATCGGCCATGTGATCGGCTTCGTCAAGCACCGTGATCTCAACGCGATCAAGAGTGACGTCCTTGGCCTGCATGTGATCAAGCAATCGACCAGGGCAGGCAACGACGATCTCGACCCCTTGAGAGAAGGCAGAGCGCTGCGGGCCGTGGCCCACTCCGCCGAACACCGTGGTCACGCGCATGTTGACGGCAGCCGCGAGCGGCTCAATCACTGCGGCGACCTGCGTTGCAAGCTCGCGGGTTGGCACCAGCACCAATGCACGCGGTCGACCCGGTGCACTCGGTTTGGGATTGGCGGCCAGTGTTGCCACCAGTGGCAGAGCAAAGGCCAGGGTCTTGCCCGAGCCGGTGCGACCCTGACCGAGCACATCGCGATTGGCGAGGGCATCGACCATGGTGGCCTGCTGAATCGGGAATGGCGCGAGGATGCCTTGACCGGCCAGAACCTGCGCCAGGATCTCGGGAACCCCCAGCGATACGAAGGGATTGTCAGCGTCGATCTCGCCAAGCAGGGGCTTGGTGATGACCAGCGGCTTGCCGGGGCCGTTGCCGTCACGCGATGCACCATTGGTGCGCGTGGCCGGGCGACGGCGTGGGTTATTGCGACTGTTTGTGGGTCGCTGGGACGTAGTACGTGAAGCTTGCGGGGACATCGTTGAAACTCCTCTAGCGGGCAATTGCGCCGCTGGATCAAGCATGCAGATCATGGGCTGCCGCGAAATTCTGAGAATCTCGATGTGTCTGTTTCGGCCTGTTGCCGAAGTGCACCCATCTGTCTGTTGCGTGCTCATCGTGACATGCGGTGTGCGAAAGGTCCAATTGACTCGCCGCTGGAGAGTGTGTTCCACGACACCTTGCCCTGAGCGCGGCGGGCTCGTACTACTTGCGACGCCCCATACTCAGGTAGGCGATTGGCCCTACCGGTTGCACAAAGATTCCCAAGAACCACAATGCTTTTGGACCCCGCACTTGTGCTGATTCCCGCTTGGCGAGATCGATCAGCGCTACCGACGTCAACACCACTTCGACGGCACCGGCCGCGATGATGACTCGCTTTTGCATCGGGGTCATATCGGCCCACTTCTTCTTTGCCATCAGGCAAGCCTTCCCTTGAAGTTGCGCAAACGCAAACTATTGCTCACGACAAACACACTTGAGAATGCCATTGCGGCTGCAGCGACAATCGGATTCAACAGGCCGGCCATTGCCAGCGGAATTGCTGCCACGTTGTAGGCAAAGGCCCAGAACAGATTGCCCTTGATGATGCGCAGGGTTCTCCGTGAGAGCGAGATGGCGTCAACTGCCGCCCGCAGATCGCCTGTGACCAGTGTGAGTTCACTTGCCTCGATTGCCACGTCGGTGCCAGTGCCCATCGCGATGCCAAGGTCGGCCTGCGCCAAGGCAGCGGCGTCGTTGACCCCGTCACCGACCATTGCCACCACAAAGCCTTGCTCTTGCAACGTGCGCACAGCTTCGACCTTGTCCCATGGCAGCACCTCGGCCACGACTTCAGTAATTCCCACGGCGTCCGCAACAGTGTGTGCAACAGCCGAGCTGTCGCCGGTCAGCAATATGGGAGTCACCCCCAGCCCCCGCAATTCGGCAACTGCCTGCGCACTTGTCGGCTTGATTGCGTCTGCCACGGCGATGACCGCGTGAATAGCGCCATCCCACGCAACGCTGACCACGCTCTGGCCGGCACTATCTGCACGCTGCTCGGCTTCAGCAAGTTCGGGGGAAAGCTGAAGACTGAATTCGTCGGCAAGCCAACTCGCCTTTCCCACGACAACGGCGTGCGAGTCCACCAGACCGCGCGCCCCAAAGCCCACCGATGCTGTGAACTCTTCAACCTTCGGCAGCTGTCCCAGCTGCTCAACGCCGTAGCGGGCGATTGCTCGACCGATCGGATGCTCAGATGCATCCTCAACGGCGCCCGCCAGACGAATCACGTCAGCGGGGTTCACCCCTTCGCGTGTGGAGATCTCGACAACCTCCATCCGACCAGTCGTGATCGTGCCTGTCTTGTCCAGCAGGATCCGATCGATCCTTCGCGTGGATTCAAGAGCCTGCGGGCCCTTTACGAGTATCCCCAGCTGTGCTGCTCTTCCGGTGCCCACCAGAAGAGCAGTGGGCGTTGCAAGGCCAAGGGCGCAGGGGCAGGCAATGATCAACACCGCCACTGCAGCTGTGAATGCGAATTGGGTGTCTTCGCCAAGGAGCAACCACGCGACAAGCGTTGCGGCTGCGAGCACCAGGACAATCGGGACGAATACTGCGGCGACGCGATCAGCGAGCCTTTGCACCGGCGCCTTGCCAGATTGCGCATCGCTGACCAGACGGGCCATCTGTGCCAACTGGGTGTCTGACCCAATGCGCGTGGCTTCAACAACCAAACGACCGCCGGTATTCGTCGTTGCGCCCACGACGAGGTCTCCGGGGCCAACCTCCACTGGTACGGATTCGCCCGTGAGCATGCTCGAGTCAATGGCTGACGAGCCTTCAATGATCACGCCATCGCTTGCAATCGCCTCTCCGGGGCGAACGACGAACTGGTCGCCCACATGAAGTTCAGCGATAGGAAGCCGAGCTTCGCGCCCTTCGCGAAGAATGGAGACGTCCTTGGCTCCCATGGTCAACAGCGCGCGCAGTGCAGCACCAGAGCTGACCTTGGCTCGAGCTTCCAGGTACTTGCCGAGAAGGATGAAGACCGTGACCAGTGTCGCGACTTCGAAGTAGATGTGTGACGTGCTTGCTTCGCGGCTCGGCAACATCGAGAAGTCCATCTTCATGTCCGAATGGCCAGCTTCACCGAGGAACAAGGCATAGGTCGACCACAGAAATGCTGCCAGCACCCCGATACTGATCAAGGTGTCCATCGTCACTGCGCGATGGCGGGCGTTGATCCAGGCTGCGCGATGAAATGGCCAAGCCCCCCAAAGGACCACTGGTGCCGCCAGAGTCAACGAGAGCCACTGCCAGTTGCGAAATTGGAGTATCGGAATCATCGCCATCAGGACCACTGGCATCGAGAGCACAGCGGAGATCACGAGGCGCTGCTGCCATGGGTTCACGGCCACTTCAGCCACCGCAGATGGCTCTGATGCTGACGAAGGCAGGGTCGCGGTGTATCCCGCGGATTCAACTGCGCCAACCAAGGCCTCGTCAGCAACATTGCCATCAGCATGAACGCGCGCGGTCTCGGTGGCGAGGTTGACCTCGGCCGTGACTCCATCAATGCCGTTGAGCTTCTTCTCAACGCGCGAAGCACACGACGCACAGGTCATGCCGCCGATCTGGAGGTCAATCACGCGCTCGCGCAGTTCAGATGTCGAACTCACAATTCCTCCTTGGTCGTGCTCGATAGTTGCACCAGTTGCAGCCAGCAGTGGTTCAGCAATGGCTCTGGAAAGTCGGGAGCGAGTCGGTAGAACACCGTGCGCCCCTCCTTGCGGGCCTTGACCAGTCCAGCGGTGCGCAGCAGTCGAAGCGCGTACGAGGCCGAGTCTTCACCCACGTCCAGTGCGACGGCGAGATCGCCAACGCACAGTTCACCCACTTGGTCCAAGGCATACAAGATGCGCAGCCGAGTGGGTTCAGAAAGCAGGCTCAAGGTCCCGCTGAGTGCGGTGGCGTGATCAGGAGTCAGCCCTTGCTCGCGAATCTGCTCTACACGTGCCGAATCCAGCACGCTCACCTCACGAATGCTCGTCATATCCGTATGAACGCACGGATATGCGGATTCATTCCCAGCCTCAGCCATTGCCTCGCAGCATCCTCAGGAGGAAGTGTCATTGACACTGATCGCCAGCTTGGAGCGGGTCCGGGCATGGGCGCGGGGATCGAGCGCGGCAACGTAGGGCACTGGCGGACAGCTTGCACACATCGAGATCACTGCCTGGATCGGCAATCAGCCAGGTGTGGACATTTCTGCCATCACCCCGCTGTATTGGCAGCCCTGCACCGATCACTCCGCCAGCGAACTGGTGTTCTCTCCGGTCGCGTGAACGACCTCAGCGCGACAAGATCCTGTAACGCGCGCATGACAAACTTCCGGCATGCCTGGACCCGTCATCGGACTGACGTGCTACCTCGTTGATGCGCAGTGGGGCGATGGCGTTGTCACCTCTTCACTGATTCACCAGTGGTATGTCGATGTCCTGCACGCAGCCGGCGCGGAAGTACTCGTACTACCAGCCGAGAACAGCACCGACGTGCTTGATCGACTCGATGGCCTGCTGCTCGCTGGCGGAGAGGACGTGGATGCTCGGCTGTTCGGAGCTGAAGCCGACCCGACTGCAGATGCCCCCCAACTCCTGCGGGATGCAAGTGAATTCGCCCTCTATCACCGGGCCAAGGAGTTGGGGATGCCCGTGCTCGGCATCTGTCGAGGCGTGCAACTGATGGCAGTGGCTCACGGTGGAACGCTCATTCAGCATCTGCCTGCCGTGACGACGCAACTCGTGCACAGCAATGGTCCAGGCACTTACGTCGATCACACCACGAGTTTTCTTGAAGGCTCGCTAATCGCCTCGCTGTTTGGGACCGGACCATTTGTCGTGAACTCGGCCCATCACCAAGCCGTGGATTCGCCCGGCGACCTGCGCATCACCGGATGGGCACAGGACGGAACGGTGGAAGTCTGCGAGGACACGAATGCCGAGTTCTGTGTCGGCGTGCAATGGCATCCAGAGCGACCCGATCGCCGCAATCCTGACGCTCCCCTGCTCAGCGCCTTTGTTCAAGCAGCACAGTCGTATCTCACGCGAGGGCGCGAGCTTCCTTGAACTGAGAATCAGCGCGTCAGCGGTCGATCCGGGTCTTCGCGCAGCTCGACCCGATACCGGTGATCGGCACTCTTGTTCTTTCGTCGAGCCTTGGGGATCGGCAGCAGCCAGCCGTGGCGAGAATCCCTCCACACGCTCGTTGCCCAAGTGTGCCCATCGACAGTCGCCAGAATCGGAGTGCGCCCCCATGCTCCGGCTTCGTCAGGGGCACAGTTGTCCGGAACGCGCACAAACACCCATGTGCCCAAGTCCAGATCAGCAGCGGGTGCCTGGAAGGCATCGAATTCCTGCACGCTCAAAATCTAATGCGTGATGCCAAACGCGGCATTCAAGGATTCCAAGCGCTCGCGCAGGAGTCGCTGCTCCTGCACATTGCTTGGCAGCGCATCAGCAGCCAAGGGCTCAGGCTTCGGGCTCAGGCTGAAAAGGCCGAACTTCAACAGGGTTCATGCAGGCAACTGAGCACTGCTCGGCCAGCCGCAATGCCGTTGCCTCATCGGCAACTTCGATGACCCAGAAGCCGCCGATGTGCTCCTTGGAGTCAAGGTAGGGCCCATCGGTGCGCTGCAGGACCCCATCCTTGGAGTTCACCACCTGCGCGGTACTTGCCGGCATCAATCCGCCCGCAAACACCCAGGCACCCGAGGACATCAACTCAGTATTGAGCGCATCCACCGCAGCGAAGGCTTTCTGCATCTGCTCGTCGTCCATATAGGGCGACTCCTCGGAGCCGTGCACTGCTAACAAGTACTGAGGCATGAGCCTGTCCTTTCATTCTGAGAACTCCGGACTGTCCGTGCTCTCAAGCTGTTGACGAAGAGCTGGTTTCGCGATCGACAGTGTGTGCATGCATGTCTTGTCGCCTTGACTGCAGTACCTCAGTAACGGGCATTGCCGTACATGAAAGGCCGCACTTCAACAGGAACACCGGCAGCTGCTGATTGCTGCTGTGCCCAGTTGATCGCTTCATCCAGATCTGCCACATCAATGACGGTGATCCCGCCGATGCGCTCCTTGGACTCGATGAACGGTCCATCGGTGAGCACCAGTACACCGGCCTGATCCATCACTGTTGTGGCAGCGGACGGATCCTGCAGTCCGCCGCTGAAGACCCACACTCCCTGCTCAGTCATGGCGGCGCCGACCTTGTTCATCTCTACCATGATCAGATCGAGCTCGGCTGGTGTCGGCGGCCGCCCATCAGCCGGATAGCAGATGGACAACTGGTACATCGTCATGGCGCTACTCCTGACTCAACGGAAACCGACGACCGGCGCCAGCTGTCTTACGAACAGGCAAAGCCAGAATCGACTGCGATCAGGCCTTTGCGGCGAGAATGTTGACCATCCAGTTGATGCCGAATTGATCAACGAGCATGCCAAAGGTGTCCCCCCAAGGCGCAGTTGTCAGTGGCTGCTCGATCGTGGCACCAACCGACAGCCCATCCCAATAGCCGCGCAGTACTGCTTCATCGGTACCGCTGAGCGATACCGAATAGGCACTGCCTTCAGTGCCGTCGATATGCATTGGCGCATCCGAGCCCATCAGCGTGAGCCCGTTTTCGGTGTTCAGCTGGGAGTGCATGACCTGGTCGACCTCTGACGGATCAACTGGCATACCGGCCTCGCCGAAGGTGCTGATCTCCAGCACACCACCCAATACCGATTGGTAGAACTCCATGGCCTGTCGAGCATTTCCACGCCAATTCAGGTAGGGATTCAAAACGACGGACATCAGGGCCTCCAACGCCGAGGGAAATGGTGATTGTGCGGGCACATCTTTGCCCAAACTCCCTATGCGCACGAGCAGATCAGGGTCAAGTTGTCCCCGGGGTTGACATCGATGTAGTCGCGATATATCGTTACTACATCGCGAACTGTCGCGAGAGAGAAAGTTGGAACATATGACTGAGGCATACCCCCTCGAATTTGGCCCTTGGAACTCCCGTCGTGGATCCGGCCATCACAGCCGCAAGGCACGCGCCATGTGGGCGCTTATAAATGCACAAGCTGACGACCATTCGTCGGCAACGACCCCTCCTGCCGAACAAGGCCAGGAGCGAGGTGGGCCGCAACGCGGCCATCGCCATGGCGGCCACCGTCGCGGCTCAGATCAGCAGGACCCCTGGGGCGGCCGAGGCCGCAGCCCTTGGGGACCCCAGCGCGGACGCCGCCGCGAGCGCGGTGATGTCCTGCACGCGATTCTTCTGCTGCTTGCCGAACAGCCCCGTCATGGTTACGAGATCCTCACCGAACTCGCCGACCGCAGTGATGGACAGTGGCAACCCTCCCCCGGCTCGATCTACCCGGTGCTCAAGCGCCTGGCGCACGATGGCCTGGTTGCCCCGTCCAATCAGGAAGGCAAGCGAGTATTCGCCCTCACCGATGCCGGTCGAGATCTTGTCGCCGCGGAGGGTGAGTCCTGGGGTCAGCCCTGGACAAACACAGGTGCAGGCAATGGAGATGCCAGCGAAGCGCTGTGGACGGAAGGTCGCCAGCTTGGCGGCGCCGTGCAGCAAGTGGGTCAGCTCAATGACCCGGCCCAGATCGCGGCAACCGTGGAGATTCTGGTTGAGGCGCGCAAGAAGATCTATCGCTTGCTGGCTGACTGAATAACTGAACACGATCAAGGACTGACAGCTAGCCTGCTGAGGTGCTGACCGAAACCTTGATCCAGGAAGCCTCGCCGATCATCAATCGCATCGGCGGGGCTTTCTATTTCACCCCCGAGACCCTTGGCCGCGGACGCGAACTGGGCCTGAACGGCCTGCAGTTCTACTTCATCGGACGTGGTGGCGCACTCGGCGACGCCGACTGGCCGGTTGTGGTCAGCGCCTTCGGCTACTTCTCACCGAAGATGGTCAAGAAGTTCTGGAATTCCGCGCAAGAGGTCATGACACCACGCGAGGGAGGACGCGCATTCATGGAATGCTCCCGCGAATTCGGACGTCTGCACTTGAGCGAAGTCGAAGGCCTGGAAGCTTTCTGCGCTGCCGCCGAACAGGTCACCAAAGCGATCGACCCCATCGGCTTGCCGTTGTTCGCGGCAGTGAGCTTCGAGCCCTACGCCGAAGACCTGCCAGCAAGAGCAATGCAGTACCTCACCGTGCTGCGCGAGCACCGCGGCTCGGCCCATCTCCTGGCCCTGGTCGCAGCGGGCCTTGATCCCCGAGTCGCTGACGTCATCAATAGCCCAGATAGCTACCGGATTCATGGTTGGGACCAAGAGGAGCGACCGGTGCCAACTGAGAAGGATCTGGACCTGATGTTCCAGGCCCACCAACTCACCAACCAACTCGTGAGCAAGCCCTTTGCAACCCTGGACGACGAAAGTCAGCGTTCGTTTCTCGTCGCCTTGCGCGCAATCGACGCAGCAGTGCCCAAGACCTGAGCCTTCTCCTGCGACAACGCCGTATTCTCAATGGCTATGGCCCTACTGGTTGATCAAGCGCATTGGCCTTGGCGCGATCGCCTGTGGTGTCACCTCGTCAGCGACACCTCTTTGGACGAATTGCACTCCTTCGCAGCCCGGCTCGGCATTCCTGAGCGGGGCTTTCAAGGCGATCACTATGACCTGCCCCATGATCTGCGCGTGCAGGCAATCGAGCATGGCGCTCAAGAGGTCAGCAGCCGCGAAATCATTCTCGCTCTTCGGGCAGCAGGCCTGCGTCGACGCTGATCGACCACTAGCCTGCTTCGATGCAAACTGAAGCTCTGGTCAATGCCGCCTCGCCGATCATCGGTCAGCTCGGAGGCACCTATTTCTTCACGCAGAGCACTCTTGCTCGCGGCAAGGAACTCGGCCTGGATGGCATGCGCTTCTACTTCCTTGGCCGAGGTGCGCCCCTGGGTGACGTGGAATGGCCTGTGGTCGTCAGCGCATTTGGATTCTTCACACCACAACTGGTCGACAAGTTCTGGAACTCAGCCCGCCTCACCTTGTCCGCCAAGGACGCAGCACCGATCTATCGCGAATGCTCAGCAGTGTTCGGCCGGGAGAACTTCAGCTCAGTCGAGGGACTTGCAGAATTCTGTGCTGCAGCAGAGCTGATCGTGAACTCCGCAGAACCCGCCGGCCTGCCGCTGTTTGCCGGCCAGCTCTCACTGCCGCTTGCCGAGGATCTGCCGGGCCGCGCCTCGCAACTGGTGACCATCCTGCGTGAGCACCGCGGCTCCGCCCATGTGGCATCGGTGATCGCCGTGGGACTTGAGCCCCGCATCTCAGCAGCCCTTGGCCCCGAGGCGAGCTGGAAGTTTCATGGCTGGACCCTTGATGACGGGCCAGAGCCAACTGATGTCGATCGCCATCGCAGAATTGAGGCCGAGGGACTCACGGATCGCATCGTGAACAAGGCCTTTGCGGTGCTCACCGAAGAAGAGGGCCAGCACCTGATCCATGGCCTGCGGGGACTGAAGGCGGCCATGCCCGCGCAGGCCTGGGCGATGAAGGATGCGCCGAACTAGTCACCTGATGTCATCTCGCTCGAATCCCTAGCGATATGTGACCTGCGCCACTACGGTCAGCGCCAGCCCGAGAGCCGAGCATCCATGACCTGAAGGTGCGCCATGTCAGCGATCAATGTCGAGTCCTACCAAGTCACCGACCCCTTCTTCGGTGCGCCAGTCATCGATGTTGATGATGAGCGAGAACTGCCGACGCCGCATCGCTTCGTGCACGGCTACTTCGAGGGCACCAGCACTCGCTTTGCAATCGCCTTTCCGCCGGCTGACGTCTATCAAGGGCGGCTCTACCAACCCCTCGAGGGAGCCAATGCCGGTCACGAGAACGTGAACACCGGCCCCTTGGGCCAGGTCACCGGCGGACTGCAGATGATCTTCCGCTTGGGCGGCTACGCCCTGGAGAGCAACATGGGTCACATCGGTGATGTGATGGATCCCAAGGCCGGAGTTGACCCAACTCTGTACGGCTGGCGGGCAGCCGCCGAGTCGGCACGGTTCTCAAAGTTCGTGGCGGCCCAGATCTACGGTTCGGCGCCCGAGTACTCGTATGTGTACGGCGGCAGCGGGGGCGCTCGCCGATCCCCCCTTTGCCTGGCCTATGCGCCTGACGTATGGGATGCGGCACTGCCTTTCATGGGTGACGCGCAAGATGGCGACTACGGCGACTACCGCCTGCTGCGTGGCGCAACGCCGAATTTCTCGTGCATGTTCAATGTGCAGCGGATGCTCGGCGACAAGCTCTTTGGCGTCATCGATGCGATGTGGCCAGGCGGCAGCGGGGATCCGTTTGCTGGGCTGACCGTTGACGAGAAGGAAGAACTCGCCAACCTCTACCGCATCGGCTTCCCCCGCGGGGATGAGTCCTTCATCCTGCAGCCGATGGGCCAGATCTGGCTGTGGTGCTCGATGGCCAATCGTCTGCAGCAGGACTACCCCGCCTATTGGGAGAACTTCTGGACCAAGCCCGGACACGTGGGATTTGATCGACCGGAGCTGGTGAACGAGGACCTCATCGTCTTGGAGACCACGGTCAAGCGCGTGCTGTACGCCAAGGACCTTGCCGAGGATCCCACGCTTGATATCCCAGAGTTGGCCCAACTTCGTTCACTGGCTGCACTGTTCGCCAGCATGAACAACATGCAGCACATTCCCATGGCATTGCAGTTGGACGAGGCCCCTGATGGCTACCTCATGGGTGCCGGCATTGAACTCCTGAGCGGCGCTGCAGCAGGCCGGCGGCTTTACGTCATGAACGGCGCAGGTGACGTGCTGCTGGCTGACAGCGACGGCGAGGCCAGCAACAAGAGATTCCGCGGAGTCGAGCCGGGTGATCGAGTACGGGTGGACAACCGCGCATTTCTTGCCTACTGCTACTACTACCGTCATCACGTGCCAACTGAGGCGGAGTACCAGTTCCTCACCATTGACGGAACACCGATCTACGACCAGTACGAACTGCCGACGATGTCGCCATTCATGGGCGTCAAGCACACCGGTCGAATCGAAGGCAAGCTGCTGTGGGTGCATCACACGCACGACTCATCGCTGTGGCCACCGCAAGGCATCGGTTTCAAGGCCAATATCGAACGCGAGTATGGCAATGAGATCGCCGACACCAAGTTCAAACTTCGCTGGTCAGAGAACGCTGAACATGTGCCGCCCGCCATGACTGCGCCCGGCCCGGGCCGCGCGAACAACACCTGGCTGATCGACTACCACCCGATCATCGAGCAGTCCTTGTTCGACTTGAGGGACTGGGTTGAAGAGGGCATCGTGCCTTCAGATACCGCATTTGAATATCGCGATGGGGCGATCATCCTGCCCACGGATGCAAAGGATCGTGGCGGTATTCAGCCCGTTGCCAACGTCACCGTGAACGGTGGGGACGTCACGCATGTTCGCGTCGGCGAGGCTGTGACGTGCACCGTCCAAGCGGACACTCCCCCCAATGCCGGAACGATCATCGGGATCCAGTGGGACTTCGACGGCACCGGATCATTCCCGCAGAGCGAGGAACTCGATGGCACCCAAGCATCAGTGCAGCTGTCGACTTCGCATGCATTCGACAAGCCAGGCACCTACTTCGTCAGCGCACTTGTGGAGTCGCATCGTGAAGGTGACGTCAACGCGACCTCACGTCGCATCCCCAACCTCGCTGCCGCCCGCGTAGTGGTCAGCTAAGGCAGCAGCAGCACACGAACATGGAACTGGGGACCGGGCCTAAGCCCAGTCCCCAGTTCTCGTCTGGCACGGCTCGATCAGGTGGAAGTCCACTTGGGAGCGCGCTTCTCGCCGAATGCGGTTGCCCCCTCTTTGGCGTCATTGGATGCAAAGACCGGACCAGTCACCGTCTGCTGCCACTTCATGAACTCCGGATCGGTCCAGCTTGCGGCCTTGGCGAGAATGGCCTTGGTGGCCTTCAGCGCCAAGGGGCCGTTCTGGGCAATGCGATCAGCGATCTCGATCGCGGCGTCCAAGGCCTTGCCCGGCTCGGCCAGCACCGAGACCAGACCCCATGCATTGGCCTGCTCGGCGTCGATGATGTCGCCGGTCAGCGCCAGCAGCGAGGCGGCGGGGTAGCTCATCACGCGAGGCAGGCGGTAGAGCCCACCACCTGCGGCGACCAGTCCGCGCTTGACCTCCGGGATGCCGAATTTCGCCTCTCGTGAGGCGACGATGATGTCGGTGCAGAGCGCCTGCTCACATCCACCCGCGAGTGCGTAACCCTCGACGGCCGCGATGATCGGCTTGGCTGGTGGCTGCTCGTTGAGACTGGGATGCTCGCTGACCTTGTCGAAGGTCGAGCCTGCGGCGAACTCGCGCAGGTCCATACCAGAGCAGAAGTTGCCGCCCGCGCCGGTGAGCACTGCGACCGACAGGTCGTTGGAGACATCAAATTCATGCAGAGCCTCAGACATCAAGTACATCAATTCGCGGCTGAGCGCATTGCGGGCCTCAGGGCGGTTCATCGTCATGACGAACACTGCGCCACGCTTCTCAGTGAGTAGTACCTCGCTCATTTGCTGCCTCCAGAAATTGATTCGATGATCGGCGAGCAAGGTACTTGGATTGCGTGACCAATGCCCGGTATTTCGCCATATTTGACGCCCCTAGAGCGGGTAGGGCCCCAAGCGTCCCCAGGCAACGACCGCCTTGATCTGGGTTGGCGAGAAGTCCTCAACCCAGCCCATCGTGGTCCCCAAGGAGGCCTTGGACTGCCTCAGCTTCATCAATCCGGTCACGACGAAGGCCACTGCCAGAGCGCTGGCCGCGAGCCACAACGCGGTGTTCATGCCAGCAGCCTTGACGCTTTGTTTCACGATTGCTATTTCTCCAGTCCCGCGTCGGCGCCGTTCACGATCGCAGCTGGGTCCCACTGACTCTCACTTCCTCACAGAATCGACCACTTCCGTCTCTCATTTGTGCCGAATCATGATTGTCACCAGCACGTAACAAAGGCAGCGATTTCGTTGCCTACCCTCGCTGCAATCCAGTTCCACGACCTCAAATACCTGAGCCCGCCACCCCAGCGGAGCGCCGTCCTGAAAGGGAACCTTCATGAGTGGTAATGCCGTTCGTCTGCAAGCAATCAAGGACGTCGAGGCCTATGTGCCTCCAGCAGTCAGCTACAACGAACTTGAGGCTCCAGGCGAGATCTACGGGATGAACGTCTTCAGCAAGTCGGTGATGCAGAAGCGACTTCCGAAGTCTGTGTTCAAGTCGGTGACCGACACCATTGAAAACGGCGCAACACTTGATCCCACCGTTGCTGACGCTGTCGCCTCGGCTATGAAGGACTGGGCTCTGGAGAAGGGCGCTACCCACTACGCCCACGTGTTCTACCCGCTGACTGGTTTCACTGCCGAGAAGCACGACAGCTTCTTTGAGCCTGTTGGCGATGGCACGGCCCTGGCTGAGTTCGCCGGCAAGACCCTGGTTCAGGGCGAGCCTGATGCATCCAGCTTCCCCAACGGTGGCCTGCGCAACACCTTCGAGGCTCGCGGCTACACCGGTTGGGATGTCACCAGCCCGGCATACATCCTGGAGAATCCCAACGGCAACACTTTGTGCATCCCCACCGTCTTCGTCTCCATGACCGGTGAGGCCCTCGACCACAAGACCCCGCTGCTTCGCGCCCAGCAGGCGATGTCCGAGCAGGCCGAGCGAGTGCTCAAGCTCTTTGGGCATGATCCCGACCGGGTCGTGTCCTACTGCGGCGCCGAGCAGGAGTACTTCCTGGTTGACCGGCACTTCTTCCTGGCTCGTCCCGATCTGCTCAACGCCGGTCGCACCCTCTTCGGCTCCAAGCCCCCCAAGGGCCAGGAGTTCGACGATCACTACTTCGGCGCCATCCCCGAGCGCGTGCTCGGCTTCATGATGGACACCGAGCGTGAGCTCTTCAAGCTCGGCATCCCTGCCAAGACCCGTCACAACGAGGTTGCTCCCGGCCAGTTTGAGATCGCTCCCATGTTCGAGCGCTCCAACCTTGCTGCTGACCACCAGCAGTTGCTGATGACGACCTTCAAGTCAGTTGCCGAGAAGCACGGCATGGCCTGCCTGTTCCATGAGAAGCCATTCGCCGGAGTCAACGGCTCGGGCAAGCACGTCAACTTCTCACTGGGCAACGGCCGTCAGGGCAACCTGCTGCTTCCTGGCGACACGCCACACGACAACGCGCAGTTCCTGGTGTTCTGTGGCGCCGTCATCCGCGCAGTCCACAAGTTCGGCGGCCTGCTGCGCGCATCAGTGGCATCGGCAAGCAACGACCACCGACTCGGTGCAAACGAAGCCCCTCCGGCAATCATCTCGATCTTCCTCGGCGATCAGCTTGCTGACGTCTTCGCACAGATCGCTGACGGTGGCGCAACCTCTTCCAAGAGCAAGGGCACGATTCGCATCGGTGTCGACACCTTGCCAGTGCTGCCAACAGACCCGGGTGATCGCAACCGCACCAGCCCATTTGCCTTCACCGGCAATCGTTTCGAGTTCCGCGCTCCTGGCTCATTGCAGTCCGTTGCCGGTCCGATGACGACCATCAACACCATCCTCGCCGAGGCACTGGACTTCATCGCCACCGACATCGACGCTTCATTGGCCAACGGTGTTGAGTTCAACGATGCCATTCAGATCGTGCTGCAGAAGATCATGAACGAGCATGGCTCAGTTGTCTTCAACGGCAACGGCTACGCCGAGGCCTGGCAGATCGAGGCAGCCGAGCGTGGCCTGCCGAACCTGCGCACCACTTTGGATGCCGTCCCCGAGCTCGTCACGCCTGCTGCCATCCAGCTCTTCGAGCACTACAAGGTGTTCAACGAACGCGAGATGCACAGCCGCTTTGAGATCGCACTCGAGCAGTACATCCTGAGCATCAGTGTCGAGGCCAAGCTGACACTTGAAATGGGCAACACGATGGTGCTGCCAGCAGCCGTGCGCTACCAGACAGAGTTGGCATTGAACGTTGGCGCTCTGCTCGCTGCTGGCGTGGAGACTGACACCTCGACTCTGGAGCCGATCTCCGGCTTGATCACCAACTTGCGCACCTCGCTCCTTGAGCTGTCTGATGCATTGAAGAGTGCGCACAGCGAAGAGATTGTGGACGAGGCCAAGTACGCGCAGGAAGCGCTGCTGCCAGCTCTGACAGCAGTGCGGACAGCTGCAGACGCGCTCGAGGGCTTGGTTGCCGACGATCTGTGGCCGCTGCCGACCTACCAGGAGATGCTGCACATCCTGTAAGTCGACTGAACATCAGCACACTCAGGCGCTCGGTGTCTGTGTGACGGCACAGCGGCAACGCCCAGCCTCACACGGACACCGAGTGTTCTGCATTCACCGTAGATTCACGGCACCGATAGATTCCAAGAGCGCAGTACAGGTCAAGAGTTCTCGCGCGTGTGTCCAGCCCAAGTACGGAGGATCCCGTGACCGTGGTCAGTGAGTACCTTGCAGTTGCCGGTGCCGTCAGGTCGCTGCTTGCCAACGGCGACGTCGCCAAGTACTGGGAGTACCCCAGCGCCCTTGAGGAATGGACCGTGGCCGGACTTGCCGGCCATCTCGCGCGTCCAGTGCTGAATCTTTCCACGATCCTGCGCGCTGAAGTGCCAGCCGAGAAAGAGCTCACGTCCGCTGTCAACTACTACGCCGAAATGCCAGTCGCCGATCTGCAGTTGGCCTCCACGATGGCAACGGAGATTCGCCAGCGCGGGATCGACGCCGCCGGCTCGGGCATCGCTGACTTGCTCCAGCGCTATGACTCTGCCTTGACCGAGCTGCATCAGACCCTGCCATCCCTTGATGCCCAGCAGGAGGTTGTGGCTCTGGGCGTGCGAATGCTGCTCACCGAGTATCTGGTGACGCGGATGGTGGAGATGCTGGTCCATGCCGATGACCTGGCCACCAGCATCGGCACCGAATCCCCGAAGTTCCCGATCGACGCGGTCGACGCGGTTGTGGCAACCCTGGCCTGTATTTCTGCGCGCCGAAACAATCCGACCGACATCCTGCGCGCCCTGGCAAGAGCCGAGCGCCCTATTCAGCAGATCACCGCGTTCTGACTGAAGCCATGCCACTCAGTCCAGGAAGGTCTGGCCTGACTCTGGTGAGGCCAACTGGTGGGCGCACATCGTGGTTGCGCCGGACCCACGCGCACGTAGGCCCCTTTCAGGGCTGACCTCGGGCGGCCGTGCCGCCCCGGGCCCGCTAGCGTGGCCGGGTGCCCGTAGTCCTCCTGCAGGTAGCCAACTTCACCTCAGGGGTCGGCAACGCAATCGTGATGATCGCCTTGCCCTGGCTGGTGCTCGTCCGCACCGACTCCCCCTCCGCCGCGGGCCTGGTGGCCGCCCTCAGCGCTCTTCCAGGCCTGGTGATGGCACCGGTGGCGGGGTGGCTGGTCGACCATCTGGGCCGCCGGCTGGTCAGTGTCGGTTCGGACATCCTGTCGGCGATGTCCGTGGCTGCCATCCCGATCGTGGCGTCGATCACGGACCTGACCTTCACGTGGATCGTGGTCCTGGCGGTGATAGGTGCGACGTTCGATCCGGCGGGCTACACCGCACGCAGGTCGCTGCTGCCAGATGTGTCTGCCGCAAGCGGCATGCCCATCGAGCGGTTGAACGGCATCCACGAGGGCGTGTTCGCAGTGGGGTGGACGCTGGGGCCCCTGCTCGGCACAGCGCTGATCGCCACCGGTGGCCCCGAGACGGTGTTCTGGGCGCCCTTCGTGCTCTTCCTGGCCGCAGCTGTGTGCGTCGCGGCCATGCGCGTGGCGGACGCGGGCCAGCAGGCGCGGGCTGAGCGGATCGCCGCAGGCACGGAGGTGACCGGCTGGGCCGGAATGGTGCGCGGCTTCAGCGTCCTGTGGCAGGACCGTCTCCTGCGCACCCTCACGATCGCCGTCCTCGTGCTGGCCGCCATCTACCTGCCCACCGAGGCGGTGGTGCTCCCGACGTACTTCGAGGCACTAGGAGATCCCGCATCCCTTGGCATCGTCATCGCGGCCTTGGCTGGCGGATCGGCCATCGGCGCGTTCAGCTACGGCTGGCTCACCGTCCGCATGTCGCGCATGGCCATCACCCGCGTGGTCCTCATTGGCACGGCAGCGAGCATCATCCCGATGGCGCTGCTGCCCGCGCTCCCCCTCATGGTGGTCGCCGCGTTCTTCCTCGGCCTGTGCTGGGGGCCGTTCAACCCACTGATGAGCACGCTCGTACAGCGTCGGGTTCCCGCCGACGAACAGGGCCGCGTGTATGGCGTGCAGCTCTCCGTCTTCTACGCGGCACCCCCGCTGGCCATGCTCGCGGTCGGCTTCTGCGTGGAGCGCTTCGGCGTCTCGGCCACCTACCTCGGCCTCGCCGGGATCCTCGCTGCCACCGCCCTGCTTGTCCTGCTGGCCCCGGGACTCAAGGAGATCGACGACTGACGAGCCCTCGGTGAGCCCCAGGCGGCAGTCGCTGCGCGGCAACAAGACGCGGAGACCGGTCCCCAACGGCTCGTCGTCGTCGAGGCCGGCCCGGATCCCGCGCGACTAGTAGACGTACTCCGTCAGCAGTGCGGCAAGCTGCGCCGGTCGATCGCTCTGCACTGAATGTCCGGCGCCGTCGACGATTTCGAATCGGAAGTCCTGTGCGCGCGAACTGAACTCTGCAACGTGTTCATCAGTGACAAATGCTGAGGCCCCACCGCGCACAAGCATGATCGGCACTTGGATGGTGTCGACGTCATCCCAGAGTGCGAGAAAATCGTCGTTCAGGAACTCACTGGGATCCTCGCCATCGGGGCGCTTCATCGAGTCATAGCGCCAGCCCCACTGACCGTCCTGGAACTGCTGAGAGTTGTGCATCACTCCTCGTTCGATAAGCAGCGCCGGACGAGTGGGGGCCAAGGCTGTCGTGGCGTCGATCATTGCCTGAAGTGAGTCATAGCGGTCAGGACCCTGCGTCAATGCAGTGGTGCCGCGCTCCTCAAGGGTCATCTTCTTCATCTGCTCCATCTGGCTTGGAGTGACATCAACGATCACCACGCGCGAGAACATCGCCGGGCGAATCGAAGCCAAGTGGATTGCGGTCAGGCCTCCCAAGGACATGCCGACCAGTGCCACATTGCTCAGCCCCATGCGGTCCAGAACAGTGGCGATGCTCTTGGCTCCGGTGAAGGGCCAGTACTCCTTGTCCGCACGCCAGGACGAGTGCCCATGCCCGGGCAGATCAATGGCAACAAACGGGCGTCCCATCAGCAGCCCCACGGCGTCCCAGGTGTGAGCGTTCTGTCCGCCGCCGTGCAGCATGACAATCTCCGGCGGCTTGGTCCCCCACCGCAACGAGGCAATAGACGAACCGTCCTCCAATTCCCAGTGCTCGCGAGTCAGCGTCGGATCCGTCCATGGCGCTCCGAGCAGTTCTGCGGTTTCCTGCAGCAGATGCTTCTCGTTGTACGTCTCATTGCTGATAGTCATCGGAGTCTCCATGCATGCGTCACGGGATTGGGTCGACGCGTG
This sequence comes from Actinomycetota bacterium, assembly GCA_030684515.1. Lineage (NCBI taxonomy): Bacteria > Bacillati > Actinomycetota > Actinomycetota bacterium. The sequence continues at coordinate 207,492 of JAUXVJ010000024.1, forward strand.
GAGGCTATCCAGATTCTCTTGGCCGTGCCCGAGCTTTCACGAGGCAGGCAGCGCAGGCGGTGGCCAGGGAGCAGAAACGGCGCTGCGCACTTGCTCTCGTTGATCACCCAGCACGGTTGAACTCAACGAGGTCAGCAGTGCGTGCAGCTCTGACAGCTGCTCAGGTGTGAGTTGATCCCAGATGCGCATCGACGCTTGGTCAGTCTCCAGTTCAATCTGCGCCCGCAATTGGGAGCCTGCTGGCGTCAATGCGTGACCGCCATCGAGCAAGCCTCGCGCGCTGAGCGAATCAATAGCACTCGCCCATGCCTGTTCGCTGATCCCGCGCGAGCGCTGCAGCATTGGCAGGTCATAGCCCGCTGGCTTCCATGCTGTGGACAGCGCTTGGCTCTCAGCAGAACTCAGATCATGGGCAACCAAGGAGCCCACATGGTTGTCACCGCGGAACTCACGAGCAACTGTTGCGCAACGCCATAGCCGTGCCCATGGATCATCGGGCAAAGGCACTGCCTGATTACCAGCCGCGAGTGGATGACCAGCGACATCGAGTTCGGCAATTGCGCCTGCGAGCGCATCAGTTGGCGAAGCAAGCTTCTCCACTGGGTAGTCATCGCCAAAGGTGCGCCGAGCAAACCCAGCAAAGCTGTCATGAGCGATGCTGATCATCGCTTTGGGCGTGACCAGCTCCCACAGCTCATTGACTGCATCGAAGACGAGCTTGGGAGCAAAGCCGTGGAAGGCCGCAATCACCACTGCTGGAGCGGCAGCGCCCATCGGTGCACTGCGCACGGCGAAGAAGGACTGCATTCCGCCGACGCCCAAGGGCTTCACGATCGCGCGCACCTCGGGGTTCAGCAGGCCTGCTCCAGCAAAGGGTTCCATCGCTGCCCACATCGTTCTTGCGACTGAAATGTCGTAGCCCACAGCTCTCCTTCAATACCAGCGCCTGCAGACGCACATGTTGATAGCGTCAACATAACCAAGTCTGCAGCCACCTCACGACGATTGACTTCGCGACATCAAGGAGCCCCATGAAGTACACCCATCTCGGACACACTGGTCTTACCGTCAGCAAGCTCTGCCTGGGCACCATGAACTTCGGTCCGGAGACCAATGAGGCTGATTCCTTTGCGATCATGGATCACGCGCACTCCGTGGGCATCAACTTCTTTGATACCGCCAATGGCTATGGCGGCCCGGGCCACATGGGTCGCACCGAGACCATTCTGGGCAATTGGTTTGCCTCTGGTGGCGGGCGCCGCGAAAAGACCGTGATCGCCACCAAGCTCTACGCCTCATTCAGTGACTGGCCAAATGACGGCAAGCTGTCGGCGCTGAACATTCGTCGCGCCTGCGACGCGTCCTTGAAGCGCATGCAGACCGACTACATCGACATCTACCAGATGCACCACGTTGATCGCCGCACGCCTTGGGATGAGATCTGGGAAGCCATGGAGGTCCTGCGCAATCAAGGCAAGATCATCTACGTCGGCTCTTCCAACTTCGCCGGCTGGCACATCGCCCAGGCGCAGGAGGCTGCCCGTCGCCGCAACTTCCTTGGGCTGGCAAGTGAGCAGTCGATCTACAACCTGCTCGAACGCACCGTTGAACTTGAGGTGCTACCGGCATCGCAGTTCTACGGCCTTGGCGTCATCCCGTGGTCACCTCTGCAGGGCGGATTGCTGGGCGGCATCATCAAGAAGCTCGAATCTGGCGACGTGGGCCGCAGCAAGGTGCAGCGCACCAACGATCGCCTCGAAGCACTGCGTCCGCAGATTCAGGCGTGGGAGGACTTCTGTGCCAAGCGCGACGAGGACCCAGCGGACACCGCTCTTGCCTGGTTGCTGCACAACCCGGCAGTCACCGCACCGATCATTGGGCCGCGCACTCTTGCGCAACTCGACGGTTCACTGCGCGCACTGGACATCACACTCGATAGCGACGCCATGAAGGAACTCGACGTGCTGTTCCCAGGCCCAGGCGGCACTGCGCCTGAGGCCTACGCCTGGTAGTCATGCAGTTGCGGTGACGGCCTGCACCAGGAGATCGTCGACGACGAAGGCGCCCTTCCACGAAGCAAGCTAGCCAGCAATTACTTCGTCACGATTGCCTCGAGGTTATCCAGGGACTTGACCATCATGCTCAACGGCACGATCGGAAAAGCGATGCGCGCCTTGCGCTTCTCTGACAATCCACTCCAGTCGCAGTACGAAGTGACTTCAGTTGAGTTGCCGCCGACAGCCTTGAGTGCGTAGCCATAGACATAGCCGAAGGGCTTTCCGTCATTGGCCAGAATTCCCCATTCAACGAGTTGGTCCTCTGCAATGTTGGTGATGATCACCGTGACGTCGTACTTGCCCATGTCAGGGAAGTCGCCAAGTGGCGCACGGTCCATGTGCATCAAGAAGGTGTCACCCACGGCAGTGACCTGTTTGCTGTCAGGCGCGGCCACGAGCATGCCGGATCCATCAATCTGCACGTGACCTTCGGGACTGGAGACCAGCGCGTAGATGGCCGAGGCTGGGGCGGCAATGACTCGAGTGGATGAAATGCGCTCTTCAGTGGACATGTGATTCCTTGGAGTATGACGTGGGGGCGCCAGAGGAATGGCGGGCGTGAAGCCCCCGCAATCAACTTTGTAGGCCATTTGCGGGGGCTCTCACTTGGAAAAGCGATACCGATATCTGTGGTTCAGTTCGCCCTTCACATTCTAGATGCCGGACTCAAGGAGAACTTGCGGCAACTTTGCAGATGCAAATTCTATTGTGCACAATTCAATTCCCACACTGCAGCCCCCGAATCTGCACTTGAATGGAGGCCATCCGCCGGTGGCCGCGCTCCCACCGGCTATTGGCGGTGATACGACGTTCGCGCAATCGATGAGCACTCGTGTGAAGTCGGGCTGAACTACAACTGGTCAGCTATGACGCATCCAAGGATGCACGCGCTTTGATCATTCACATCATTTCTCAGGCAAGAGCAGAAGAGGTATTCACCATGAGCTGCTCAATGCCGGCAGCCACCGCTGCATCCAGATCGACATCAGGGATGAACCCACCAATGGCCAAGGCGGCGATGCCTTGCAGTTGCGCCCACACTGATCGAGCCAACTGGCCCGACGACACCGCGAGCTCTCCCCTGCGTCGCGCATCCACAAGCAGATCGATCGAACTCGGTCCGATCATGCCCTCAGGTGGCGGCGGGCGACGGCCTGAAGTCTTGTACGCAAACATCAATTCGATGAGTGCCGGATTTGAGATCGCAAAGCGCACGTAGCGGATACCGCGGGCGATGAGGTGTGCCTCAAGATCCTGGCTGGCCACTGATTCATCGGCGAGGCGCATCTGCTCATCGACCCGGCTCCAGCCCAATTCAGCGACGGCATCCAGCAATTCCTGCTTGTCGGCAAAGTGACGACGAGGGGCTGCATGACTGACGCCGAGCTGACGAGCCAGACCTCGAAGGGAGATGTCTGCGGCCCCGCCTTCACGCAGGGACTGTTCTGCTGCATCCAGCAGGGCGCTGCGCAGATCACCGTGGTGATAGGGCGTAGGGGCGCTGGACACCCGCTCACTGTACCGGCGTGCGAACGCGGTTGACTGTGATGTTGACACCGACTACTTTCCAGTCACCACACTGCTTTCCCGTCGCCACGATCGAAGGGTGCTGCCCACCGTGCATTTCGCCAAGCTTGGTCGCTCAGGTCTGTCCGTGTCCCGCATCTGCCTTGGCGCCATGAGTTTCGGTGTCCCCGAGCGCGGACCGCATCCGTGGAGTCTGAACGAAGAGGCCAGCCGGCCACTCATCAAGGCGGCCATTGAACTTGGCATCAATTTCTTTGATACCGCCAATGTCTATTCCGATGGCACCAGTGAGGAGATCCTGGGACGAGCTCTCGCTGACTACATCCCGCGTGCAGAAGTGGTCATCGCCACAAAGGTCAACGGACCAATGCGCAAGGACGTCAATGCGCAGGGACTGTCGCGCAAATCGATCATGACTGAGATCGACGCAAGCCTGAAGCGCCTTGGCACTGACTACGTCGACCTTTATCAGATCCATCGCTTCGATCGCCGCACCCCGATCGAGGAGACGATGGAGGCTCTGCACGATGTGGTGAAAGCCGGCAAGGCGCGGTATATCGGCGCTTCATCGATGTGGGCCTGGCAGTTCTCCAAGGCCCAGTACACCGCTGACGCCAAGCACCTGACTCGCTTCATCTCGATGCAGAATCACTACAACCTGCTGCAGCGCGAAGAAGAGCGAGAGATGAATCCGCTGTGCGTGGACCAGGGCGTCGGTTTGATCCCGTGGAGTCCACTTGCCCGTGGCCGACTGACTCGTGATTGGTCAATGACGAGCGCACGCAGTGAAACCGATGAATTCGGCAAGAACCTGTATCTGGATGAGGATCAAGTGATCGTCGAGCGGGTTGCTGAAGTAGCTGAGAAGCATGGCGTCCCTCGCGCTCAGGTGGCACTGGCGTGGGTGCTCAGCAAGCCTGGCGTGGTCGCACCAATCGTCGGCGTCACCAAGGAGCATCACCTCACCGATGCAGTCGAAGCACTCCAGGTGAAGTTGAGTCCCGAGGACATCGCCAGCCTTGAAGCGCCCTACAAGCCGCACCCGGTCGTTGGCTTCCAATAGCCAAGGGCACTCGAGTCTTCTTTCGCAATTTCCAACACAATTGAAAGGCAACTCCTCATGACAACTCGTGCACTTGGCTCCACTGGCGTCTACGTCTCCCAGCTCTGCCTGGGCGCAATGATGTTCGGGCGTTGGGGTGAGCCCGACCACGACAGCTGCATCTCGATCATCCACAAGGCCCTGGACAGCGGCATCAACTTCATCGACACCGCCGACATGTACTCCTTCGGTGAATCCGAGACCATCGTTGGCAAGGCACTGATCGGCAGGCGCGATGACGTGGTGCTGGCAACCAAGTTCCACAACCCCATGCACCGCACCGATCTACTGAAGCGCGGCAACTCCCGCCGCTGGATCATCAAGGAGGTCGAGGATTCACTGAAGCGCCTGCAGACCGACTGGATCGACCTCTACCAGGTGCACCGTCCCGAGCCCGGCACGGATTTCGAAGAGACACTGCGGGCACTTGATGACCTCGTACATCAGGGCAAGATCCGTTACATCGGCACGTCGACCTACCCCGCGACGGAGATCGTGGAAGGCCAGTGGCTGGCCGATCGCAAGAATCTCAATCGGGTGGTCGCCGAGCAGCCGCCGTACTCGATCTTCGTGCGCGGCATCGAGCGCGACGTCCTGCCTACGGCCCAGAAGTACGGCATGGGCACCCTCACATGGAGTCCGCTGGCAAGTGGCTGGCTCAGTGGCCGCTACAAGCTGGAGGGCTCAACCGACTCCACCAGCGCCGGCATCCGCAAATCAACCGGTGCTCTTGATCCCTCGCTACCAGAGAACCGGGCCAAGTTGGTGGCAGCCGACGCACTCGGCAAGCTCGCCGCTGATGCTGGCCTCACCTTGCCGCAAATGGCCATCGCATTCGTGCTCGAGCACCCCGGTGTCACCTCCGCCATCATCGGCCCTCGCACGATGGACCAGCTCGTGACCCAGATCGGCGCTGATGAAATCCAGTTGAGCCAGGAAGTGCTCGATCAGATCGACCAGATCGTGGCTCCAGGTGAAATCCTGGATGGCATGGATTCGGGTTGGGCCCTGCCCGCCATGACTCCGGCCGGTCGTCGACGCAGCCTGGCCTGACCACCACATCAAAGGAGCAGCAATGCAACAGCGCATTCTTGGCAATCAGGGGCTAAAGGCCAATGCCATCGGCCTGGGCACCATGGGCATGACCATGGCCTACGGCCCAGCCGATGATGCCGAGAGCATCGCCACCATTCATCGAGCCTTCGAGCTTGGAGTCGACTTCTATGACACCGCCGAGCTCTATGGCCGTGGCACTGGATCCAACGAGATCCTGCTCGGCAAGGCGGTAGCCGGATTCCGTGATCAGGTGGTGCTGTGCACCAAGTTCGGCTTCAAGTTCGTCGATGGCCGCCCCGGCGGCGTCGACAGCCGACCAGAGAACATCCGTCAGGTGGCCGAGAACAGCCTGCGCTACCTCAACACCGACTACATCGATGTGCTGTATCAGCACCGCGTTGATCCCGAGGTGCCGATCGAAGATGTTGCCGGCGCGGTGAAGGAACTCATCGACGCCGGCAAGGTTCGGTACTTCGGCTTGAGCGAAGCCGGGCCGCAGACCATCAAGCGCGCGCATGCCGTGCAGCCGGTCTCGGTGCTCCAGACCGAGTACTCGGTGTTCGAGCGCGATGTCCAGGACGCCGTGCTGCCGATGACGCGTGAGTTGGGCATCGGCTTCGTGTCGTACTCACCGCTGGGTCGTGGCTTCCTGACGGCCGATGTTCGCAGGCCAGATGAGTACGCGGCAGATGACATGCGTCGCCACGATCCACGTTGGCAGGGTGAGAACTTTGACGCCAACATGAACGCCGTTGCCCAGCTCAAGGAACTGGCCGCGAGCAAGGGCGGCACCGTTGCCCAGCTCGCAATCGCGTGGTTGCTGGCTCAAGGCGATGACATCGTGCCGATCCCAGGCACCAAGAGCCCCAAGCGTCTTGAAGAGAACGTCGGCGCCGCCAAGCTGCAACTCAGCGCAGCGGACTTGGCCACAATCCTTGAGATCCTGCCCAATGGTTCATTCGGCGAGCGCTATGCCGGGGGGCGCACACCCGTCTGGGAGTGATCTCAGTTGGCCTGCACTGGCCTTTCAAGGATTGCCGGGTCATCGCCGTGTGTGCGCACGACCTTCTTGAAGTAGTAGTACATCGGCAGGCCAAGCAGCAGCAAGGTCGCCGCCGCAATTGCGAATACCGCGGGGTACCCAAATCGTGCCGCGATGATGCCGCCAATAGCCGGGGCCATCTGCCCCGATAGCGCCTGCACGCTTTGATACAGGCCGAAGATTGCGCTGAGCGCAGCAGCCGAGACCAGAGTCGGCAGCAGCGATGCACTTCCGGTTGCCAGCATTCCAGCGAACAGCGACATCCCGATGAGCAGCACTGAGAAGACAAGCATGTTCTGCACGAAGATCATCGGAACCAGGAAGACCGCAATCCCGATCGTGGACCACAGCAGTACCCGCGTGTGCGCGATGCGCGACAGGATCCGCCCGGAGTAGACCGCACCAATGGCCATGCTCACCGCGATGGCAAAGAACATCCAGCCAATGATCGCCGTGCTGTTCGCGTCAGGGGGAAGCATCGACACCACGAAGGTGGGAAGGATCGGTTGGATCATCGGCGCAGCCAGGCCAAGCAGCAGTACCAGGATCAAAGCCGAACGAGCAATCGGCGACGCCATGATCGACTTGAAGCCTGAGGCCTTGGGCACGCCGTTGACTGACGCAACAACGGGAGGTCGCGCGGGCTCCTTGATCATGAGCATCGCCACGATGGTCCCGGAGAACATCAGGATGCCACCGATGATGAAGGTGGTCTTGTAGCTCCAGATGGCAATGAGCACCGAGGCGATAACTGGGCCGGCACCGGTGCCCACCATGACCCCGCCTTGGAAGCGTCCCAGATAGCGCGACATCTGATCCGGCGGCGTGGATGCCGAGACCAAGGCCATGCCGGCCGGACCGGCGCCGGCCATGAAGCCAATGAAGGCGCGGATCGCCACGATCTGCCAGACCGAAGTCGCCAGCCCAATGAGCAGCAAGCCGAGAGCACCACCAAAGCACGCACGCACGAGCATCGCCTTGCGCCCGTACCTGTCACCCAGCGCTCCCCAGATCGGGCCCGAGACAAACATGAAGAAGCCGCCAAGGCCGGTGGCAATGCCCGCCCACATCGCTGCCTCGGGTCCGGAGAGATCCGACATCTCCTCCAGATACAGGGGCAGGAATGGAGCGGTGAAGGAGAAGGTGGTGGCTACCAATGCCACGGCAAGGGTCGCGGCGTAGTTGTTGCGCTTCCAGCCGTGCACAGTGCGAACTGCAGTCGTCACGAAGTGCGCCTACTCCCGGGCCGATGGCTCGCGGGCTGATGGGCTCCGCGGCGTTGGAGCAGTATGACCGATTTGCGATGCGCATTCCTGAGAACAGCGGCAGTTTGGCCATTTCCGTTGACGATGACCCTGAGCCTGCCTAAGTTGTCGAACCATTCACGGTGACGCCCCAACCACCACCTCGCGGGCAACTGAAACGGAGTATCGATGAGCGGCATGCTTGATGGCTTTCGCGTTCTTGACCTGACCATGTGGGCCTTTTGCCCATCCGCCGCACGCGTACTCGCCGAGTGGGGCGCCGATGTCATCCACATTGAGAATCCCAACTCCCCAGACCCGATGCGCCTGTTCGCGGGCGGATCACTTGAGCCAGGCGGCGCGGCATGGATGTTCAAGCACTACAACCGCGGCAAGCGCTCACTGGCGCTGAACCTGGCCACCGATGAAGGTCGCGAGACTCTCTACGCGTTGGTCAAGGAGTCCGATGTCTTCCTGACCAGCTTCCTGCCAAAGACCCGCACCAAGCTCGGCTTCGACGTTGATGACCTCAGGAAGATCAACCCCAGGCTGATCTATGCCAAGGGCACCGGCGCTGGCCCACTTGGACCAGAGAACATGCGTGGCGGTTATGACGCTGCCAGCTGGTGGTCACGTGGCTCACTCAGCGTGGCTGCCATGCAGGTCACCAACACCCAGAACCCGCCAAGCATGGTCGGTCATGGCGACGGCATGTCAGGGCTCGTGCTCGCTGGCGGCATCTGCGCCGCTCTGCTCAAGCGCGAGCGCACGGGGGAAGCACCGGTTGTGGACTCATCACTGATGGGCACCGCCGCCTGGTTCAACGCACCGGCGATCATCAGCGCTGGCTTTGGCCCTGGCGGGCCAGCAATGTTCGGCCAGTTCGTTGACCGCACCCTCAGCCAATGGTCGGGCACCAACTACAAGACCGGTGATGGTCGCTTCATCTATATGTCATTCCTGGGTGATCACCAGGATGAGTTTGAGGACCTGGCTCGCCTGCTCAAGCACGACGAGCTCATCACGGATCCGCGCTTTGACTCAACAGCAAACAGGATGGCCAATTCGCCAGCCCTCATGGCGATCATGGACGAGATCTTCGCGACCAAGACCTTGGCTGAATGGAAGGTCATCCTGCTGCCATCCAAGGGCGTGTGGGCTCCAGTGCAGAACGCGCAGGAGATGTACGAGGACCCACAGGCTCAGGCCAACGGCATGGTTCGCGTGCCAACTGACGAGCCTGGCACGCCAGCAGTGGTCATGCCGCCAGTGATGTTCGATCAGGACGCAGGACCGGGCCGCCCAGCACCGGACTTCGGCGCTGACACCGACGACATCCTGCGAGACATCGTTGGCCTGGATGCGGCTCGCATTGCAGAGCTGCGCGCATCGCGCATCGTCGCTTGAGAGCCATAAACTGGAATATCCACCAAGTTATTGTAGTTTATGGTGTCTAAACTAGAATAACTATAGAATTGCTCCATGTTGCCATGGCCTGAAGCACGCAAAGAAACCAGGCCATGGCAGCAGAGCGTTCGGGCTGGCCTGCGTGAAGACCGACTTCTCAAGGAAGTCACCACAACGATTCCCGAATTCCTTGGCGACCGAACTCTTGGGCTGCCCGCAGAGCTTGCAATGCTCCTTGAGGACAACACGCGGGCAATCTCCGCTCTTGACGCCTCCCATGGCCAGTCATTGACAGCACTTGGCGGGCTGTTGCTGCGAACCGAATCAGTTGCCTCCTCAAAGATCGAGCAGATCGTTGCCTCAATCGATGACTATGCCCGAGCGATGTATGGCAACAAGGGCAATAGCTCGGCAGTAGCAATGGTTGATGCAACAAGGGCAACGCGCGAGTTGATGGACAGCATCTCTGTTAGCAAAGTGATCACCGGCTCAGATCTCTTGCGAGCGCAGGCAGCACTGATGGCAGCAGATGCATCGGAACTCCCGTATGCCGGGCATCTTCGCACGATGCAAAACTGGGTGGGCGGCAGCGACTACTCCCCCCGAGATGCACTACTCGCACCTCCCCCACCCGAACTAGTCCCAGCACTCTTTGACGACATCGTGCAATTCTCAAATCGCACACACATGCCAAGCCTTCTACTGGCAGCAATTGCACACGCGCAGTTCGAAACAGTTCACCCATTCACCGACGGCAACGGACGTATCGGCAGAGCGCTGGTCAATGCAATTCTTCGAGTGCGAGGAACGACAACACAAATCGTCATTCCTCTTGCATCAGCGCTTGTCGCGCGAAAAGACGAATATTTCGCCGCGCTTGAAAGCTTCCGCGCGGGTGATGCTGAGCCAATCGTGATGAGCTTCGTGACAGCATCGCAAATTGCCACAGATGAATCCGCCGCGACAGCCGTTCGACTGAAGGACATCCCAACTCAGTGGCGAGACGAACTGGGTCCTACTCGCAGCGACAGTGCAGCCTTGCGCATCCTGGAGTTGCTTCTGACACATCCGGCAATAGCCGTCGCAGATATCCAGAGCCAGCTGAGCGTCACTACGGCCGCTGTCTATACCGCGGTGAATCGATTGCACGCTGCGGGCATCATTCGCCCCCTCAGCCATCGCACCCGCAATCAGATATGGGGTGCCTCAGCGCTGATCGACGAGTTGGAGGATCTCGGTCGGCGAATTGAGGCCAGAGCAGGCAAGGTTCGGGCTTAGCCTTCTTCCATGTGCCGAAGCATCAAGACCCTTCGCCCACCGTTCACTGAAGATGTCGGTCCGACCGACGTCGAGGCAGCCGCGCTGCAATACGTGCGCAAGATCAGCGGCTTCCGAGCACCCGCCGCGCATAACAAGGAGGCGTTCGACCAGGCCGTCACAGCCGTAGCGCAGGCCACCGCACGATTGCTCGACCAACTTGTGGTCAAGGGGTAGTCACAGCGTTCATCAATGTTCATTCACTGGCAATGTAGCTGCGCAATCGTGTGGCCATGGCGACCCAAGTAACCATGCATGGCACAGATCTCGAGCGAATCCTTGAGGTCTACTCCTCTCGATTGCAGCGGCACATCCTCACAGCGCAATCTCCAGTAGAAGTTGCTGCCGTCCACAGTGAATGCTGGAACTTCACGTTGAAGCATCCCGACACCACGGTCATCTTCCTGAGCTTGCCTACCAATGAGGTGACTTGGCTGCGCGACACCTGTCTGGCTGGCATCGCCGCCAACCACTACGGCTATTCAGCTGATGCCGTCTTGCCATACGTACCCGGGAGGGTTGCCTGACTTCCATGAGGCGCACAGTCCGATTCTTGGACAATTGCCCATGGGTGGTTACGCAGCCATAGGCCTTGCCGTTACATTCGCAGGTATGGACCCAATCGCCACGAATGGCACTTGTCAGATCTGCACCATGAATCCCAAGCTCACCCACACAGCAAATGAGCATGAATTGGCACTGCAGTTGAAGGGGCCATTTCTGGATTACGTGAAGACTGATGCCTTCTCAGGTGGCGACCGTCCAATGACCTACGCCCAGGTGATCAAGCGCTTTGAGGTCGACACCACTGTTCGCCGCCTGGGACGCATCCTTGATGGGATGGAGCAGATTCTTGCCAATGACGGCTGGCCAAAAACAGCTGAGGCCGGCATCGCTGCCTACGTCGTCAATGCCACCGGTCAGCCGGGCGGCGACTGGGCCACGACCTGGAAGATGCGTCCAGAAGATGCCCGTCGGCACGCACGCGGCTACATGCGCCATCTGACTTTGGATCTCGACGTCGACAAGTAGGGCCGCAGCAAGCAAATGAGCCTGGTCAGGGACCAGGCTCATTGCACATTTGTGCCAGCTTCTTAGGCCGGCTTCTTCACGCGTAGTTTGTTGATGCGCGCCTGGCTTGGCCACTTCACATCGGTCACCAGTCCAACACCCTCGAGCATCCGGATGATGCGCGCACTGCTGTCGAGCTGACCGCGTAGCACGCCGTGACGAGCGCTGCTGGGATCCGCGTGGTGGTAGTTGTGATAGTTCTCGCCGCAGCCCACAACCGCGATCCAGCCGATGTTGCCTGACTTGTCGCGACTGGTGAATGGCTTCTTGCCGAAGATGTGCGTGATGGAGTTGATCGACCACGTCATGTGGTGGACAAGGGCAACGCGAACCAGCCCGGCCCAGAAGAAGGCCCGCAGCGCGCCCCACCAGCCATCAAAGGCAAAGCCGATGGCAACTGGAATCACAAAGGTGATCACAGCGATCAGTGGCCATAGGCGACTGATGCGCACAAGTGCCCGGTCTTCAATCAGATCTGGTGCGTACTTCTTGGCGTCCGTGCCCGAATAGGTGAACAGCCAGCCGACATGTGCGTGCAGGAAGCCGCGCAGCAGGTGGCGCAGGCCAGTGCCATAGGCCCAAGGTGAGTGCGGGTCACGTGCCTGGTCAGAGAACTGATGATGCTTGCGGTGATCGGCAACCCAGTCCACCACCCGGCCTTCAACTGCGACACTGCCGGCCACGGCAAGGAAGCCACGCATGAATGGGCCCGCGCGAAAGGCGTTGTGTGTGAAGAGACGGTGATAGCCGATCGTGACGCCATGCACGCCGATGTAATAGAGCGCGACCATCATGATGATGTCCACGACGGACACCCAGCCGATGATGATGGCCAGCGGCAGCGCGCCGAGAAGCGCGGCTAGCGGCACTGCGACGAACATGCCGAGAACGAGGTTCTTGATCCATCCAGGACTCTGCGTGGGCTCTGCCGATGAGGCTGCTGGTTCAGGTCGGGTCGCGGTATCGGTGGTCACGCGAGAGGACAAACACGAGTGCTGGAAAAAGTCATCATCTGCCTATAGATAGAAAATCGTTCGCGTTCCGCTTCACCTATTGGCAAGTCCTTATTCGAACTCTGTCAGTGTCGCACGAGGGCACAAGTCCATCGAAATGGATATCACCAAGTGTCAGGCACATCACATGTAAGCATCAGGTAAGCCCGTGAGGGGGTGCTGCTCCGCCACCCGCCCCACGGGCTCAATCCTGCAGATCTGCGACTCAATAAATACTTTGTGGGATAAATCTGGTGCGCTACTCCGGAACGCGCTCGGTCAGCTCCTTGCCGAGCAACGCCAATTCAGCATCTGCGGTGATGTTCGGGATGAGGTAGGTCGGCCACACGCTTGCGGTCGGCTTGTAGTCGCGCAGCAGCTGCTTGGCGACTGTGGCCAGGTGCACCTCGGTTGGTCCATCGACCAGTGCCATGATCTGAGCGCCGAGCAGGGCCCCGGCAAATGGCAGAGCAGTCGATGAGCCAATGGCACCGTGCAGATGCAGGGCACGTGTGGCGATGCGCTCGTACACCCGCGCGCATTGCACCTTGATTGCTGCAATGTCCTTGCGCACGCGGTAATAGTCCATGTACTCGTCGATCTGCCACGCGGTGTAGAGCACGAACAGACGCAGCTGCTGAAGATCAATGTAGGAATCCGCGAGCATCGTCTGCACCGACTCCTTCTCAGCCAGCAAAGTGCCCTTGGTCGAACGCGAAAGTGCGCGCTCGGCCATCATGTCCAGGAACTCCTGGCAGTTGCCGATGGTGCGCATGGCGTGGTGCACGCGACCTCCACCGAGTCGGGTCTGCGCAACCTTGAAGGCCTCGCCAACCCCGCCGAGCATGGCGTCGTCGCTGACGCGCACGTTCTTGTAGCTGACCAGACCCTCAGAGACATCCTCTGGTCCTTCGCCGGCAATACCGAAGTTGTGCTCGATGGTGATGCCCGGTGTATCGCGCGGCAGCAGGAACATCGAGAAGCGGGAGGTCACAGGTGCATCAGGATCAGTGACGACCATCACGATGAAGAAGGTGGCCCAACGAGCATTGGATGACCAGATCTTGCGGCCGTTGATGACCCACTCATCGCCTTCCTTGTGGGCGTTGGTGGTGAACACGCCTGGGTCGGCGCCGCCCTGAGGCTCGGTCATCGAGTAGCAGGACACGATGCCGCCTTCGAGCAATGGCTCAAGGTAGGCCTCCTTCTGCCAGTCGGTGCCGAAGTGGGCGATGATCTCGGCGTTTCCGGTGTCAGGTGCCTGGGTGCCGAACACCCGAGGCGCCCAGCGTGAGGTGCCCAGGATCTCGTTCATCAAGGCCAGCTTCAGTTGGCCGTAGCCCTGGCCGCCGAGCTCTGGCCCCAGGTGGCAGGCCCACAGCTTCTTGGCGCGCACTTCGTCCTTGAGCGGATTGATGATCGCGGCCTGCTGTGGCGTCATGTCCTTGTAGACATCGTGCGGCCAGACAAGATCGATCGGCTTGATCTTGGTCTTGACGAACTCGCGAGTCCAGTCCAGCAGCTCCTGGAACTCGGGCTCTACTCGGAAATCAATTGCCATCATGCGCTCCTATGGTTGTGAACAAATATGTGGGGTTGAGAAAGGGATCTAGTACAGCCCGCCGTCGCAGCGGATGGTGGCACTCGTGGTGAAACTTGATGCATCAGACGCCAAGTAGATCGCCAGGCCCACGACCTCCGGCGGATTGCCGATGCGTTGCAGCGCTTGCGTGTTCTGCAAGGAGGCCGTGGTCTGCGGAACGTCCCAGGCCTTGGACACATCTGAAAGGAATGGCCCAGGCATCAAGGTGTTCACACGTACGTAGGGCCCAAAGGCCTTGGAGAAGCCTTCGGTCATCGCATTCAACGCGGCCTTTGCTCCGGCGTACGGAATGATGTTGGGGCCAGGACGCAAGGAGCCGGTGGACGACACATTGATGATCGAGCCAGAGCCGGCGGCAGCCATCCGCTCCCCCATCAATGCGGTGAGTCGAAAGGGCCCCTTGAAGTTCAGGTTCACCACACTGTCGAACATCTGCTCGGTGACATCAGTGTTCTTGTCGTAGATGGGTGACATGCCCGCGTTGTTGATCAGGCAGTCGACCTTGCCGAAGCGGGAATACACCGCGTCAGTGAAGGCCTCATGCTGCTCCCAGCGACCCACGTGCAGTCCGTAGGCCATCGCCTCGCGACCAGTGAGTGCCGTGACCTCCGCGGCGACTTCAGCACAGGTATCGAAATTCCGCGATGCGATGACCACGTTGGCACCGGCCTGCGCGCAGCCGAAGGTCATCTCGCGGCCAAGTCCGCGACTGCCGCCGGTGATGACCACGACCTTGCCAGTCAGATCAAAGAGTTGTTCCAAGTAGCTCATCTACGGCTCCTGCTCCGGCCAGCAGCACCTTCGGCTGCCGGCTGCATGAGATTCAACGTGACTGGAGCCAGCGGGGAGGCCTTTTCAGCAAATCCACCTGAGCGATGCAAGCCACCAGCGGCCTTCTCCCCCACCATCTGCGCCATAGTTGAAGAATAGCATTCTTTGAATGCAGAATGGGATTCTCCGAAGGAAAGTTGCATGAGTTCCGGGAGCCAACCCGAGCACACCCAACAAAGACGACTGGGGTGGCCGGGCCAATGGCCCGACCACCCCAGTGCTGCCAGTGCTACTGAACCTGGATGATCCTTGCCACGCCGCCTTCGACATCAAAGCGGACAACGCTGACGTCCATGGTTGCCGTGCCGCACTCAGTTGTTCCCGAGCCGGAAACCGTGACGCCCTTGGCAACGACGGTCATCGTTGCGTCATAGGGATCGCCAGTGAATCCGCAGCGGTCATTGAGTGTGTAGTTGATCGATGGATCCATCTGGTACTGACCGTCGGCCAGACCGGTCTCTGAGTTGACCTTGGCATCGGTGTTGGTGCTCAGTGTGTTCACGGCGAAAACCAGCACGAACACAGCGATGATGCCGCCGATGATCGTGAGGATCAGACCCACGATGCCCAGCCAGAAGCCTGCCTTGGCCATGCCGCCATTGCTGGCTTCTCCGCGCTTGGCCTTGTTGATGCCAATGCGACCAAGGACGATGGCCAGGATTGCGCCAATCAGTGGGATGCAGAAGAACTGCAGGATGCCGAAGATCAGTGCAGCAGTTCCCGTGCCGTTCTGCGCGCCAGTGGCGGGGACGGTTACCGGTGGTGCCGGTGTGTATGTAACAGGCTGATCGGCTGGTGGTGTGTAGACCACAGGCTCTGGAGTCGGAACCGACTCCGGCTCTTCCGATGGCGGTGGTGTCTGATCGCTCATGCGATAGGTCCTTTCGAAGTTCTGATGTCGACTGAGGGCACAGCATGGCAGGTCCAGCAAACTGTTGGGACGGACTCGCGGCACACAAGTTACTGGACGCGCATTCACTAGGGTTCGCACATGACACAGATGACTGAACCGCGCAATGCAGTAGCGCCAATCGTCATCTCCATCATCTGGGCCGTGCTCTTTGTCATGGGCGCTTGGCCCGCCATCGCAACCGTGTTCCTGTTTGATCAAGGCACTGACCTGGAGTTGTGGGCCTGGTTCGTCTTCTACGGCGTCTGGGCCTTTGAATTCATGGCTTTGCTCATGATTCCGGGCATCTGGATCGCGTGGGCACTGACCCGTCGCAAGAGCTGGGGCGGCAAGTTCCTCATCATCGTCGCCTTTGTTCCGCTCGTGGCTTTGATCCCCGTATTCGCCGCCTTCTTCATGGACAACGCCTAAGAGAAACGAACGGAACAATCCATATGCGCGCACGCTCGATCACCATGCTCATCACCGTTGTCGCGAGCAGTACCGCAATGCTTGCCACGACCAGCCACGCCGCGACGACGAGTCCGTCACCGACAGCAAGTGCCACGACAACAGCACCGATGCCAAAGACGACCGTCACCCTGGTCGTCAAGGGCTGCGAAGGCTGCACCATTGGCGTGGAACGCGGATTGAAGAACGAACCGGCCAGCACCGTGCAGCCAAGCAAGCCTGATCATTGGGATGGGCCAAGCGCCTTAGTCAAGAACGGCTTTGTCACTCTCACCGTTCCCACCGCCTACACCGCTGGCGCGTCATTCACCGTGAGTGCGCCGTGGGAAGGCGACACCGATGGCATGACCAACATCGTGCTCGGCGGCAAGACTCCCCCAGCAACATTGATCAGCGTCGCGCGCGCAACCAACCGCACCAAGGCGACAGCCTGTTGGGCTGGCACTCAGGACAACCAGGCGATCATTCGCGTCACGGTGATCCGAAGGAACCTCGGTGGGATGGGCGACAAGAAGGTCGTGTTCCCGATCGCCTGGGCGTCACCAACTGTGGCAACGGTTGGACCATTGACCAAGACTCTGGGCAAGGGCCTGCTCGGCAATCAGGACATGTTCTTCTGCTGATGGAGGACATCTACCGGGCGTGAGAGTTGCACGCAGGAATCGGCCAGATGAACGGTGGGCATCTGGAAGATTCATGAGCACTGTTTTGCTGAGCGATGCCTTGTTTGAATGCTCAATCAGATGGCAGCATGACTGCAGAAGGCAGCCCCAACTCAACTGATGGCGAGATCGCCGATGAGCATGCGCCGAACGACTCGGGTAGTGGGGGCATGCGTTCTTGCGGTTCTTGGCTTCGCTCTGGTAGCCGTCCTCGCGTTTCGCATCGGCTCCTCCAGCACGGACACCGCTTTGCCCAGGCCCTCGCCATCTGCTTCAGCGACCGGGCCCAAGTCGCTTTCCGCCGAGCAGATCTACGAAGTCATCCTGCCTTCCCTTGTCGTGGTGCGCACTGAATCGGCCGCGACTGCCGATGTGAAGGGTGAGAACAAAGGCTTGGGGACTGGAGTCGTCATCGATGCCGCGGGAACGATCCTCACCGCGTACCACGTCGTCGGCAATGCCCAGTCGATTGAAGTTGAGTTTGCTGATGGGACGAAGTCGGAAGCCTTCGTCGTGCTCGCTGATCCGGGCAATGACGTCGCAACACTCACACCGCAAGCACGACCGGAACTGGTCGTGCCGGCAGTGCTCGGCGGTGGCGTGGCCGTCGGCAATCGGGTCGTTGCCATGGGCAACCCCCTCGGTCTGATCGCCACTACGACGGAGGGCGTGGTGTCAGGACTGAACAGGGCGATCAACGGCAGCGAAATGGTCAGTCTGAGCGGGCTCATCCAGTTTGACGCTGCAGTGAATCCGGGAAGTTCAGGCGGACCGCTGTTGAACGACCGTGGACAGGTCATCGGCGTGGTGTCTTCCCTTGCCAACCCCTCTGACATCGGCTACTTCATCGGAATCGGTTTCGCGGTGCCGATCGGCACCGCACTTGGCACAACAGGAGAAGGCGGGGGTCCCGAAAGATGACCACGACAGGCGAGCCATTGAATCGGCAACTATCCCAACCGATGGAGGCAGTGCTCTATGAGGTGAAGAAGTCCATCGTTGGGCAGGATCACCTCCTGGAGCGTCTTCTCGTCGCGCTCCTGGCCCGCGGGCATGTGCTCGTTGAAGGTGTGCCGGGTCTGGCCAAGACACTGGCCATCAACGCGCTCGCCCAGTCCATCGGCGGCACCTTCCAGCGCATCCAATTCACTCCCGACCTGGTGCCCGCAGACGTTGTTGGCACCAGGATCTACCACCAGCCCAGTGGGGAGTTCCGAGTCGTGCCCGGTCCGGTGTTCGCCAATCTGCTGCTCGCCGACGAAATCAACCGGGCACCTGCCAAGGTGCAAAGCGCACTCCTTGAGGTCATGCAAGAGCGGCAGGTGACCATCGGCCGCGAGACCATGCCGGTGCCCGACCCGTTCCTGGTGATGGCCACCCAGAACCCCATCGAGTCCGAGGGCACCTATCCCCTGCCTGAGGCGCAAGTGGATCGCTTCATGATGAAGGTGCTCGTTGGCTACCCGTCCCCGACCGAGGAGTTCGTCATCGTCGAACGGATGATGCGGCCGATGGAACAGATCAATGAGGTGCTCAATCCAGATCGGCTGATCCAGGCGCAGCGCGCCGCCGCGTTGGTCTTTGTGGATCCGGGTCTCATCGAGTACGCGGTCAAAGTCGCAACGGCAACGCGGGCACCAGAGTCATTGGGACTTGGCGAGCTGAGTCGATTCATCTCCTTTGGTGCCAGTCCCCGAGCCTCGATCAACCTCATCTTGGCCGCTCGATCCCTGGCCTTCATTCGTGGTCGTGACTACGCGATCTTCCAGGACGTGCAGGATCTCGTGCACGACGTATTTCGTCATCGACTGGTGCTGTCCTATGAGGCACTGGCCGAGGGCGTGACGGCCGACGACATCATCGATCGAGTGCTGAAGGCATCCCCGGTGCCTGAGTTGGACCGACGGTAGCCAGCGATGGAGCAAGCGCAGCGGTCCGCCACATCCATCACGGCAATTCCCGAAGGACTGCTCTACCGGCTCGACTGGCGAGCGCTCAAGAGATTGTCGGGCGTTCGTGGTGGTGATTTCCGCACTCCTGCCCGCGGCTCCGGAATCGATGTCACCGATATTCGTGCCTACGAGCCATACGACGACATCCGGCACATCGATTGGAACGTGACGGCACGACTGGACGAACCGCACGTGCGCGAGTATCTGGAAGACCGCGACCTGACAGCTTGGCTTCTCCTGGACCGCTCGTCGTCGATGGCATTTGGACCCGCGGATCGGGGCAAGGACATCGTGCTCATCGAACTGTGCGTCGCGCTTGCACGAATGCTCACGCGTGGCGGCAATCGCATCGGGGCGATCCTCTACGACGCCGGGATCCAGCAGGTCATCCCTGCGGGAGCCAATCGCGCCCACGTGCTGCGCCTGGCCCATCAGCTGCTTCAGCACACCCCAGCTTCGGCACAGGAGACCGACCTGGAGCCCTTGTTGCACCAGTCGGCGTCGATGCTGAAGCGACGCTCCTTGGTCTTCCTCGTCTCCGACTTCATCGTGCGCGACGGATGGCAGCGAGCACTCGGATCCCTGGCGCAACGACATGACGTCGTCGTCATCCGGATTGCTGATCGCCGCGAGGAGGAACTGCCCGACGTCGGCACGATCTGGGTGCAGGACGCCGAGACTGGAGAGCAGTTGCTGCTGGACACCAGCGACCCAGGCTTTCGCGGTCAGTATCGCCAGGCTGCGATGCAGCGCGAAATCGACCTGGGCGCAGACGTTCGACGGACAGGGGCACACCTGCATACCGTCTGGACCGACGACGACCTCGCCGATTCCTTGGTGAGGATGGCTCACACGCGGCGCGGAATGCGCTGATGTCCTTCATCTGGCCGGCGCTGCTCGCGACTGTGCTGCTCGTTCCGCTAGCAGTGCTTGGCTACATCGCTGGGCAGCGCCGACGCAATATCCGGGTGAATGCGCTCGCCAGTTCGGGACTGGTGACCATCGGATCACCCACAGCCCTGGGCCGCCGCCGACACGTGCCATTCCTCATCTTCATGTTCGGCTTCATCTTGCTCGCAGTCTCCGTTGCCCGCCCACAGGTGGCCTTGGCCGTTCCGCAATTGACTGGAACCGTCGTTCTCGCAGTTGATGTGTCCAACAGCATGGCGGCCGACGACATCAAGCCGAGCCGCCTGGCAGCAGCGCAGGCAGCAGCCAAGGAGTTTGTGCAGAAGCAGCCATCAGGCGTGGAGATCGGCTTGGTGGCACTGGGCAGCGGCGCTCAGGTCGTGGCCGAACCGACCGACAATCGCCAGGAGTTGCTGGCCGCCATCGATCGACTCTCCAGCGGTGGCAGCACCCAGATCGGGACCGGCTTGCTCGCTGCTTTGAACACGATCCTGGATCAGCCAGTAGCGCTGACACCGGAGCAACTCGAAGGTGACCTCACCGGGCTGGACATCGGCTACCACCCATCTGCCGCAATCGTGCTCGCGTCCGATGGGGAGGCCACGGGAGGACCTGACCCAGATCTGGTCGCTGACATCGCCGCTGCGGCCGGGGTGAAGATCACGACCGTGGGCATCGGCAGCGCCGATGGCGCTGTCATCGAAGTCGATGGCTATCAAGTGGCCACCTCACTGGACGCGGAGTTCCTTGGCAACATCGCCGAGCTGACTGGCGGCAAGTACTACCAGGCCCAGGATGCAAACGCCCTACTGCAGGTCTATGACGGATTGGACATGCAGTGGGAGGTGAAGGCTGAAGAGGTCGAGGTCACTGCGCTTTTCAGTCTCGCGGCAGTCATGGTCTTCTTCATCGCGGCCATCTTGTCGATGCGCTGGCTCGGGCGGGTGGTGTGATGTCCTTCGCCTGGCCGCTTCTGCTGCTGTTCACTCTTGCCGCGCCGGCCCTTATCGGCTTGCATCTGTGGCAACTGCGACGTCGACGTCGCACCGCAGTGCGAGTTCCCAGCGTCGCACTCATTCGCGCATCGGTGCCGCAGCGCGCGCGATGGAAACGACACGTTCCGGTAGCGCTACTGGCGGCAGCTATGGCGCTGCTGGCCTTCGCTGCGGCGCGCCCTTCGGCTGCGCTTCCCATCCCGGTCAACAGCACTTCGATGATCCTTGCGCTGGACACTTCTGGCTCCATGTGCAATACCGATGTCCCGCCCAACCGACTGACGGTGGCTCAGCAGGCGGCGACTAGGTTCATCGAAGAGCAAACGGAGAACAGTCGGATTGGCTTGGTCACGTTCAACGGTGTGGCGGCTCTCGTCGTGCCGCCGACCTCCAACAAGGACTCATTGCTCGAGGCCATCTCGACACTGACGGTCGGTCGAGGCACCGCGATCGGGCTGGCCATACTGTCAAGTGTCGATGCGATTGCCGAAGTCAATAAGGATGTCGCTCCCACAACCGTGGAACTGGCGAAGTCTGACTCCACGAAAGATGACGATGGGCAGTACCAGCCAGACATCATCGTGGTACTCACCGATGGCGCGAACACTCGTGGAGTCGAGCCACTGATCGCTGGCGAAGTCGCTGCGCAGCGCGACATTCGCGTCTTCACGATCGGATTCGGTACCACCCAGCCCGAAATGATGGTGTGCTCGCCAGACCAGGTCCTTGGCGGATTCCAGTTCCAGGGCTTCGGCCCAAACCCCGGCCAGGGATTTGGCGGGAATCCGAGCCAGGGCTTCGGCGCCGGTGGCGGTGGATTCGGAGGGGGCGGGAACTTCCGTCAGATCGACGAGCCCACCTTGCAGGCCATCGCGAAGATGACTGGCGGGGAGTACTTCAAGGCGCAAGATGCCGAGCAGCTGCTGGAGGTCTTCAGCCAACTGCCAAGCCGCGTGGTGACACAGACCCAGGACGTCGAACTCAGCGTGTTCTTTGCAATCCTCGCAGCGCTGCTGGCCGCTGCGGCCATCGTGCTGTCATTGCGCTGGAGCCGCTTCGGCTGAGGTGACTACCGAGGGTAGGTCGAAGTCTCGAGCTTGCGACCGCGCACGTATGTCTTGGTGAGTGCCTTCTCACGCGCCATCATCAGCAAGGTGAACAGCAGCGCATCACGGTCACTCTCAGGGTCCGTGTGACGCCGGCGGTGACGCAGGGACTGGTCGTACATATCCCAAGCCGATGGATCCAGCACCACAAAATCGGCTTCCTTGCCGGCGTCGAAGTTGCCGATGCGGTCTTCAAGATCCAATGCCCGCGCACCCGCAAGAGTTCCGGCAAAGAGCATCTCGGCTGGATGCAGAGAAACAGACTCGTCCACTGACGGTGCCGGATCGATGCCGACGATGGAACGCTCGGAGATGTGCTGCTTGAAGGCCGCGTTCAGGATCTGCGGCATGAACCACTCGTCACCGCCTCCAATGTCACTACCCATCGAAATGTTCACTCCCGATGCCACCGTGCGCGTCCACGGCATCGTGCCTGAACCCAGGAACAACTGCGAGACGGGACAGTGCGAGATCGAAGTGCGCGTAGCTGCCATCCGCGCAAGCTCAGAGTCAGTGCAGTGCACGGCATGGGCCATCACGCTTCGCGGGCCAAGGAAGCTCTTGCCGCCAACAGCAGATCCGGGCAGCCACTTGCCGTCGTAGGTGTCCAGGTAGTTGTCGACTGCATAGTGAGCCTTGACCGCGTCGATCTCGCCATCACCTGGGCGGGCGTTCTCGCTGAGGTGCGAGGTGAAGTAGACGCCGCGACCGCGGTACTCGTCATACAACTCCCCCAGATTGAGCAGGGTCTCGCGGGTGACCGACAGACTGAAGCGCGGTACGACGGCAACGAACTGCAAGGCGTGCTTGCGTTCTTCGTCATCCAGCGGATGCCACTTCTCGATCTCGGCCCGAGTCAACGCGATCGCATCCGCCTCAGAGACGAGCAGCGCAGCAGCTGACGCTGGCCCCACAGTTTGAATGCCACGGCCCGAGACCAGGCGAAGCCCGCGCTCGCGCGCGACTGAGAACAGCGAATCCTGCGCGTGCGCAAATGCCGAACCGAAGATCAGCCCCATCGTGGTGCCGGCAGTGATCATCCGATCGCACCACTCAACAGCGGCCTGATGGGCAAACTCCGGATCCGCCAGCCGAGACTCGGCTGGGAAGATGCATTCGTTCAACCACTCCAGCAGCTGCCCGCCGCCATAGGAGTCAGCGCTCCATACCTGCGGAAAGTGCATATGCGTGTCGATAAACCCCGGCAGCAGGAAGCAGTCCTTGTGATGCTCAACCGCAACACCAAGGAACTGCGCAGGCAATTCCGAGAATGAGCCGCACCAGGCAATCACTCCGGCGTCATCAACGACGAGTGCCCCATCCTCGAAATGCTCAAGTTGTCGCACAGCGGACGTCACCAAGGCCTGCCCAGCAACATGGAAGATCTGTCCGCGATGCACAGCAGTCATGCCACTCCTCGCCTCAGAATCGACAGTCTCGGTTGCCACTGATCCCAACAAGGGTTGCAGGCAGCTTGGTGCCGCACAGCGTGGCCCATTTCCATGGGGTCTGGTCGGTCTCGTCAGTGATCCACTTGGACTTGCTCATGTCGGCGCCAGTCAGGTCGGCCATGAACAGCGAAGGGTTGAGCTGGGTGGCATCAACGGAGTCCAACTTCGCATTGAGAAAGTCGATAAATGCCATGTCCTGATGAATGAAGGTCGCGTTGCTGAAGATCGCCCCGCGCAATGATGCGGCAGTGAATGGCGTGTCGCTGATCTTGGCATTGCTGAAGTCAGCGCCATCAAGATTGCGCGCCCAGAACTTGCTGCCATTGAGGTAGCCGCCACTCAGCTTCAGCTTGGGCGCCCACGCGTTGAACAGTCCGACATTGGCAAAGTACGCACCAGAAGCATCGAGACTGCCCAGGCGTGCGCCGTCGAGAGTCAGCGCTGCAACTGAGCTCTTGCGCATCGTGGCGCCTGTGAGATCCACCAACTGCATGAACCTGCCGTTCAGCGCAACGGAGTCAAGCATCGCTCCTGACAGGTCGCAGTAGTCGAGGGCGTCGACAGCATCTGCCGTGAGCGCGACGCGAGAGCAGTCGTACTTGCCCACTTGCCCCAACCCTGGACCTTTCTGCAATACATCAACGGTGACGAAGCTGCGTCGAGTCTTCTGCCCGGTCGTAGCCGTCTCATGCTGAGTGGCGGTCAGCACCACGCGATTGCCTTTGTTCATCGCGGCGCGTAGCCCGGAATCTGAGATCGTGACGGCGTACTTCGTCGTCTTGGTGATGCCTTCGTACGTCTGCTTGTCGAGCACCGTGGCGATGCCACTTGTGCCATCCACGGCAATCAGGCGCAGGTCGCCAGTATCCATGCCCGAGACCGCCGCATCACTGTCCCAGGTGATGAGCGCGGAGACCGTAGTGCTCTTGTCACCGACAACGAGGCTGTCCTGATCGATGTTCACATAGGGATCGACCTGACCGGCATCGGGCTTGGGAAAGGGCTGGTGGCCCTTCTCAACTGTGCTGCGGCAGTCACGCGAACGGTCCAGTTGCGAGCCATCGGGCAGTGCCGTGCGGCATAGCAATGTCAAGGTCAGTTGGTCATCGCGCAGCGTGGATCCAGTCAGTGTTGCATCCTGGAAGTCGGCGAAGTCCAGCTTGGACTCCCCGAACTTGATGCCCGTGAGATCAGCCTGTCGGAAGTTCGCTCCGCGCCCGATGGTCTGCCATGTTGCGCCCTGCAATTTGGCGCTATCAAGGCGTGCCCGCTCGATGGAGATGCCAAGGAACACCGATTCGCGGAAGTCCGAGCCAGTGAACTTGGTGCGATAGAAGTTGCCGCCTGAATCCTCGCCCTTGGCATCGCTGGTCGCGCCAACCGCCGTGATCTCCACGGCATCGGCGCCAGCAAGCGAGAGATTGTCGAGCTTGGCCTTGGTGAGGTCTATGCCATTTATCCGTCCACCCGCAAGGCTCACTCCACTGAAGTCAGCGCCCACGCCTGTCGCGCCCGTCAGGTCAGCGCGCATCAGGCAAGTGGCCTCGCCGCCGCCCTTGCAGTCATGGCTGTTCTCGTCGTGGATCGAGACCAGAGCACTGTCAAAGTGGGCGCCAACAAGATCACAATGCGTGAGCATGGCCCCGGGAACGACGGGAATTGCCGAACAGTCGCGCCGGCCGATATTCGGCTGGGGCGACCCGAATGGCTGCACTTCAGCAACTGTCACGTAGGTGCGATCGGAGCGAGCTTGACTGTTGGCTCGAGCGTGCTGACTCGCGGTCAGGACCACGCGATTGCCGCGGTGCATCGCCGCCATCAGGTCCTTGGCGACCTTGATCGTCACCTTGCTGGAGGACTGTTGTGAGATGTCAAAGCTCTGCTTGCCGAGCAGAGTCGGCAGATGGCCCTGCTCGCTCACTGCAACCAGGCGCACATCACCTTTGGCCATCACGAACGTGTCAATAGCCTCGGCATTCCAGCGCACTTGGGCGGTGACCAATGCACCATCGCCAGAGTCGCTGACCTTGACATTGCTGATGCGCACCAGAGACTCCGCGGGCAGCGATGATGCTGCGGGAATGACTGAGACAGCGGAAACTATGAGCGTTGTGAGCGCTATGCTCCCGAGCAACCAACGGCGCAGCAATAACGAGCGTCCTACGCAGGAGCGGGTCACTTAAACATGTTACCTACCCTCAAGCGCAAGAGCAGCCTCCGCGAAATCACGGCGCTCGCAGGCCTTGGCCTACTGATCTCACTGCTGCCGTTCATCACCCCGGCCCAAGCGATCACTGCGCAGCCAGTTGAAGTGCCAAGTGGCTGGTCTTGGGAGGACTACGGACCAGAGCTGAAGGCTGTCTCATGCGCGCAACCTGGCACGTGCGTGGCCGTTGGCCAAGGTGGAGCCGTGCTGCGTTCCCCGAACACTGCACAGGTGCCGTTGGCCTGGACCTTTGTTGCACTGAAGAAGGACCCGGCCCATCCCGCCAACCCCGTTGATCTGACCGGTGTCACCTGCTCAAGCTCGAGCTGCCTTGCCATCTCAAGACCATTGAACCCCAATGCTACATACGGCTCCTGGGTTTACCGG
This sequence comes from Actinomycetota bacterium, assembly GCA_030684515.1. Lineage (NCBI taxonomy): Bacteria > Bacillati > Actinomycetota > Actinomycetota bacterium. The sequence continues at coordinate 233,769 of JAUXVJ010000024.1, forward strand.
AGCACCGACGCGGGCGTGAACTGGACAGCTGTGGTGCAGCTGCCACAAGTGGGTGCCATCAAGACCAATCTGGCATCGGCCGTTGCCTGCTCGCCAGACAAGACGGCAACTGCGGACAACCGCAATTGCTACGCCGTAGGAACGGCCGGCGGCATCTGGCGCTCGACTGACGACGGCCGCACCTGGGCTGGCGTAGCCGTGCCAACGACAGCATCAACTGCGAGCTTCAGCTCGGTGGCCTGTGCCAGTTCAACTGCGTGCGTGGCCGCCGGTGGCGCGGACCTGCCGTCCAGCGCTCTGATCAGCGGCAGCACGGTGACGATGCTGAGCACTCCTGCAGGTATCAACCAGACCTTCGCAGCTGTGGCTTGCGACAACCCCTCGCGCTGCCTGGCAACTGGCGGTCAGGGCGATTACACGATTTTGAACATCGACGCTTCCCCCGCCTGGAGCCCGGCGCTGAAGTTCCGCAAGGCTCCGCTGCCGCCGGTGGCGAAGATGGTCTCGGTTGCCTGCCCGGTCGCGAACTACTGCGTGGGTATCAATGGCGACGGAAACGTCCTGCAGACAAGTGCACTTGGAGCTGCGGGCAACACCTGGCTGATGCGACCCGTGCAGCCGAGCATCGCCACCCTCACCTGCACAGGCAGTTATTGCGTTGGCGTCGGCAAGATGGCCGCCTGGTACACCAGCATCAACTCCGGTGCCGACTTCGGTCGAGTGAACGAGGTTGCCAAGTTCGACCTCGCTGTCTGCTCTGCTGCCCTCAGCCCAACGTGCATCGCCGGTGGCGAGATGAACATGGGCCGCTCGATCACGGGCGGCACCCTGTGGACTCTGCCGATAGCCGATCGAGGCGCGCTCAACACCAAGGAGATTCGCTGCCAGTCGTCCCTGTCTTGTCAGATCTTCGGACAGACCGAGACTCTGGTGACCGAGGACATGAACGTCTTCCGTCCGCGCTTTGGCCCTGTGCAAGCCGCCGCCGGTGCTGACGCAGTCGACTGCGTCACCGACATCCTGTGCGTCTCGCCCAAGGAGTCCGTGGTCTACACCACCTTCGACGGTGGCCTCACCCAATGGGCCTCCAACCAGATGCCGAAGGTCCGCCCGACCAGCATCACCTGCCTGCCTGGCAAGACCGATCCGGTGACCTGCTTTGAGCCTGACAAGTACAACATCCTGATGGGCACGATGACCCGCGATGCCCAAGGACTTCCGCACTGGCAGTGGCACTACACCAATGCCGACTCCGACCAGATCATCAACGCCATCGCGTGCAGTCCAGACGGTTCGCAGTGCGTCGCAGCCGGTGCCGCCGGGGCGGTGCTTGTATCCACGCCAGGCGATTTGAACAATTGGACCGAGCTGACGCTGCCGGTGAACACGCCAGTCGGCAGTCTTCCGACCTACAACTCGGCCACCTGCCCAGCCAATGGCTTCTGCATGGTCGGTGGGCTGCAAGGCAAGCAGACGATTGTCACCTCGACGACCGACGGCTTCACCACCTACTCCTACGACAAGATCGGCGACCTTCGAACCCAGCCAGGGGTCAAGGGCTTTGGCTGCGAGACAATCAATCGATGCGTGGCCGTGGGCAGCACCGTGCTCGTCGGGGTGCGCAACCCACCCATCACGCCACCAGCGAAGTAGGTCATCACAGTGCGTCGCGCCAGCATTCTCATCTCCGTAGCCACCACTGCAATCCTGATCACTGCTGCTGCAAGCAGCACCAATGCGGCAACCCCAGAACCCAGTCCCACCCCGAGCGCAAGTCAAAGCCAAGGCCAGCCCACCAGCTTCACCATCACCAAGCACAGCAAGAAGGTGAAGGGCTTCACCACATTCACCTACCAGACCGGCACGATCAACCCAATCAGTGGAACCAGCAGCACCGCCATGGCCAAGATGAATGAGCTGCTGTCCTTCGATGTGCTCGACACGATGCGCAGCGTCAAGAACTCCCGGATCTCCAAGTGCACGATGAACCGGAAGAGCTGCGGCTACTTCATCCAGACGATCACCGCCCCCACCTGCAAAGCTGGCAGTGTCTGCATCACTCAGCCAGCATCAATGCTGCGTCCTGGAGCCAACACCGGCGATGCCTGGGTGAACACCGCTGTCTTTGACTCAACAACTGGCGCCCGCCAGCAGATCGACGCCTTCATCTCCCCCAGTCAGGAAGCTGCCTTCCTCAAGGGCGCCAACGCCGGCATCACCGCAGCACTGATCAAGGGCGGCATCAAGGCAACAGATCCCATGTGGAGGCCGTCACTTGAGATGCCCGAGGTCTACGCCTGGATCCCCACCCCAGAAGGCATGCACCTGTACTTCAGCAAGTACAACGTTGCCCCAGGCTCATTCGGTGTCGTCGATTTCACCGTGCCTTGGACGACGATCAACGCCTGAGACATCGATCAACACCTAAGAGAACGATCACGCCCAAACCAAGCAAATTCCACTAGATTCCAGACGTGGAGCTTGATCGCCGCGGCCTGCTGATCGCCACTGCCGCCATCGGAACAGCAGTCGGCACCAACGTGCTGGCCCCAGGAGCCAGCGCCCAATCAATGCCCACCACAGCCGCAGACACATTCGCAGCTCCTTCCCCCACCTTGCTGAACCTCTTCGACTCCCCCGCCTTCAATGACGAAGCGCTGTTCGCCATGGGTGCTGCCAGTTCCCGCGCATCAGAGATCGGCGAAGTGCTCGCCATCTCCAGACGAATCAACCAGGCAACCGGCAATCCATCAGACCCAGATGCCAAGGCATTCGACGCCTACTACGACGTCTTCGGGGAGTACCACCAGCAACTGGCCAAGCAAGCACAACAGGCCAAAGACTCTGGTCACGACATCACCGCCCAGAACCGCTTCCTGCGCGCATCGATGTATGCCGCGCAGCAGCTCTTCTTCGTGCTTGGCACGACCAACGGCAGCAGAGAGCTCGAGATCTTCAAGAACAGCCAGGACCACTGGATCAAGGCAATCGAGAACTTCGACCCAAAGCCCACACGATTCCAAGTGCAGTCCAAGTTCGGAATGATCCCCGGCACCTTCTTCCCCAGTCCAAGAGGAAGCGGACGACGACCGACCGTCATCATCAGCGAAGGCAGCGATGGCCAGAACGTGGAGAGCATGCAGTTCGGCGTCACTGCCGGCCTGGCTCGCGGCTACAACGTCGTGCTCTTCGAAGGCCCTGGCCAGATGTCACTGCTGTTCCAGCGACGCATCCCCTTCACCCCCGACTGGCAGGACGTCGTTGGCCCTGTCTTGGAATGGACGAAGAACAGAAGCGATGTCGGAAAGGTCGCCCTGATCGGGATCTCCTTCGGCGGGATGCTCTGCATCCGACCCGGAGCAAGGCTGAAGGACCTCGACGCCCTCGTGCTCGAGCCTGGCGCCTACGACTTCACCACCTTGTGGACAGACCAGGAGTCAATGGCCACAGTCAAGGAGACCTACAAGGCCCCGGAGAAGGAGAAGGCAGTAGTCAAACAGGAACTCAATGAGGGATTCCTGCAAGCCTGGCCCAGCATGCCAAGAAGCGTGCAGTTCCAGATCTACAAGCGCGGTGAGATCTTCAGCCCCGAGGTGCAACGGGAGGCACGAGCCGGAAAACCCATCTCCGACTACTACCAACTCCTGGAAACAATGCTTCCGTTCAAGTATGGAAAAGACCTACGAGCAATGACGACACCCACCATGGTCCTGGCCAACGAAGGAGACGAGTTCTTCGGCGAGCAGCCAGACAAGGCTTTCGCCATGCTCACCAACCTCGACAAGAACCAGAAGCGACTCGTCCACCTCACCGCGAACCAAGGCGCATCGCTGCACGATCAGCCAGTCGGACCGCAGGTGGCCGAAGAGATCGTCTTCGACTGGCTCGACGACCTACTCGCCTGAACTGCACTATATAACCTCACAGGCCTGATATATATTGGACGTTGTGTCCACCCTTCGCAGGCAACGCGAGCTCCTCGACATGTCGCAAAGCCAGGTTGCATTCCTGCTCGGCACCCGGCAGTCAAACATCAGCGCGTATGAAGCCGGCACCTTGCAACCCGGAGCAGACGTCGGCTCGCGCATCGAAGCGCTGCTGCGCCTCACACTGGCCACCGCGCACCGCAACAGCTGGGCAGGAACTCTGCCCTCGCATTCTGTTGCCCTTCGAACGCTCTTGCGCAACTTCCGAGGTTCAGCACATGAACGCGACCTGCTCATCTTGCGAAGCGTGATCGCAATGAATGATGCGTTCTGCCAATTGTCTGAATCTGCCGACCAGGCACTCTTCTTGGCCAAGCCCAACTCCACCGGCGCTCACGATGTCGATGCCTTGCTGGCCGGGATGTCCGTGCATTGGTGTCAGAAGACAGATGCCCCGCGCACTCCGGCGTGGACTCGTGAACCACACCTCTATCTGGACGAATCGTGGTGGGTGGCCGCCGAGCAACACACGCCGATCCTGCGCGCGCAGGCATTCGCGCACGGCGTTCCAAGCCTTCGAGCTCGCGGAATATTCATGGATCGACGCGCTCTGGCTTCGGTCTGAAATGTTCACCACCAAAGAGCAGATCCTTGCATTGCTGACCGAACTCGGTGCCCGACTGGACGCTCAAGGCCTTGAGGTCGAGCTCTACATCGTGGGTGGATCAGCCATGCTGCTGGGATACGACCGAACGGCAGTCACACGTGACATTGATGCCCTGATCACGCCTGTGGGTGTGATTGAAGACGTTGCTCAGCAGATGGCAAAGGAACGCGGCGATCTGCCGCCACACTGGCTCAACGACCACGTCACTCCACTGCTGCCTCGCGTTGCCGACACTCGCAGTTGGCAGATGTTGGCCGTTCCCGGTCTCAGTGTGCAGGTCGCATCACCCGAGCACCTGCTGGCCATGAAGGCCCGGGCTGGGCGCGGGCCTCGGGATCTGCAGGATGTGGCGGTGCTGTGCGAGATCCTGGGACTGACCAAAGTGCAGCAAGTGTGGGACATCTGCACCAGAGTCTGGGGCGAGGATCTCATCCAGGACGACGTGAAATCAGCCACCACAGAATTCCTCAATACTCGAGGCCTTAGCTAGTCAGAACAGAGCTCGGACCGCTGGGCGTATAGGGGAACTGCTGCGCCGTGCCGTCAGCCCACGGCTGCTGAGTCGGGGTCAACCGCTTCGTGGTGCGCTGCTCCCCCAACAACTTGGAAAGCAGCGCCTGCGTCACCGAGAAGTCAGCATTGCCGTACAAATTCAAAAGTTCTGCCGGATCGCGCTCCAGGTTGTACATCTCGAACTGATCCGCCGGTGGCGCGATCTGACCAGCTGTGGGATTAGCCGACTTCACTACCGTCGTAGCCGTCTTCGCTCCCGAGGAGTTCACCTTCCCGGAAACAATTGTCTGCACGTCCTGCACATTCGGCGTCGTCCAGAACAGCGGGTTGTCCCAGTAGCGGGTGTACTTCCAGCGCTCACGAGCACCACCAGCACCAGTAGGCAGATAGGTGATCACCGTCTCAAGGCAGTTGGGCTGCATGACAGGCGAGTACTGCGTGCCCTGGATCGAGACGTTGTTCAGGCCCTTGAACGGCTGATCGTCGGTCATGAAGTAGACAGCCCCGGCAGCACCAGAAGATGCGGAAGAAGCAGAAGACGCATCATCTTGCCCCAGCAGCACGCCCGAAAGGTCGCGCCCAACCAGTGGACGCACCTGCGTGTGTGTCTCGCGCAGTTTGCGCGCCAGGTTCTCTTCATCCAGCCCGGCCAGACCGAGCAGAGTCGGCAGCAGGTCAGCATGTGAGGTCAGCATGTCGCTGGTCTCATGTCCAGCAAACAGTTCAGGGTTGTGGAAGATGAAGGGGACGCGAATCATCTCGTCATATGCCGAATGCCACTTCTGATACATCCCGCCATGAGCACCGAGCATCTCGCCGTGGTCGGACATGTAGATGATCACGGTGTCGCGGTACTGCGACCGGTCTGAAGCGATGGCTTCAAGCACCTTTCCGATCTGAGCATCGACGTTCTTCTGCAGCTGGTAGTAGAAGCGGTGATAGGGATCATCATTCGGCAAGGGCTGGAAGGCCTGTGGGTATTGCGCGACAAAGCTGCCCTGTGCCGTTGGCTTCTTGGAGAGATCCTCAGTTGAAGACGTCTTGTAGATCGGATCAAACAGATTGCGTGGCACATTCGAACCCGCCAGCTGCTGCTGCAGATAGAACGAACCGGCCTGCCCGGCAGCATCAGCGGCAACCGTCGCTGCTCCCCACAGCGAGATGTCGTGCGGGTTCACAAAGGACGTCACCAGCAGCCAGGGATTGCGGGCACCCCGCAAACGACGCAACTGCTCGACACCCAGCTGCGCATAGACCTCATCGCGCCCACGGCCACCTGGACCAGACGAACCAGAGTTCAGTGGGTTGCTGCCATGCGGCTCTGGCCCAATGAAGCCGGTGAATCCATACTTCTCAAGGCGCTCTGACTCCAGATAGATCTCTTCCAGCCGCGGATCACGACCGCCCAGGTTGTTGTACGACGGTAAAGGGTTGTAGCTGCCCGGCTGGTACAGGTCAGCATCCGAGACGTGCCACTTGCCCTTCCAGTAGGTGTCATATCCGCCTGCGCGAAACCAGTTGCCCAGAGTCGGCACCGTTGTCGGATCAAGCCAGTACATGTCCTGCTCGATAGACGTCTTTGCAGCGCCAGAGGTCTGGGCAACGCCATGCAGCGACGGGTACTGCCCGGTGAAGATCGACGAGCGCGAAGGCTGACACGCAACGGACATCACGTGATGATGCGTGAATTCCAAGCTGTTGCGCCGGATGAAGTTCTGCGCCGGCAAGTTCGCCAAGCGCCAAGCCTGCAACTCTGCTGATTCATAGAACGGCGGATGACGCTGCTCGTCCATCATCACGATCAGAAAGTTCGGACGGCGTCGCAGCCGACCACGCGGAACAAAGGGAACAGCAGGCGCAGCAGAAGCCGAAGAACCAGCAGCCACCGCCAGACCGGCGACGCCCGCAACACCTGCCGCTTGTAGCAACCGGCGCCGACTCAGATCTGACTCTTCAGCCATGTCAGTTTCCCTTCTCAGAAGCACTCAGCGCCAGCTTGCCCAAAGCGATGTCATAGCTGACGGTGTAGTCGAAGTAGAAGGAGTTGCCGGTGTTGATCACAGAACGCCCCGAGCCCAGGACTCGAGCCAAGTTGCGAGAGCCAAGGTGTCCGGCAACGAAGCGATGCGCAACATAGGCACTTGAGCCAGCAGCAAGAGTCACCACCGTGCCGGGCCGAAGCAGGTCACCAGCAACAGAAGGCAACGAGGCGAAGGACTTGCCTTTGATTCTCATGACTGTAAAGCCGGAGTCGAACCAGGTCGGAACACACTGCTCAACCAAGGAGCCGAAGGTCCAGCAGCCGGAAGCAGCATGGTCATCCCACAGCAGCACCCCAGCAGAACTCTGCCCCTGTGGGGAAAGCTGGAAGTTCATGATCGCCGATCCAGGTGCGCGAGCTCCCAGCACCAATGCGCCTGAACGATCGACAACACCGGAACGAGAACGAGCGAAGTGCACGCTCCACCGTGTACCCAGTGAGCCAGGTAGCGCCGTCAAAGGATTGGGAAGAGGTCCACGGGAAACACCGATACCCAAGATGCCGGCAATGCCCTTGCTCTTCCACTGCTTGATGTAATTGCTGTCAGTGCTGATCAGCTGGAAGGGAACAGCAGTACTGGTGCGCACTCCCCCAATCGAAATCGCTGCCTTGGCGTACTGACCAGGCAACGGAGCACCACCGGCAGAGGACGGAGCTGTCACGGATGTCGCAACTGCGCCCGCCGGCTTGCCGTCCCACAGACGCAGTCCAACGGAGCCCGTGTCCAGCATCACTGACATCGGCGAGGATGAGCCGACCCGGATGCTCACGATGCCGTTCTGCCCCGTGCGATCTGGGGTGTCGATCGTGCGGATCGGCACCGAGACGGGAAGCCGATCACCCGAAGCAACGACGGCATCGGCAGCCCAAGCGTTACCCGATGGAACAGATAGCAGTGCAAGCCCAGCACAAACAAGCAATGAAACCGTACGGCGCATGTGCGCCCCCTCTAGATCAGTTAAGCAAGTGCTAACGATCAGGTCTGTGCAATCAGCACGAGCACGTCTCCGTCAGCATAGGACACCACAGCGTCCTTCGAAGGGTTCAGGCGAATCCCATTGCCAACCGCCAGCGGATCGCCCACCGCAGATGCCGCGCGGTAGCCAATGGGCACCACGCCCCACTCGCGCGCAGCCCTGATCACGTCGGCGAATGAGTAGGAGCCAAAGGGCAGGTACCGCTCAAATGGATGCATCGCGACAACTGAACCGTCTGAGTCGAACAGGTCAGCGAACACATCGCGCAGATGCGGGCTCTCCGACAACTGAGCCATCAACAAGCCGATCAAGCGCTGGCTGACAATGAAGTCGTTGTTGTCGCTGTTGCCACCGAGCTCAACGTCATTGGGATCCATCAACTCGGCCACGATGTTCTGCGAATCACCTTCACCGGCGGTGAAGCGACGAACGTGCATCAAGGCCAACAGAGTGCGCGCATCTGCCTCATCGGCGGTGAACGTACCGCGCTCCGACAGCAGCATGATGTGATCAAAGGGCCCTTGAGCCAGCACTCGCTCAACGACCGATCCGGCAATCGGATCCCCATCGTGAATGATCAGCGCCTGCTGTGAAAGGTGAATGGACGAGCGGACCAACTCCGCTGGCACCACGGTCTGATCCACCAGCACATGCAGCTCGGAATGCAGGGCAACATGCGCTTCGATCTCCAGGGCAATGAGTGGAGCCAGATCGCTCCAGCCGATGAGCAGGGTCCGCTCCACGGCCTTCGGCAGTGCCGGCTGCTCCCGCACCTCGGACTGCAGCCATTCGACAGGATCGACATCCAAGGAGAAGACCGAGTCGTCCTCAGCAATACCGATCACAGAATCACCGGCTGCCAACACGGTCACAGGCGAAGGGTTCAACATGACGGGGCCAGCAGCCGAACGCATGCCGATGATCGTGCCGCGTGAAGAGCCAAGCAGCACCTCACCGAAGCGCCGGCCAAGCCACTGCCCAGTCACCGGGATCGAATACAGCTCGTCGCCCTCGAAGTCCAAGAACTCCTGGTAGATCGCGCCCAGACCAGAAGCGCGCGAGACCTGCGCCCCAATGCGAGCGATGATGTCGCGCGGAGTCACCGTGATCAGCGACGGTCCAACGGCAAGAGTCAGCGCCTCAGCCGTATCGGCATCCTCAAGCTCGGCAACAACCGTCAGCGCAGCAAAATCAGGCACGCAGCGCGACAACGCAAGCACAGTCTTGACCACCTGAGCATCAGTGCCGTCTGCAGCGCGCAGCACGATCACAGATTTCGCGCCCGCCGGATTGCCCTGCAGCAAATCCGTGATCCGCGTTGTAACCCCTGACCGAACAACCAAACGGGAAGTCTTCAGATCAGTGACCGAGGCCTTGATGTCTTCAGTGACTTCAACCGTGTCCTCAGTCGTCAGCACCACGATCGCCCGACCGCGCTCCGAAGCATTGGCCTCAACGAGCTCAGACACGATCGGATTCAGCTTGTCCGACAGGCCAATGATCAGCGTGTGACCAGTCTCAACAACCAGGGAACGTCCGCGACGCAGGGTCTCGACCCGATTGTCGATCGCAGAAGAGACCAAGCCGATGATCGTGGCCGCCAGGAAGATGCCGGCGAAGGTGACCACCAGCATGATCAGGCGGAAGCGGATCCCCTCGTCACCTGAGAAGGTGCCAGGGTCCAAGGAACGGGTCAGAGCAAACCAGATGCCTTCAAGGAGTGTGGTGCTCTCGTCACCAGGCCCAAGGCGCAAAACCGTCAGAATCAAGGCGATCACGACGAAGAAGATCGACGCAATCAAGCCCAACCACAGCAGCACCGCCCACATGCCACGCGAGAGCGTGTTGTCGAAGCGGTAGCGGAGACGTTGCTTGAGAGTGAAATGCTGAGAATTGGGCACGGCAGACAGTACCGCGTGCGGTCACAGCCCTAGAGTCACAGACGCAGCGCTACTCAAGGTAGATTCCCGGCCGGAGGGCGATATCCATGAGCGACTTCAACTGGGCAGCTTGGATCCCGGTATTCATCGTGCTCATTGCATTTGTCGTCTTCTGCATTGTCGACATCACTCGCCATGACGTGAAGTACTTGCCCAAATGGCTGTGGATCGTGATCTCGCTGGTATCGATCCCTCTTGGAGGCATCGTCTACCTGCTCATTGGCCGGGATCACAGCGAAAAGCAATGATTCGCTCCCACAGCCTGAGCAAGACCTACAGCTCGCTCACCGCACTCGACAGCGTCAACCTCGACGTGCCAGATGGCTGCGTCTTTGGCCTGGTCGGCCCAAACGGCGCAGGCAAGAGCACCCTGCTCGAGGTGCTAGCCGGCTTGCAGGTGCCAACCAGCGGCTCCTTCGAGATCGAAGTGGAGAAGAACGAGCGATCACTGCTCCCTGACACGCCCCATTTCGAACCCTGGCTGACAGCCAGGGAGGTCGTCGAACTGTCACTCCAACTCTCCACAGGAAGAGGAGACGACAAGCGGATCGACGAAGTGCTCGAGCAAACCGGAATCAGTAAAAGCAAAGACCGTCAGATCGGTGGTTTCTCACGAGGCATGTTGCAGCGCCTGGGGCTTGCAACAGCAGTGGTGGCCAGACCAAGACTCATCATGCTCGACGAGCCGGCCTCAGCACTGGATCCGCAGGGGCGCAGAGAAGTACTCGACCTGGTCGCCGCATTAAGGGGCGATGCAACCGTCGTCTTCTCCAGCCACATCCTCTCCGACGTGCAGGAAGTCTGCGATCGAGTCGCAGTGCTCAACCACGGCAAGGTGCTGTTCCAAGGCCCGCTCAATGAACTGCTGGTAGGCAAGGCCATACCGAGCATCACTGTGCGCCTGGCAACGCCAGAAACAAGAGCAATTGATCTCCTAAGAGGACAGCCATGGGTGCGCCAAGTCATTGAAGTGCAGCCCGGCGTGCTCCTGATCGACACAAGAAGCACCGCCGAAGCGCAAGACCACCTCATCCCGATACTGGCCCGGGCTAATTGCAAAGTCGTATCGATCACCCCGCAGGAAGTCACCCTGGAGGATGCCTTCCTGGAGCTGACGACATGAATCTGTGGCGGCTGGAGATCCTGCGACTCACCCGAACCAGACGTTGGGTCGCATTAGTCGGCGTCTACGTACTCTTCGGACTGATCGGGCCTCTGAGCACCCGCTACATGGAGCAACTGCTCTCGAGCCTCGGCAACTCACTGCAGGGCATGAGCATCACCCTGCCCGCACCAACAGCTGCGGCCGCAATCGATGCCTTCGTCAAGAACGCCACCCAGATCGGCACCATCGTCGTAGTCGTCGTTGCAGCAGGTGCACTGGCCTTTGATTCAGTGCCCGAGATGGGGATCTTCCTGCGAACCCGCGTGCCCAACGTCACCAAACTCCTGCTCCCCCGCTACGTCGTGACCACGATCGCCAGCGCAATTGCCTTCACCCTCGGCGTGCTCACCGCCTGGTATGAGACGTGGGCATTGATCGGACAAGTGGATGCAACGGCGATTGCCACTGGCATTGCCTACGGCGTCCTCTACCTCGCAGTGGTGGTAGCTGTCGTCGCAGCAACATCGCAATGGTTCAAGACAGTCCTGCCCGCAGTCATGGCCGCTCTGGTGATCCTGATACTCATGCCCACCCTCGGACTGTTCAATGCAATCGCGGACTGGGTGCCATCGCGACTGACGTCTGCGCTTCCCGAACTCGCTGCCGGCGCATCAACCACCGACTACCTGCCAGCCGCGCTCACATCCATCGTCCTGATCTTCGGACTGGCAGCTGTTGCGGTATTGGGAGCAAGACGCGTGAAGTGAAGGAGCCAAGCTGCCGGCCGGCCTAGGTAGCTGGCGTATCGACGAAGAACTGCATGCCCGCGGACTCCTCCCCGATCTCTTGCAGCTCCTTCTTATGGGCCAGCACATAGGCGGCATTGATCAGGGCAAGGGCCTTCGGCGTGTGCCGCATCGACATCGACTCGATGTGCTCGGGCGTGTGCGGCAATCCGCCTAAGGCGAACGTCGTATCGCGGGTGTCGGCGTAGGAGACCGACTCCGCGAAGCCGCGGCCGATATCGGTTCCGTCGGGTGCGGTGATGACCACTGCCCCCTCTGCGTACTGGGCACCGTTGGCGAAGAACCCGGACTGCGCCTGGTCCACGATCGGGGTCATGAGGAACTCCCGGATGTCCTCGGGCACGGTCTCGTCCAGCGTGAAGGACCACGAGTTCGGGTACCACGTGTTCGTGATGAAGTAGCGGGCCGGATTGGGCGAGTGATCCGCTCGTACCCAGTCGGCGATTTCAAGAGTGCCGTGCACCAGTGAGGTTGAGCGGTCGGCCGCCATGTACGTCCCCTTGACGGGAACAGTCATCGTGGGCGGCGGCGTGGGACCGGTCTGCTCGTAGAAGGCGCTCATCGCGTTGCGGTGTGGTGAGAAGACTGTCACCTGCCGATCGCCGGAGAGCTGAGCCATGAACCAGTCCCACCCAACCGGCTCGGGATCGGTTGAATACTTCGCCGCGCGCATGACGCTGCTGCGGCCCGCGCCGGACAGTTGGCCCCACTGGTGGTCGAACCAGAACGTCCCGCTCGTGAGCTGAACCGTCCGGCCGTCCAGCGTCAGCGTGCTGCACGACGGGTCAAGCACCAGGTTGGGAATGGAGTAATACAGCGATCCAGTCCCGTCGATCGACGGCATGCACCCGTTCTCCCCCTGCAGAAGCGTTTCCTTGCCAGAAGTAAAGGTGATGTCCAGTCCCAGTTCGACTCCCGGCTCGCTGCCCCGGTCAATGCCCCAGCCCTTGATCGTCACCGGGAACAAGCCCTCGGTGGTGTGGCACCGGATCTCGTTGCGACCCAAGTGATAGACGAAGGGCTCCTGCTCCACCCGCACCAGCCCACTGGTGCCGGCCAGCACGACCGGCTCGGCCTGGTAGTGGCGACCGCCCTTCTCGCTGATGGCCAGCTGCAGCTCAACGATCTGGTTCTCGTCATCGGTAAGTCCAAGGCCAGCCGCAAAGTCTGGCGGGAACAGGGCCGTCTGGAAGAACATGAGTTCGGCGCCGTACTCGTTGCCGTCCGCGTCCCAGCAACTGCCGACGAAGAAGTGCCAGCCAACCTGGCTGCGGACCTTGGGCAGGTGGTCGCGCGGGAACTGCAGATCGGCAACCGCCGGCACCTGGTCGTACCCCACTGTGGCCGGAGGCCCCAGAAGGGACGTCTGCCAGATGTAGGCCTGCTGCGGAGTGAGTGTGTCGCAGAAGTTGAGCAGTCGCTCGTACGTCTTGGTCATGTCAGGGGTGTGCGACAAAGGATGGTCCGACAGGTAACGCAGGAAGGCGCGCATCCGCTGCCCCAGAGCCGCCGGGCTGTTCTTCGGGCTGTCGAGCACCGCCGCGACGTCGGCCGGGATCGCTGCTGGGTCGAACTCGCGCATCCACAGTGCGGTCGCGATGCTGTCCTGCGTGGCTTTGTCCATGTCAGTCATGGACCCATCCTTCTACCAGCGCGCGGCTCTGTCATCAGCTCGGCGATAGAGACATCACAGACCATCGGCACTTACGGATCGACCTCGGCGTCGGCGCCGAGAAGGATGCGTTCGGGAAGTAGATTTGGACGTCTCGACTGACACGGTTCAATCATGAATGTTGGGTGAAGCACTTAGACGAGGCTTCTCAAGAACTCCTGCGTTTCAGCGTCGACAGAGTGAATGAGTGTTCCTTGCATTCCTCTTGTCAGAAGAACCTTGTACACATTGCGGATGAGTTGGTCGAATTCCTCATCGGACAGGGCTTTTTGACTTCGATAGTCGGGGTCTTTGCTTGCCGAGCGCACCGAAACCCATCGATCTGTGCGCCAAACGAGATCTGGTCCGAGTATGACTCCGTTCCAGTCATACTCGAAGCCTTGGGCCGTGTACACGCAGCCAACTTGCCCGAATCCGGCTGGATCGGTAGCCCATAAGGCCGAGGGCGGGGCGCCTCCGACGGCTCTGTCTCCTTTGACGTTCCATGGTCGCGACCAGTTGCCCACAACCACGTCGTCAACAAGGCTTCCATCGGTTCGCGGATCACTCCAATGCCAGCAGTAGCCCGCAGTAATGCGAGCGCCAAAGCCCTGATCTCTCACATGGCCAAGTCGCTGGCTCATGACCTCAGGTGAGGCTACGGACTCGAGAGTGAAATGGTCATCGCCTACCCAGGCGACGGGGCCACCGGCCTCCAGCCCTAACAGTCGGTGAACCCAATGTATGAACGCTTGGCTGCCACCACACCTGAACTGATCGTCAAGTTGGATCATGCGAACCTCGAGCCCGAGGTTCGCGGCCCACTCAGTGATCTCCCGCACCGATCCCATCTCACCTGGCCGCACAACCTGATTCTGGTCAAGCAGGAAGACTGGCACTCGGGCAGCAGCAATCAGCTCATCGATCTGCGGTCTGCCCTGTCTCAGGTGCGCTTTCGTATAGCGATTGACAGAAGTCTCACGGAGGCGGTGGGCCTCGTCGAGAATCAGCACATCCAGTGAATTGGGTTCAGCTTCCATGAACTGATTGAAGTACTTGAACATCGCTTTGACGCGAGTTGAACCTCGTCCCGCAACTGTACGAAGAGTCTGTGTGAAGGATCGAGATCCCGTGGCGTGCAGCACAGAACGACCTTGGCGCGCCAGTTCTCCCATCAAGGACAAAGCAATGACACTTTTGCCGCTCCCAGGCCCACCAGAGACGACCACCACGCACTTGTGGTCCCCACGCCTTGCCTTCTCCACTTCGTGGAGCACCAATTCATAGGCCAGCTTCTGCTCGGCGAGCAGAACGAACTGCTCCCGACTCTGCACTTCGTCGGCTGCGACAGACAACAGCTGACGACTCGGGGCAACCGCCAATGCCATCAACTCGTCAGCTGCCTGAACTCCCGACACTTCCGTGGACAGCACAGAGCGGAGGAAGTCATGCAAGTCGGCGCGACGATCACCTGTGAATAGTCGCAAGCCCGAGCTCTGCGGCAGCGCAAAGAGGTCATCCACGCCCAATTGCGTCGCGTTGTGCAAGTACGCGATCCCTTGGATGGCGTACTCACGATTTTGAAGCGCTGGGAGGAAATCAAGCATGTACTGGCGGTAGCCCGCTACTTGCTCGAGTGGATGCAATACCGGCCGCGTGCCGTAAGCAGCCACATGCACAAGCTTGGGATCGCCTTCGAAGTTCTGGGCATCCGACCATTGCTTCAATTCGACCACTACATACGTTGGATTGCCTGTCCTCGGATGAACGCCTGCCAGCACCACGTCTGCGCGCTTGCTGGTGAGTGGCAACTGATACTCGACAAGAACTTCGATATTCGACAGGCCTGCATCAACAAGGTCACTCGCCAGCACCGGCAGAGAAGCCCGCCATGACCGTTGTTCACTGTCTGACGGCCGTCGTCCGGTAGTTGCGAGCATCTTGGCCATCATCTGCTCGACCGCGCTGTTCGATTCCAGGAGCGAACGCAGCCCAGCCACGGACTGACGCAGCAGTACCAAGGACAGCCCCCAGACAGCACGAATTGATTCGTGCGGGTGGGGGCGTGTCCATCATTGAATCTGATGGAAGCCAGTCGGGCCGCGAGATGCAGTGTATGGGCAGAATCGGACAAATGAACGTGGGATAGTCGTGCCGTGTCGGATCTCCACGAACTCACTTTGCTGATGCGTCAATTCTCCGAAGACAGGGACTGGGCGCAGTTCCATGATCCCAAGTCTTTGATTCTCGCACTTGTCGGCGAAGTGGGAGAACTAGCAGAACTCTTCCAGTGGCTGCCAGCAGATACAGCCCGCGCCGAAGCGTCACACGGTCGAATGCAAGAACGTGCGGGCGAAGAAATGGCTGATGTCCTGCTCTACCTCATCAGACTGGCAGACATCCTGGACGTCGATCTCAGTGCATCGACAAGACGCAAACTCGCGGAGGCTGAGAGTCGTTTTGACGCTGGCACTTTTCAGGGAATTGCGCCCATCAAGGACTGAGACGAAGTCCGATCTGACGCGGCAGACTCGGTAGACATCTACGTCTTGGCACCATATGCAGACAAGGCGATGGTCCGGCGCTCTGCCGAGAGCCGGACCATCGGTAGCCATTGAAGCCCCTTTCGGGACTTCTGCCTCGCCCATTAACCAATGCTGTCTGGCCCGTGAGCAACTGCATTCCTTCTGTTGATCAGCTACAGCCGCTGGTGCTCCCGCATCCTTCACACACGTAGCAGGAACCCGCAGTACGCATCTTGATCCCGCAGGTCATGCACAGTGGTGCATCACTGGCGATGCCGGTGATCTCCTCGAGCAGTTCAGCACTTGAGTGCGCCTTGCTGGTTGCTGGCTTGGTGATCTGGATGGTCTGCGCTGAGTTCGCTGCTGCTTCTGCCGCGATCTCGATGCTGTCGTCTTCGATGATGTCATCGAGGTCAGCTGCAGGCGCAGATGCTCCGTAGTTGGCATTGACAGTTGCGGTGCGCTCATCAGCGGTGAAGATGCTGAGTGCTTCGCGCTGCTCAAGTGGCAGGTAGTCAAGGGCAAGCCTGCGGAAGATGTAGTCCATGATCGATTGGCTGATCCGGATGTCCGGGTCATCGGTCATGCCAGCAGGCTCAAAGCGCATGTTGACGAACTTGCTCACGAAGGCATCCAGCGGCACGCCGTACTGCAGGGCGATGCTGATCGCGATCGAGAAGGCATCCATCACACCGGCCAGGGTTGAACCCTGCTTGCCGAGCTTGAGGAAGACCTCACCGAGATGGCCGTCGTCGTAGCTGCCTGCGGTCATGTAGCCCTCGGCGCCGGCAACGCTGAAGCTGGTGGTGCGGGATGGGCGTGACTTCGGCAGGCGCTTGCGGGTTGGCTTGCTCGTGAGTTCGGCGATTGCCTCTGCGGTCAGCTCGATGATCTCGTCGACCTTCTTGGCCTTGGCATCGCTCAGTGGCTGTCCGACCTTGCAGTTGTCGCGGTAGATCGCCAGCGCCTTGATGCCCAGCTTCCAGCCTTGGAAGTAGATGTCCTCTACTTCTTCGATGCTTGCGCTCTCGGGCATGTTCACCGTCTTGGAGATCGCACCGGAGATGAAGGGCTGCACTGCAGCCATCATGCGCACGTGGCCAAGGGGGGTGATGCTTCGGACTCCCATGGCGGTGTCGAAGATCGCGTAGTCGGCTGTCTTCAAGCCTGGGGCATCGATGACGTGACCGTTCTCGCCGATGTATTCGACGATGGCCTCGATGGTCTCCTCGGCGTAGCCGAGCTTCTTCAGCGCACGCGGGATCGTCTGGTTGACGATCTGCATTGAGCCGCCACCAACGAGCTTCTTGAACTTGACCAGCGAGAAGTCAGGCTCGATGCCAGTGGTGTCGCAGTCCATCATGAAGCCGATGGTGCCGGTCGGGGCGAGCACTGAGGCCTGCGCGTTGCGCCAGCCGTTTTGCTCGCCGATCTTCAGGCAGTCAGCCCAGGCCTGGTTGGCCAGCTTGGCAACATCGCCATCAAGGCTGGTGATGTTGCGAACGGTGTCGTTGGCTGCGGCGTGCTTGCGCATGACCTTCTTGTGACCGTCGACGTTGCGTGCGTAGCCGTCGTATGGGCCAACGATGCCGGCCAGTTCGGCACTGCGCTTGTAGGCGGTGCCGGTCATCAGGCTGGTGATGGCTGCGGCGAATGCGCGGCCACCGTCGGAGTCGTAGGGCAGGCCGGTTGCCATCAGCAGGGCGCCCAGGTTGGCGTAGCCGATGCCCAGCTGGCGGTAGCGCTTGGTGGTGTCAGCGATCGGGTCGGTTGGGAAGTCGGCGAAGCAGATCGAGATGTCCATCGCGGTGATGATGAACTCCACGGCCTTGGCGAACTTCACGCCATCGAAGGTGTCGTCCTCCTTCAAGAAGGTCAGCAGGTTCAGGCTGGCCAGGTTGCAGGAGGAGTTATCCAGGCTCATGTATTCCGAGCAGGGGTTGGACGCATTGATGCGGCCAGTCTCGGGGTTGGTGTGCCAGTCGTTGATGGTGTCGTCGTACTGGATACCCGGATCAGCGCAGGCCCATGCGGCCTCGCTCATCTTGCGGAACAGGTCCTTGGCGTTGACGGTGTCGATGACTTCACCGGAGGTGCGTGAGGTCAGACCGAAGTCCTCGCTGTTCTCAACGGCGCGCATGAACAGGTCGCTGACGCGCACAGAGTTGTTGGCGTTCTGGTACTGGACGCTGACGATGTCCTTGCCGCCAAGGTCCATGTCGTAGCCGGCATCGCGAAGCACGCGGATCTTGTCCTCTTCGCGCACCTTGGTCTCGATGAACTCCTCGATGTCAGGGTGATCAACATCGAGCACGACCATCTTGGCTGCACGTCGGGTTGCGCCACCGGACTTGATGGTGCCGGCGGATGCGTCGGCGCCGCGCATGAAGCTGACCGGGCCAGAGGCGGTGCCACCAGATGACTTCAGGAGCTCCTTGGCGGAGCGGATGCGGCTGAGGTTCAAGCCGGCGCCGGAGCCGCCCTTGAAGATCATGCCCTCTTCGCGGTACCAGTTCAGGATCGAATCCATGGTGTCGTCGACGGACAGGATGAAGCAGGCGCTGACCTGCTGCGGGCTGGTGGTGCCCACGTTGAACCACACTGGTGAGTTGAAGCTGAACACCTGGTGCAGCAGCATGTGGGTGAGCTCGAGCTCGAAGATCTCGGCATCGGCGTCGGTGCGGAAGTAGCCGTTCTCCTTGCCAGCCTTGGTGTAGGTCAGCACGACCCGGTCGATCAGCTGCTTCAGGCTCCACTCGCGCTGCTCGGTGCCCACGGCTCCGCGGAAGTACTTGGTGGTCACGATGGTGGAGGCGTTGACGCTCCACGAGTCAGGGAACTCCACACCGCGCTGCTCGAAGACGCTCTCGCCGGTCTTCCAGTTGGTCTGCACGACATCGCGTCGCTCCCAGGTCACACCGTCATATGGATGCTGACCAGGAGTCGTATAGAGGCGTTCCATCACCAGGCCGGGATTGTTCAAGGTGTTGTGAATGAAGCCTTCTGTTGCTGCGAGGTTCGTGGTGACCGACATGGATGGTGCCTTTCGATAAATGCGAATAAGGACTGGGAAGCCTTTGGTGGGGATTACTGCTTGGTGCTGGTGGTGCTGGGCTCCTTGCCGACTGGTTCGCCCTCTGCACGCAGCAGAGCGATCTCGGCTTCAAAGTCCTCAAGGGTGTCGAAGGATCGGTAGACGGAGGCAAAGCGCAGGTAGGCCACTTCGTCGAGTTCACGAAGCGGGCCGAGGATGGCCAGGCCAACCTCTTGGGCGGGGACTTCGGCTGCGCCAGCTGCACGCAGGGTGTCCTCGACCCGATGGGCCAAACGGGCTAGATCGTCGTCGCTGACCGGTCGGCCCTGGCAGGCCTTGCGGACTCCGTTGACCACTTTTTCGCGGCTGAAGGATTCAAGGGCTCCCGAGCGCTTGGCGATCAGGAGGAGTGCAGTCTCGGCAGTGGTGAACCGGCGACCGCAGTTGGCGCATTCGCGGCGGCGGCGGATGGCCAGGCCATCTTCAGCTGCGCGGGAGTCCACGACCCGTGAGTCGTCTTCCTTGCAGAAAGGACACCGCATTTGGTTCACCCCCGTTCTCGTCTTGCACTTCCGTTTACTTCCTGCACTTGCATTTACTTTCGTCACATCTGTAACGCTATTTCGGCCATCTTGGGGATTTCCTTGGGAAACCTTGTAGATAACCTGTTGATGAAGGGCCACAACCTGTGGAGGAATCACACTGCTGTGACCACTACATCTAGGGGTGCGACGTTAGACCCATCCGTGGGCGATTGCAAGCGATGCAGGTACGGCGCGCCGGGCATTTCTCGGCGAGTTTCTTGCTGTTCCCAGGGCGCAAGTACCAGGGCCTGCCCCCACAAGTCCTCAACAATTGATTGCTCCCTGGGGCTGATCGCCTCACGATGAGCTGGTGTCCTCCCACTCTTCCCATCGGAATATTCGTCATGTTGTGTATGCATCACTTTCTGCAGCACAATCTGCTTCATGGTCTCCAGAACCCACGGGCGAATAGTGCGCCGGCCTTCACTACCCCTGAATGAACGCGATATCGACGACCTCCAGGCCCTGCAAGCCTCAGAAGAACTTCGCCAAGCCCTAGCGGAACTGAGCCCAGACCATTTTCGATCTGGCCCGGTAAGTGAGTCGGCGCTCCTGCACGCAATCTGGGCCACCGGGATGTCCGCCATTCGAGAACATGCCGAGATCCTGGGGTACCAAGCCTTGGCAGCATCAATGACCGTCACCGAAATTGCAGCCAATCGAGCCGCGGCTAGGCGACGAACTCCGTATTGGGCAGACGAGCCTTGAGCGGCCCATGGCCGTTAGTGCGCGGTCGCATCTATGCCGCTGTCATCCCACCCCTCGAGGCCGAGAAGTACTTTCTGGTCGTCTCCAACAACCAGCGCAATGCAGCGCTGCCGCAGGCCTTGGCTGTGCGCCTGACCACCAGCTCTAAGCCTCAACTTGCATCCATTATTGAGTTGTCGAGTCAAGAACCCTTTACAGGACGGGCTCTTTGCGATGACATCGTTGAGCTATACGAAGATGAAGTTCGACGCGATCTTGGTGCTGTGAGCCCGCAGACAATGCTGTCAATCGGCTTGGGGCTCAGGGCGGCCTTAGGGATTCGCAACTAATCCATCACTCGAACGACCAGAACTTTGTACACGGCCCCTAACTTTGGGGGTGCCCGTCCACAGAAATGCCTAGTGGTCTTTCTTCAAGGTGTCGAGTACCCTAGACATATCATGTGAAACGGCGTCAACTCTTGAAACAGCTCGTTTTGCTGGCCCGCGAGGCTGGAGTGACCTTCGAATTCGCGCGCCATGGAGGTGAGCACGACCTCTATTACCTCCACGAGCGAGCAGTTTGGATCCCCCGACATGCGGAGATCAATGAACTCACCGCTCGCGGAGAACTGAAGAAGTGCGCCGCCTATCTGAAGGAGCTGGATCAATGAGGCAGAGCTTTGATGCCACCGCTGTTCACTTCCAGGGTTGGTGGGCAATCACCGTGCACGGGGTACTCGGTTCGACAATCCATACCCAAGCCAAGCGAATCGATCGCATCGAATACATGGCCCGCGATGCGATTGCCCTGGGTCTTCAAGTGCCAGCAGATTCTTTTGATGTCAACGTCTCATTTGAAATCGATCCTCAACTTCAAGTATTGATCGATGAGGCAAAGGCAGCGAGCCGAACTGCTCAGGATGCGCAGCTTCAGGCAACCAGCAAGACGAAGTCGGCAGTTGAACATCTACATGAACAGGGGTTCAGCACCAGAGATGCCGGCGCCCTGATTGGCCTTTCACCGCAACGTATTTCGCAATTGCTAGCGAAATGAGATCTGAGAAAGAAGACCGATGGTGCAATCTCTATTGAGTTGTGGTTCGACCTACGAAGACTGAATTAGTTGAAGGCCGGAACGATCAGCGACTGACCCTTGACGACCACAGCGGACGTCATGCCGTTGAGGTCGCGGATGCTGCTGATCGTCGCCCGAGGATCCGCGCTTGGCGCAATGGTCTGGGCGATCGACCAGAGTGACTCACCAGGCTGCACTACAACTATTTGCGTTGCCGGGCCCTGGTTGGTCAGTGTTGCGTTGGCAAATGAGCCGAACATCAACATGGCACTGAACAGCGCGATGACTCCCCCAAGAAGCACGACCAGGCGACCACGACGGGTCAGCTGAGCGGCCGGCTTTTGCATCGACACGTGAGCAGAACTCGTAGCGCGCACCTGGGGTGTGGTGCGAACTGGCGTGCGGACCGACCGACGAGCACTTGTGGTGCGGATCGGGCGGCGGGTGCTGGCGGGAGCCAACGGGATTGCGATCGCCATGGTCGTGCCTTTCTCTCGGGGAAGAACACTCTCTCGAACAGGTGTTCGATCGAACGCTTGTGCGATTTGTAGCATGTTTCCCGGCGACACGTCCAGTTCTTTCGAACATGTGTTTGATTTTGGCGTGTCGTCCGGCTAACGTGAACTCTGTCGCGAGGGTCTGACACCCGCGGTGTTGAGCACAGATCGATAGCCAGATCGACAGACGGAGGACGCATGAGCGAGCTTGTGGAACTGCCCGATGGCCCAGCAGACGAAGCTGGCCTTACCCCTCGGCAGCGTCAGATCCTGACGATGATCCGCGATTCGGTCGATGACCGCGGCTATCCCCCAAGCGTGCGCGAGATCGGCGAGGCTGTTGGCCTGACCTCCCCGAGCTCAGTTGCCTATCAGCTGAAGAGCCTTGAGAAGCTGGGCTACCTGCGCCGCGACCCCAATCGCCCCCGCGCCATGGTGGTTGCTGACCCCAATACCGAACTGCCTGCCATTGGCGAGTCCTTCTCTTCCCCCGCTCGCCTGCGCGTGGTGGAGAACACCGAGGAGTTCGACGCTTCAGAGTCGGTGCGCGCCGGTGCAGCACTTGTGCCGCTGGTTGGACGCATTGCGGCTGGTGGCCCGATCCTGGCCGAGCAAGAAGTCGAAGCGGTCTTCCCGCTCCCCCGCGATCTTGTCGGCGAGGGCGAGTTGTTCATGCTGAAGGTGGTCGGCGATTCGATGATCGATGCAGCCATCTGCGATGGCGACTGGGTAGTCGTGCGCACCCAGAACACTGCAGAGAACGGCGAGATCGTTGCCGCACTGCTTGATGACGAAGCGACGGTGAAGACCTTGAAGCGCAGCGACGGTCATGTGTGGCTGATGCCGCACAACCCGGCTTTTGCCCCGATCCTTGGCGACCACGCCACAATCATGGGCAAAGTCGTCACGGTGCTGCGCAAGCTGTAAGCAGGTACTCCACCATTGGATTCTTGAGCTCGAAATCGCGCGCGATTCCATCGGTGACGTCTTGAGAGAAGCCCGGTAGCGCGTAACTCAACTGCTCGTAGCCTGAGCGGGTGGGTGAATCGAGCCATCGACTCCATCCAGACCGCACCAAGCCCCGGCGTCGACGCATACCAACGGCACTCGACATGTCCTCACTGTGGAACCTAGCCACGAGCCTGAGCCCGCGTTGTCTCGCGCACCAGGCAACTGACTCGTTAGCCACGTGGCGGAGAAGCCACTTGTGCACAGCACGACACAGTTCCGATTGACGATTTTCTATGCCCCCAGTTAAGTCATCACATGAAAGTTGGGATCTCTGAACTGCGGACTCATCTTTCGCAATATCTGAAGCGCGCTTCAAAAAGGTGCGGCTTTTCAGGTCACAAGTCGCGGCCAGACTGTGGCGCTACTGAAGGCACCCACCATGGGTGAGGAACTACCCGAGGGCCTAGCCCGCGGAATTCGTAAGGGTCGGGTAACTCCTGCTACGCCACGGGGCTGGCTCGCCGCACACATGCCGACAGCAAAACTCACAGATGGCTTGAAGTCCATTGAGATTATTCAAGCCGATTGAGATGACTGATTTCCCCATGCATGAGCCCACGAGAAGTCAGAAGCGTGACGCCACTTTCTTTTCGTATTACGATTTACAAGTGGCGGACGAAAAGATCGATGGGGTCCCAGTAACTGAGGCGATGATCGAAGCCTGGGCAAAGGAAGCTGAGGCCGGCTATCCAGTGGAGCGACTGCGAAAGCGCGGTCGCAAACCCGCTGGCGACGGGCCTGGTTCTGTGGTGCCGGTGCGGATGGACGCTGCCTTGCTTCAAGCGCTGGACAAGTGTGCCGATCGTGAACACATCAGTCGCTCAGAAGCTATCCGCGCGGCCGTTCGCGCGTGGATTGACTCCGCCTAGTGGAGGTTCACCCCTCCGCGCTTAAGCACGAGATCGACGCCACCAGTGCTGCTCACGCTGCGTCAACAGCCATATACATCGCGGATCTTGATGACGAAAGTCCGGCGCGCCAGTTCCGTCTCGGATTTGATGACTCCGGTCGACTCCTTGAACTCGTAGTACTCCGCTTTGATAGCGGACGTGAACTCGTAATTCACGCAATGAAAGCTCGTGCGCAGTACTTCGATTTGTTGCCGTAGCCGGAGGAACTCACGGCCGACAATGCTTCCGCTGTTCTTTGAGCTATCACTTGGCAGGACGGATCAGCATCTCCTGAGCCATGCTCGCAACCAGCGTTCCATCGTGCCCGTAGAAGCGTCCGCGATACCAACCACGTCCGTCGGCAAGTGACTCACCTTGGTGATCCATCAGGACCCAGTCGTCCAGCTTGGGAGCTCGGTGAATCCAGATGGCGTGGTCCAGGCTGGTGTGGAAGTCCTCGTCCTTCAGATCGATCAGTTGCGGGATACCGCTATGCAGATCTGAGAGGTAGATGAGTGCGCAGGCATTGAGTCGCCTGTCATCACCGAGCGCTGGGGTAGGCCTAGCCCACAGGCGCGGTGCATAGAGATAGTCGGCGTCCTGCTTGGGGATGCGAATCTCGAAACCCGCGATGTGGGCGCCTTCGGGGCGCATGCAGTCTTCTGGCTCTTCTACTTCTGGCTTGCTGGGGATCTGGGTTTGCTTTCCACCCTCGGGTGCGTGGAAGGAGATGCTGACTCGGGCGATCAGTCGGGCGCCTTGGTGCGCGAGCACCTGCCGTGTCGAGAAGGCCCGGCTGTCACGCTCTCTCTGCACGGTGAATTCCACTGGCTTCAGCGGATCACCAGGATTGAGGAAGAACACGTGCATGGCATTGGCGTCCATGTGTTCGCCAACAGTGGTGAAGGCAGAGGCCAATGCTTGCCCAGCCATCTGTCCGCCGTTGAGCGAGCGCACGCTTGGCGCAACGTAGTCAGCGGCGAACTCGTCCTCGCCGGTCTGGTGAACTGCGAGGATCCGCTTGAGATCGGGGACTTCTGCCATCACTCCACCACCTTGTCAGTTCTGCTTGCCGGACGAAGCAGCATCTCTTGGGCCAGGCTTGCCAGGAGTTGTCCCTGGTGGTTGAAGATCCGGCCGCGATACCAGCCGCGGCCATCAGCCAGCGACTCCCCCACCTTGTCCATGAAGACCCAGTCGCTCATGTTCGCCGGTCGGTGAAACCAGATCGAGTGGTCCAGACTCGCGTGGAAGTCCTCAGCTGTGAGCTTGTGGAGCATGGGGATGCCGCTGTGCGCGTCCGAGAGATAGAGCAGAGCGCAGGCATTGAGCCGGGGATCACCGCCAAGTGGATGGAAAGGCCTGGCCCACACACATGGCGAGTAGAAGTGATCGCGCTCCGAGTCGGGGATGCGGGATTCAAAGCCCGGGGCCAGTGATGCGATCGCACGGCACGCTGACGGCTCGGGCACGTCCGGCATGCTCGGGAACTGCATGTCCTGTCCACCCTCAGGTATGTGAAAGGTGAAGCCCGCATGGGCGATCAGGCGATCACCTTGGGTGGCGAGGACCTGCCGGTTGGCGAAGGCCCGACTGTCTCGCTGGCGCTGCACCGTGAATGTCACGGGGGCAAGCGAGTCGCCTCCGGATAGGAAGTTCACATGCGCAGCGCTGACGACGTAGTTGTCGGCAACTGTCGGAAATGCAGCGCTCAAGGCCTGAGCAGCCACCTGGCCGCCGAACAGCGGCAGCCTGCTGGGCGCGACGTATTGCGAGGTGAACTCGTCTTCACCGCTTTGGTGAACAGCAAGGACCTGCTGGAGTTGCGGAGCTTCGGGCATACCTATTCGTGAATTCCTGCCTAGTACGGCAGGTTGAGGTTGAACTCGTAGGTGGCAAACTTCGCGGCCTGCTCGTTGAGTTCGTCGATCGTCCAGAGGCCTTCCTTCTCGATCGAGTCCACGATTGCCCACGGCTGGAAGAGGTAGACCGCGCCGCCCTGCACGAAGTAGGTGCGACCTCTGCTTGGGCAGTCAGCAGTGGACAGCCAAGCCACGAAGGGCGAGATGTTCTCTGGGCCGCGCGGATCCCAGGCATTGGGGTCGACTGTCTTCAGTCGCTCTTCTTCGGCCTCTGCTGCGCCCGGAACGCTGAGGGTGAGGCGGGTTCTGGCCGATGGGGCGATCGCGTTGACAGTCACGCCATAACGCTCGAGTTCCATCTGGGCGATGTGAGTGAAGGAGCCCAGGCCACTCTTGGCAGCGCCGTAGTTGGTCTGGCCGACATTGCCGAACAGCCCCGAGGTCGAACTGGTGTTGACGATGTTGGCCGGCGTGATGCCGCGCTCCTTGCTCTTTGCGCGCCAGTACTGAGCAGCGGCACGCGTCGGCGCGAAGTGACCACGCAGCGTGACGCGCATGATGTCGTCCCAGTCCGCATCGCTCATGTTGACCAGCATGCGGTCACGAAGGATGCCGGCGTTGTTGACCAGGATGTTGAGGTCACCGAAGGCCTCAACAGCCTGATCGATCATGTTCTGCGCGCCCTCAGAACTGGCGACGTCATCGGTGTTGGCCACTGCCTCGCCACCAGCGGCAATGATCTCGTCGACGACCTGCTGCGCCGGGCCAACGTCACTGCCGGAGCCATCGTTGGCTGCGCCGAGGTCATTGACCACAACGAGTGCGCCCTCTTTGGCGAAGAGCAGCGCATGCTCGCGCCCGACTCCCCGACCAGCGCCAGTGATGATGGCAACGCGTCCGTCCAATGCACCCATGCTGAGACTCCTTCGTGGTGGTCGTGCGTGCTCGTGTTCTTCGCGCTGTGCTTGCGCTGAGGTGTGGTGCTTGCTTTGGTGCTAGTTGGTCTTGACTTCCTTGAACGGCTGGTCACGATCAACCTGCGGCTCCTTGGGCAGCCCCAGTGAGCGCTCGCCGAGGATGTTGCGCATGATCTCCGGAGTTCCACCGGCGATCGCGCCACCAGGAGATGCGAGCAGCGTGGTTGCGGCGCGGGCCGCGACCTCGTCATCGTCGGTCCAGGCCTGGCCGGCTTCAGCGAGCAGGCTCATGGCCATATCGGCGCTGCGCTTGCCGAGCTCTGAACCGCTGAGCTTGGCGATCGAACCCTCAGGTCCGGGAGCCTTGCCAGCCTTCATGCCGGCACGCATCCGGTCACCGAGAATCTGGATCAGACGCTCTTCGACGTAGATGCCAGCCAGTTCCTGACGGGTTGCGCTGTCGTCCTGCTTGCCCACCTTGGTGACCAGCTCGGACAGGTTGTCGAACTGCGGGGTGCCCGAGCCACGGCCAAGGCCGCCGCCGCCAGCACCGATCGAGACGCGCTCGTTCATCAGCGTGCCGATGGCTGCCATCCAGCCGTTGTCGATCTCGCCGACCAGGTTCGCTGCTGGAACGCGGACGTTGTCGAAGAAGACCTCGTTGAAGCCGCTGCCACCACTCATCTGGCGCAGTGGTCGCACGGTGACGCCCGGTGAGCTCATGTCCACGATGAACATCGTGATGCCCTTGTGCTTGGGGACATCCACGTTGGTGCGGGTGACGATCAGGCCGAACTTGGAGAAGTGCGCTCCGGAGGTCCACACCTTCTGACCGTTGATGACCCACTCGTCGCCCTCTTTGACCGCCTTGGTGGTCAGGCCGGCAACGTCGGATCCGGCGCCTGGCTCAGAGAACAGCTGGCACCACACTTCGTCGCCGCGCAGCATCTTGGGGATGTGCTCTTCGCGCTGGGCTTCAGTGCCGTACTGCAGCAGCGTTGGCGCACACATGCCCAGGGTCACCATGAATGGCGAGACCGGCATTTCGTAGCCATTGGCCTCTTCGTTGA
The DNA here is from genome assembly GCA_030684515.1 of Actinomycetota bacterium. Classification (NCBI taxonomy): domain Bacteria; kingdom Bacillati; phylum Actinomycetota; species Actinomycetota bacterium. The sequence goes on from JAUXVJ010000024.1 coordinate 261,549, forward strand.
AGACGCGCTGGTGGTTCATCGTCAGGCCCTGGCCGCCGTACTCCTTTGGCCATGAAAGGCCCGAGAAGCCGGAGTCGTAGATCTTGTTCTGGAAGTCGCGGGCGTAGGTCAGGTAGTCCACGGTCTCGCCATCAGCCTCTGCAGCTGCGGTGTGGTCGTCCAAGCGCTTGCCATTGGCCTGGAACCAGGCCCGCACCTCGGCGCGGAAGGCTTCAAGATCAGTGGTGGTGTCAGTTGAAGTTGTCATGGTCATTCCTCCTAGTAACCCAAGCCGACGAGCAGTGCCTCGCGGTGCTGCGCGGGAGTGCCGAACAGTGCCGAGGTGCTGCGTGAGCGACGGAAGTACAGATGCGCTGGGTGCTCCCAGGTGTAGCCGATGCCACCGTGCACGCGGATGTTGGTGAGCGTGGCGTTGGTGTACGCCTCTGAGCAGGAGACCTTGGCCAGGCTTGCTGCCAGTGCCAGATCGTCTTGGCCTTCAGCTGCCTTGTCGGCTGCATCCTCTGCAGCGCCGCGGGCCTTCTCCACCTCAACCAGGGTGTTCGCGCACATGTGCTTGATGGCCTGGAATGAGCCGATGATGCGACCGAACTGCACGCGGATCTTGGCGTACTCCACGAACATGTTCATGACTGCCGTTGCGCCACCGAGCTGCTCGCTGGCGGTAAGGATCGCTGCGAGTTGCTGCAGCTGCTTCACGGTGTCTTCTGACTCGGCCAGCAATGTTGCCGGGGCGTTGGTGAAGCTGATCGAGCCCTGCGGGCGGGTCAGGTCAATGGCGTTGAGCTCGGTGCGGGTGACGTCTGCCGCATTGACGGCGAAGATGCCGACGCTGCTTGGCGTTGCTGCGGTGACCACATAGAAGGTGGCGCCACCGTTGTCGAGCACGAAGCTCTTGGACCCGGTGACGGTCCAGGCATCACCGGACTTGCTCGCCTTTGTCTCATGTGCCACGACGGGCCATTCGCCTGCGGCTTCGGTCAACGCCAGCGCTGCGGTTGCCTCGCCTGCGGCAAGGGCCTCCAGGTAGGGCTTCTTCACAGCATTGTCGGTGCAGAGCAGGAAAGGCAAGGTGCCAAGGGCTGCGCTGGAGAGCATCGGCAGCGGGGCCAGCGTGCGACCGAACTCCTGCAGCACCGCGCCGAGTTCGGCATAGCCGGCTCCTTGACCACCGAATTCCTCGGGGATTACCAGCCCGGCAAGGCCAAGGCCCTGCGAGAGCTTCAACCAGGCGTCAGCTGGCACTGTCTCTTTGCCATCGGCGATGCGCTGCACCTTGTCGATGGGGTAATTGGCGTCCAGATAATCGGCAACTGCGCTGCGGAGAGCCTCGCGCTCTTCGGACATGCTCGACATGCGGCCTCACTTTCAGGGGATTTCCTGAATCGTGCCAGATCACCGATGAGGCCGTGGGCGAAAGAGGGTAATTGTTTACCGAGATCTCTAGTCACCGTTGGGGGTGAAGCCGGCGCATGCCGCGCGCGTTGGAATCCCTCAGGCCTCGACGAAGCCAAGCTTCTTGACTACGTACGTGTTCATCGATTCCTGTCGTTCAGCGGCCTCAAGCGCGACTCTCTTGTGCAGGTCAGCTCCAAGTCGCAGGTTGAATTTGCCGGAGAAGGTCCGCTCGTCCCAGGGAGCCGGGATCTGTTCATCTTGAGCGAGCATGTCCTGCAGGACTTCTTCAACAACAGACGTCAATCCAGCGAGGGCAGCTTCGCGCGTTTCCGCGATCCACGATAGCGACGGGAACTCCACAACGGTCGCGATGAAGTCATTGTCCTTCACCGACCAACCAAGCCGATAGGTGTAATGGTCAGCCTGTGGGGCAGCCTTCGCCTTACTCTTCGTCGTCATCGTCGGCCTCCTTCTTTGCGATTGCCGCGAGCACCTGTCGGACTTGGTACTCCTTGGCCTTGCCGTGATGGTTCTGGATGTTCACTCGTGGATCGCCTGGCCATGAAGTCTTGAACACCGCATGCGATGTCGCGCTGCTGCGCGGCATTCCGAAGTGGTGCTCGCAGACCTTGAGCAAGTCTTGGTATCGGACGTTCCTTGGGTTGTTCCTCATGTCGGCGACAAGCTTGGCTACCGACGACATGAGGAATAGTACCACTAGCGGTACCACTAGCTGGAGTCCACAACCTCGAAGGTGTCATGCGACTTGTACAGCGTCCTTGAGTTTGAGCGGCACGGTCTCGGGAAATGAGATCACCAGGTGCCGACCCAGCGCGATGGCAACGCGAGCCAAGGTGTCGACGCGATTGCCGCTTCCCCCGCCTTCTTCCAAGCGGGAGATGACCGACTGCGTGGTCCCCATGCGCTGCGCAAGTTCACGCTGACTCAGGCCGGACCCGGTGCGCAACTCGCTAAACGCGAACGCCCGATGTCATGACCACATGACGTGGCGGATGGTTGGCGTCGATGCTGGCGATCTCTTCAACATCGCGCCAGCCCTGGGCGTGCACCACGATCCGGTACTCCCCCGGCTCGGGAAGGGTCGCGGAGTAATTGCCCTTGGCGTCGGTGCGCTCCCAATCGATCTGCTCACCCTGCAAAGTGGAGAAGACCAGTTGGGCGTTGTTGATCCCGATGCCGTCTGTATTGGTGACGCGGCCATGCAGGACGAACTCATGCGGACGCTCAGTCATCAGCTCTGCCTCTTGATGAGCCAGCGCATCTGCCCCAGCAGAGACCGCCACATTTGCCTCGTCGAGATTGCGTGGCAGGAACCAGGCCACGAAGGCGGCAATAAGTGCAGCGATTGCTGCACCGATGTAGACGAGTTGGAATGCCGCCAGCTGGGGCAGCACTGCGCCACCGGCGACTTGGAGCGTGATTCCCGTCAGGATCGCTGCGACCGCTGCACTGGAAACCGAGGTGCCCATCGTGCGCATGACGTTGTTGAGGCCGTTGGCAGCAGAGGTCTCCGAGATCGGCACCACACGCATGATGATGTTGGGCGCCGCTGAGAAGGCGATCATGGTTCCGCCGGAGACGATGATCGCGCCGACTGCGATCTCCCAGACCGACGAGACGAAGTAATAGCGATAGGCGTATCCGGCGGCAAGAATCAGACAGCCGACGAGCATTGCGCGCTTAGGTCCGAACTGCGTGACGATACGCGCGCCTACTGGGGCCATGCCCACCATCGCAGCCGCCGATGGCAACAGGACAAGACCCGATTGGAACACCGTCAGACCAAAGCCATAGCCAGTACTCGTTGGCATCTCAAGCATCTGGGTGCTGGTCAAGATATTGGCGTACATCGAAATGCCGACGACGAAGGTGGCGATGTTGGTGAGCATCACTGGCTTGTGCATCGTGGTGCGCAGATCGATGACCGGCTGACTGACGCGAAGCTCGAGAGGTATCCACAACGCGAACAGCACTGCTGCTATCGCAAACAGGCCAAGGATCGAAGGATTGGTCCAACCCCAGTGCTCGCCCTTGGTGATGGCCAGCAGCAGTGCCGTCAACCAAAGTGAGATGAGACCGGCGCCGGCGTAGTCGAATTTGCCGCCGCTGCGAATGGGCGATTCAGGGACGACGAACAGGATCGCGATCAAACTGAGAGTGCCGGTGATGGCTGAGACGCCGAAGATCGCGTGCCAGCCGAGAGTCTGGTAGATCAAACCGCCCAGCGGCAGCCCGATGCCCGCGCCGATGCCCATCGTGCCGCTCATCAACGCGATCGCGCCGGGCAGCTTCTGCGGCGGAATCTGATCGCGCATGATGCTCATGCCGATCGGGATCAAGGCCATCGCAAAGCCCTGAAGGATTCTTGCCACGAGCATCTGCCCGAATGTGACGCCAAAAGTGCCGATCAGGGAACCGAGGATCAGCACCAGGAGGCTGAGGATCATCATCCGGCGCTTGCCGTACATGTCGGCGAGCTTGGCCACCGAGGGGATTGCGACCGAGCTGGAGATCAAGGTTGCGGTGATCAACCACGAGGCTTGTTCGGGCGTGCAATTGAGCAGCGCCGGGATTTCAGAAAGCAGCGGGATGAAGACCGTCTGCATGATGGACACCACGGCCCCACTGACAGCCAGCACGGCAATGATGGCGTTCGGCGAGTACGTGCGAGTCTTCAAATTAAGTCGCTCCTTGGAAAGTGAACGCTCGTTCACTGCCAAGTATATGCTCCAGCGTTCAACTACTGGACACCCTCAGTCTCCTTGAAGCCCTCATCGAGCCTCTTCAAGGCGCCGATCACGGTTGATCGCTCAGTGGTGAACCAGAACGGGGGCATGCTGGCCCGCAATGCTCGCGAGTAGCCAGCCGTGGCAAGCCTTGAATCCAGCACGGCGACCACGCCCTTGTCGTTGAGGCTGCGAATCAAACGGCCCGCGCCTTGAGCCAGCAGTAGCCCGGCTTTGGGAACAGCAATACTGCGAAAGCCCGAACCACCAGCGTCATCGATGGCCTGCTGCCGTGCCGCTACCAGCGGATCATCAGGTCTGGGGAAGGGAATGCGGTCAATGACCACGCAGATGCAGGACTCCCCTGGCACATCAACTCCTTGCCACAGCGACACTGTGCCGAGCAATGTGGTTCCTGGTCGATCGGCGAAGCTCTTCACCAGCGGTCCAACCGCATCGCCGCGCTTGTGCACCAGTAGTGGGTACTTCTCAGTGTTCAGGCGAACCTGTAGATATTCAGCCGCTCGTTCCACTCCGCGCCAACTGGAGAACAGCGCGAGCGTTCGCCCACCGGCAGCTTCAATCAGTTCGGCCAGGGTGTCCAGGGCTTCCATCGGCACGCCGTCGCGATTGGGTGCTGGCAGTTCACTGGCGACGTAGAGGATGCCCTGCTTGGCGTGATCAAAGGGTGAGCCGACGTCCATCGTGGTGACGGGCTCCTTGGTCAGGCCAAGACTGGCGACAAGTGAGTCGAAGCCGCCGCCAACGGTCAGTGTTGCGCTGGTCAGCACCACTGGCGAGCGACTGAAGAGCGACTCGCGGAGCAAGCCGCCGACGGACAATGGGGCTCTTCGCAGAATAGGCGCGCGGTTCTCGCCCGGGTCAATCCATACGACTTCGCGATCATCGGCGATGAGCATCCCGCCGGACGTGTCATTGAGTTCTTCAACTGCGGCCTTGGCCTGCTGCAGGCGAGCAAGCGCATCTGGATCAGCAGTTTCCTTGTTGCTGTTCAGGACCGTCATCACCTTGTGACTGGCATCGCGCAGCAAGGTCAGCGCAAGAATCAATTCGTCTGGCAGTGGCTGCAGTCGCGTTGGCCCTGGCAGGTCCAGCGCTGCCTCGCGCAGTGCTTCGTCGAGTGCATCCAGCGCATCACGCAACTGCTCGAGGATCGCCTCCTCAACAAAGCGACTTGCTCTGCTGATCGTTCTCTCAGCCAGCGCAATGCTGAGTTCAGCGGTGAGCGCACTTGTCGCGCGATCAACAAGTTCATGGCCTTCGTCGATGATGACTGCGGCGTGCTCTGGCAGAACCGGAATGCCTTCAAGAGCATCAACGGCAAGCATCGCGTGATTGGTGATCACGATGTCGGCTTCATTTGCCTTGGCTCGTCGCTTGGCGGTGAAGCAGTCCTGCCCGTACACGCACTTTGTCTCGCCCACACACTCGCGACGTCCGACTGACAGGCTGCGCCACACACGCGAATCGATCTCGTCGTCGTACTCATCGCGATCGCCGGTCTCGGTCTGCTCTGCCCAGGCGCGCACCGCAACTACCTGTTGACCCAGTGCGCTGCGTGGGGTGTCGAACAGCGCTTCCGTGTCATCCTCAGCAGGCGAGCCGTGCAGCTTCTGCAGGCAGATGTAGTTGTTGCGACCCTTGAGCACGGCGTAGGTGACTGGCCGGTGGAGCTGGCCTTCAAGAGCAGCAGTCAGTCGCGGGAGGTCGTTCTCAATCAACTGGCGCTGCAGTGCAAGTGTTGCCGTGGCAACAATGACTGAGTCGTTGGTGGCTACCGCATGCAGTGCTGCTGGTACGAGATAGCCCAGAGACTTTCCGGTGCCGGTGCCAGCCTGGATGATGGCGTGACCGCCACCCTCAATTGAGTCAGCCACTGCTTGTGCCATTGCGTGCTGACCCTCGCGCCTTTCACCGCCGATCGACTCAACTACGGCGTCGAGGGCATCATCAAGTTCAGACACGCGCTGCCTGGAGCACGTTCGCGAGGTACTTGGGCACACGGGCATGCACATGCGTGCCTTCAGGAAGGTGGTCAAGGTCGATGACATCGCCGAGTTCATGCACGCGCGAGATGAGATCACCGCGCGAGTAGGGCACGACCAGATCCACCTCTTGCATCAACTGCGGAAGGTCTTCTTCAATGGCCAGCAGCAGTTCTTCGATGCCTTGGCCAGTGAGCGCTGAGACCACAACAGCATGAGGTTCGCGGCGCAGCAGAGTGACGAGCTGATCCTGCTCGGCTTGATCGGCCTTGTTGATGACGATCAGTTCAGGGATGGCATTGGCCTCTATGTCGTTGAGCACCTCGCGCACTGCAGCGATCTGCTCTTCAGGTGCTTCATCGCTTCCGTCGACCACGTGGATGATCAAGTCAGCACCTTTGACTTCCTCAAGGCTCGATCGGAAGGCCTCAACGAGTTGGTGCGGAAGGTGACGCACAAAGCCAACAGTGTCCGTGAGGGTGAACTCCTTACCGGCTGGAGTCTTGGTCTTGCGAATGGTCGGATCAAGGGTGGCGAACAGCGCATTCTCAACGAGCACTCCGGCACCTGTGATGCGGTTCAGCAGGCTGGACTTGCCGGCGTTGGTGTAGCCAACGATCGCCACAGCAGGCACGGCAGCACGACGACGCATCGAGCGCTGAGTGGTGCGCGCCTTCTCCATCTCCTTGAGTTCGCGGCGCAGCTTGGTCATCTGGGCGCGAATACGGCGGCGGTCAGTCTCGATCTTGGTTTCACCAGGACCTCGAGTACCCACACCGCCGCTTGCGCCACCGGCACGACCACCGGCCTGACGTGAGAGTGATTCACCCCAACCACGAAGTCGAGGCAGCAGGTACTGCATCTGGGCCAAGCTGACCTGCGCCTTGCCCTCTCGACTGCGCGCATGCTGGGCGAAGATGTCAAGAATCAACCAGGTGCGATCGACAACCTTGACCTTCAGTACCTCTTCAAGCTTGCGCAGCTGGCTGGGGCTGAGTTCTCCGTCGCAGATCACCGTGTCAGCCCCAAGGGCAACGACCAGCGCGCGCAGTTCGATGGCCTTGCCCGAGCCAAGGTAAGTGGCCGGGTCTGGTGAATCGCGACGCTGAATCACGCCTTCGAGCACTTCAGAGCCTGCAGTCTCAGCCAGCAGCGCGAGTTCTTTCATGCTGCGGTCGGCCTGAGCCTGATTGCCTTCAGTCCACACTCCGGCGAGGATCACCCGCTCAAGGCGAACCTGGCGATACTCGACCTCGGAGATGTCCTGGAGTTCAGTGCTGAGCCCAGCAACACGGCGAAGCGCATTGCGCTCCTCAAGTTCAAGGCCGTCGTAGGCGCCCAGACTCAGATCGTCGGGTTCAAAATCTCGCTCAGTCATGTGCTCTCATGATGGCAGCAGAATGCTGCCTCGGGCTACCAGCACTGCCGGGCCGGTGAGCGTGAGATCCCAGTTCTCGAGTTGGTGCACGATCAACGTGCCTCCTGGCACATCCACCATGACGCCCTCGGGTGCCCGCAAATCAACGTTCGGGTAGCGCTGGGCGGCTGCCCAGGCCACTGCGCAGGCCCCGGTGCCACAGCTCATGGTTTCGCCCGATCCACGCTCATGCACCCGCATTGCCAAGTGATTCTCACCGCGACTGACGACATATTCGACATTCACGCCATCAGGAAACAGTCCCGGCGGCAGCACAGCCGGAGGTACTTCCAGAGATCCGATTTCATCCAGATCATCAACGAAGGTCACCGCGTGCGGGTTGGGGACGTGGACTCCGATGGCTGGCCAGAGCTCATCCTTGATCGCCACCAGCGGAATCGTGCTGGACGTCATGCCCACTGCGGGGCCCATATCCACCGTGACCGAGAGATCTGAGTTCATCCTGCATTCGCGCAGACCGGCGCGGGTGGCGATGACGACATCGGGGTCGGTGATCAGCCCGACCGCATCGAGGTAGCGCACAAAGACTCGGATGCCGTTGCCGCACATCTCGGCAATCGAACCGTCGGCATTGCGGTAGTCCATGAAGAACTCCGCGGAGTGAGCCAGATGCGCAAACTCAGGCACGAGATGGGTGCGCACAATGCGCAGCACGCCATCGCCGCCGATGCCTTCGTGGCGGTTGCAGAGGAAGCGAACTTCATCGACAGACAGGTCTCGTCGACCATCAAGATCCGCGAAAATCACGAAATCATTGGCCGTGCCGTGGCCTTTGGTGAAGGCGATCTCGTTTAGCGCAGCCATCCTTCTAGCCTAGTGCGGCGGCGATTGCGTACTCCTGGTCCACGCGAGCCAGCACGCTTGGCCAGGCCTGGTCAGGAGTGTGCGTGCGATTGAACGTGGACAGCTGATCAAGCAAAGGACGATGCGTTGCCAGGGTGGCGATGGCGTTGGCCATCCCAGCATCGGAGTCCACGAGCAGTCCCTCGAGGTAGTCGCGAATGAACTCCGTTGTGCCGGTCTGCGAACGAGCAATAACCGGCAACCCAGCGCAACGGGCTTCAAGTGCAGCGATGCCGAAGGACTCGCGGACAGACGGCTGCACATAGACATCGCTCAAGCCGAAGATCTCGCGAATGCCAGCATGATCAAGGCGTCCAGTGAAGGTGACGAGATCACCGAGATCGTGTTGACCCACATAGGCCTCTGCGCGGGTTCGCTCAGGGCCATCGCCAACGATCCGAAGGTGCAGATGCGCCTGAGCCCCCACCTGCGAGCGCACGCTCTTGAGGATCTTCAGCAGAGGCAGCGTGCGCTTGCGAGGTGCCAAGCGCATGACCGTCACCAGATTCAAGGTGCGCGGTTCGCGTGAACGCAGTGGCAGTGACCACTGCTGAGGGTCGATGCCGTTGGGCAGCACAGTGACCGAACCAAGGGCCGGAACCGCAGCTTCGATGCGTCGCGCAGCAACATTGCTCACTGCGGTGATGCGCGCACCCCAGCGTGACCAATGAGCCAGGGAGTCACTGAGCCGATAGCCAGGTGCGGCCAGCGGGCCCCACACACCGTGCACGGTGACGACGACAGGCAGGCCGAGCTGGTGGGCAGCGCGGACGGCTCCCCAGGCAAAGGGTGAGACCACGCCCACATGCACGTGGACGAGATCAACTGGCGAGTCCTTGAGCGTCTGCAGCACGTTTGCTCGGGTGCGCGGATGGATCGGCAGGCTGAAGGGCATCCGGGCAGTGACGCGATGCACCGGGATGTTGTCGATCTTCTCGGTGCCCGAGCGAACGAGGTGACCAGTGGTGGCCGTGATGATCTCAACCTGCTGCCCACGCATGTCCTGCTGTATTGCCAGCGCCCGAACCTGCGTTTCGATTCCGCCGGTGCGAGGCAGGTAGCAGTCACTGACATGGGCAATTCGCACGTGGCGACCGTACGACAAGATAGGAAGATCATGGCCATCCCCCCGCCCGCGAGGACTCTGGTCTTTGTGCATGCGCATCCCGATGACGAGGCGCTCCTCACGGCCGGCACGATGGCGCGCGCAGTAGCCGAGGGTCAGCGGGTGGTCTTGGTCGTTGCCACCAATGGCGCTGCAGGCCTCACAAGTTCAGACCTTGCCAGCGGATTAGCAGAAGTGCGATCTGCTGAATTGGAGACTGCAGCACAAGCGATCGGCATTCATCGTCTCGTTTCCCTGGACTATGCCGACTCCGGACTTGAAGCGGAGGTCGACAGCGGTTTCGCCCACGTGGACCGCTTCACCGTGGCCAGGCGCATCGCCTCGGTACTCGATGAAGAGCAGGCCGATGTGCTGGTCGGCTACGACCCATCAGGGGGCTATGGCCACCCCGATCACATCCAGGTGCATCGATCAGTACGAGCCGCCAGCGTGCTGGCCAAGAAGGCGCCGACCCTGTTTGAAGCAACCCTCCCCCGCGAGCCGATCGTCAGGGCGGTGCGACTGGCTGCCCGCATGCGCATCACGCCCAAGGATTTTGACCCGAGCACCTTCGACTCGGCGTGGACGCCCAGCGCTGAGATCACTCACCGCATCGATGCTCGCAAGTACTGGCCGATCAAGCGCACGGCATTGCGCGCACATGCTTCTCAAGCCCAGGCGGATTCTCAGATTCGCACCCTCGCAGTGCTCACGCGACTGCCGAGCGCGATCGGCATGCACCTGCTTGGCACCGAGTACTACTGCTTGGTGTCCTCACCCAAGAGTTCGCAGACACGATCGGCAAGCAACGGCTCGTTGTAGTCCAGCCAGGTGATGCGGGTGTCACGCGCAAACCAACGCTGTTGTCGGCGCGCGAACTTCCGGGTGATCGCGATGGTGGTGTCCTGAGCCTCCTCCAGTGAGCACTCCCCCGCCAAGTACTCCAGCACCTGCGTATATCCCAGAGCCCGAGATGCCGTAAGAGATTTCGCGAGTCCCGGAAGTGCGCGCACTTCATCAACAAAGCCATCGTCAAACATCTGATGCACACGCAGAGCGATGCGCTCGTCCATCTCAGCGCGATCGATGCGCAATCCCACTCGCACGCAGGGAAACAGCTCGACCGGATCGGGCAGCTGTGCAACAAACGGCTCACCGGTCAGTTCGACGACTTCCAGAGCACGAACGATGCGACGACCGTTTGTGGGCAAGATTGCGGCAGCAGCCGCCGGATCCACTTCTGCCAGCTGCGCGTGCAGTGCTTCGGGGCCTACTCGTTGCAGTTGCTCCTCGAACTTTGCACGGACGTCAGCGTCGGTAGCGGGAAACTGCAGGTCATCAAGGATCGCGGAGATGTACAGACCCGAACCGCCAACAACGATCGGCACGGCCCCACGGGCGGTCACATCTTCAATCGCTGACCGAGCCGTCTGCTGAAAGTCCACGACGGTCAGCGGATGCTCAACTGGCCAGACATCAAGCAGGTGATGCCTGATGCCGCCACGTTCTGCTTCGCTTGGAGTCGCGGTGCCGATGTCCATGCCGATGTAGGCCTGCATCGAGTCGGCGCTGATGATCTCGGCATTGCGTTGCTCTGCAATCAACTGCTGGGCCACGGCAACAGCCAGCGAGCTCTTGCCCACTGCCGTTGGCCCGACAATGACGAGCAGCGTCATCGACCTGCCGCACTCATGGCTTCTGCCAGGGCCGCCAGGAGGCGACGAGGTAGTTCACCCCAAACGGAGCCGTCTCAAGCGCCAACTCACCCTGCTTCAAGTGCTGACCAGCAAGGGCAGCAACCTGCCAGGCCGGCAAGCCCTGGCACCACAGGCGTTCCGCCTGCTCCTGGGTGATCTCAACGAGGGTCTGGAAGTCTGCTGCCGCCAGTGCCGCGCTGACGACTGCATCGAAGTTGAGCGCATCAGGCTGGATGTAGCCCGGCGCCTTCTCGGTGCGAGTAGCTGAGCCGTCGCCTACAACCAGCAGCACCGTGGGCACATCCGCTGCCCGCGCCTGGACCTCTTGCGCAATGAGCCCGCGCTCAGTGCTCGTCGTCTGCTTGCCGACACTCAGCGCGAGAATCGGCTGGTCGGCGCCGGCGGCTTCCAGTACAAATGCCGCGATGGTCAGCGCAAGTGGCAGGGTGGCGGTACCAGCCCCGATCGAGAAGTCGGCGTGACCGCCAAGGCCCTTGCTCGTGCCAATACCACCCTCGTCGAACCATGCCGTCTCATCCGCTGATCCGATCGCAATGATCTGTCGAGCATCCGGAAGAAATTCAGACAGCAATTCGATCGATGCAGCTCGCACATCATCGAGCAGGCCTTCGACGTCAACATCCGCCAGGAGCAGTGGGGACGACGGGATGAAGACAGCCCCTACGATCACGCGCTGCCCACTCGAAGAGTGGGCATGCCCAGCGAGACTCCAGGAGCTGCGATCGGCTGTTCACCGGCATCACCAGCGGCTGTGCGACGCACGGCGATCATGCGATCAGCAATCAAGTGGTGCGTTGCCGCATGAGTGACGACAGCCGTGACAACGTCGCCCGCGCGCGGAACGGGAAGTTTCGGATCCAAGCCCACATGCACGAGTCGGTTATCAACGGCACGGCCTGAGATGCGCAATGTGTCGGCGTCCTTGCGGCCCTCACCCAAGGCGACGAGCACCTCAACCTCACGGCCCAACTGCTTCTTGTTCTCCTGCCAGGAGATGTCATTCTGCAAGGCCACCAAACGCAGGTATCGCTCCTGCATGACCTCGCGAGAGATCTGGTTGGGCATGGTGGCCGCAGGTGTGCCAGCACGTTGCGAATACAAGAAGGTGAAGGCGTTGGCAAAGCGCGCCTGCTCGACCACATGCAGGGTCTGCTCGAAATCCTCTTCGGTCTCGCCGGGGAAGCCGATGATGATGTCCGTGCTGATGGCTGCATGGGGCATTGCAGCGCGGACCTTCTCGATGATGCCGAGGTACTTCTCCTGACGGTACGAGCGACGCATCGACTTCAGGATCTCATTGGATCCTGACTGCAAGGGCATGTGCAGTTGCGGCATCACGTTTGGCGTGCTTGCCATCGCCTCGATGACATCGTCAGTGAAGTCGCGCGGATGGGGCGAGGTGAAGCGCACTCGCTCAAGGCCTTCAATGGATCCGCAGGAACGCAGCAGCTTGCCGAACGCGAGTTGGTCGCCGAACTCAACGCCATAGGCATTGACGTTCTGACCAAGCAGGGTGATCTCAATGATGCCCTGATCAACAAGGGCTTGGACTTCAGCAAGAATCTCGCCGGGTCGGCGATCCTTCTCAGTGCCGCGCAGCGAGGGCACGATGCAGAACGTGCAGGTGTTGTTGCAGCCGACGCTGACCGACACCCAGGCCGCATATGCCGACTCACGACGAGTGGGCAGGTTCGACGGAAACTCCACGAGCGCCTCGGCGATCTCCACCTGCGACTGCTGCTCAATGCGAGCACGCTCAAGCAAGACCGGCAGCGACCCAAGATTGTGGGTGCCGAAGACCACATCGACCCAAGGCGCCTTGCGGACGATCTCACCTTGGTCCTTCTGAGCCAGGCAGCCGCCCACAGCAATCTGCATGCTCGGGTTCTTCTCTTTCACCGGCACAAGATGCGAGAGGTTGCCGTACAGCTTGTTGTCTGCGTTCTCGCGCACCGCACAGGTATTGAAGACGAGCACATCAGGAGTCGAACCGTCGATTGCCTTCACATAACCGGCTTCCTCGAGCAGGCCCGACAGCCGCTCAGAGTCATGCACGTTCATCTGGCAGCCATGAGTACGCACCTCATAGGTACGCGGACCACTGCCTACGGATTCTGATACCGGGAAATGGCTGTCAAGCAAGGACCCATTTGCCACCACTTGGGCATCCTACCGACAATCGCTGAAGTCCTTCGTGGCCCGAGACGACGCTCCCAAAGGACTTCAGCTGGACGAATAGCAATCGGCGTCAGTGACTTGATACTTCCTGCCGCTGTTGTCGTACGTGATGAACTGCAACTTGGCCTTCTGCATTGCCCGCACTGAACTGATGGAGTCAATTGAGTCGTCCACCACTACCCCGGAGGTCGTCAAGAAGTTGACCGTGACGAAGAATCCGTTGGGACACCCGTACTGCGAAATAACGGTCAGATTCACAAACCTGCAAGCGGAATAGCAAGGGTCTCCCCTGGTATCGGCCTTGTAGGCAAGGGTGTCATCGTTGGAAAACGTCACATAGCCCTTGGGATACCAATTCTTGGGAATCACCGGCTTGGCAGCGGGCGCGGAAGGTGCAGGAGTTGCTCTCGGAGATTCGGAGAGGAAAGGAACAGGCGAGTTGGCAGTGGACTGGGAAGCAGTGGCCGTACCCGTGTATGCCGAGAAGAAAAGAAGAACTCCCATGAGTACGGCGACCTTCTTCACGTATCCCCCGAAACCCTTATCCACCGAAACTACTGTGACAAAACCCTAGAACCGATACGCATCGCAGGCAATGCCTTCGCGCAGCACACTAGGGTCACTTCGGCGGCAATTGACCGCTTGAAATCTGGGGGTTCAATGGGGCTGTTTGGCAAGATCAAGAAGAGCATGGGCATCGGAACGATTTCCTTCGATCTTGCTGTTCCCTCCTCGATTCAAGGAAGCGCCGGGACTCTTGAGGGTGAGGTCATTCTCAAAGCCAAGAGCGAGCAGCAGGTCAAGGACGTTGAAGTCGTATTCGAACGCGTCTATAGCTGGGACGAGCGCGAGTCCACCTACAACTCATCGACCAATCGCCACGAGGACCGTTGGGTGGAGAGGTCCAACACTGTCGAGCTCGGCAAGTTCAAGGACGAGACCGCATTTTCCATGGCTGCCGAAGAATCCAAGACGATCCACTTCACCATTGCCTTTCAGCCAATTTCTGGCAACGAAGTCACTGACTCCAACAACTTGATGTGGGACGTGCTGGACTCAGCACTCTTCAATGGCAATTCGATCTTCGGCTCCTCCATGCGCAATCAGCGAATTGAGTACAAGGTGAGTGGCGATGTTGACCTCGTCGATGTCGCCTTCGACAAGGGTGACTCAAAGCAGATCGTTGTGATCTAGGGGGCTTGCACATGGCCATTCATTCGCGCATTGCCTTGAACACCATGTGCTTGCCCGGCTCACCCTTGGAGAGCGACCTCGCATTCGCAGTGTCCAATGGCTACTCGCGCATCTCTATCGACCCATCGAAGATGGAAACAACCGGCTGGGATCGCGGCACCGAGATCATCGTGAAGTCGGGCCTTGAAGTGGCCACTGTCGTGAACTCAAGCTGGTTCACTCTTGATGATCCATCAACTTGGCTTGCTACCCAGGAGCAGCAGCTGCTCCTGCTTGACCGAGCTGCTGCATTGGGTGCCAAGAGCGTCTATGGCATCACCGGTCCGGCCGGATCACTCGAATGGAGTGAAGCTGCACAGGCCTACGTGGAAGCCATCGCGCCTGTGGCAGCTCGCGCCAGGCAACTCGGCATCGCCCTGGCCGTCGAACCAACGATCCCGCTGCGCATCAACATCAACCTGGCCCTGAGCCTGCGCGACGCAGTTGAGCTGGCTCAGTTGGCTGGAGTATGGGTGTGCAATGACCTCTACGGCTGCATGGGTGAGGCGCACCTGAAGGAGACCATTCACAGCAGCATCCGATCCACCGCGCTCGTGCAGGTCTGCGACTACGTCTTCGGCACGCTCAACACCCCCAATCGAGCAGTACCGGGCGATGGCGACCTGCACTTGAAGACGATTCTCGGCTGGATGGTGGAGGCCGGCTATGACGGAGCGTTTGATCTTGAGCTCAATGGTCCACTCATCGATGAAGAGGGGTACTACCCTGCGGCTCTACGCGGGGCTCACGTATTGACCGCACTACTCCAAGAGATTGGTGCCTGATGGTTGTTGAGGATTCGGCAACTGCAATCAGGCAGACTTCGCTGGCGCAGGCGGGCGCCTCAATGCGAGCTCTGCAAGACGTCATCACGGGTACGAGTGCTCCATCAGCCGAACTGGATCACATGGCTACAGCGATGGATGCCATCACCAAGCGCCTGACTCCCTATCGCCGAGCCATCAAAGGCGTGCACAACTTTGAGAACTACGTCGACGCCGCACCTGCGCACACATTGACTCCCGAGTTCGAGGTGCTTGAACAGGACGCCAACTCACTGCGCGGCAGAGTGCGCTTCGGACTTTTCTATCGCAACGCATTTGGAATCGCGAACGGCGGAGCGATCGCTTTGATGTTCGACACAGCGATGGCTTACTTGGGCTCCACTTCAGACATCCCCGCGTACACAGCAAGTCTCCAAGTCGACTTTCGAAGGGGTGCGCCCATAGATGCCGACCTCACTGTGCTCGTGCGACGCGGGAGTACAGAGGGCCGCAAGCATGAGCTCTCAGCGCAGTTATTTGAGGGTGATGTTCTGCTCTCTGAAGCCAGTTGTTTGATGGTCGAACCTAGAGATACAGGTGCCTGAAGGTGAATACAGACAAAGCCTCATCGGACAACTCCACGGCACTGGCCGACCTGGGAAGCGCGCTGCGCGAACTTCAGAATGTGGCGACAGCAAGTGGCGCGCCAGCCGATATTGCCACCGCAGCAGCCGAGTCCATGAAGTTGATCACCGGTCTGCTTCAGCCATATGCCGCAGAGCTCGGCAGCGAGCATGACTTCGAGCACTACGTCGCCACATCGGGATCCCACACGCTGAATCCGCCGATGGAAATCTTGAATAGGGGCGAAGGCTCTATTGAGATGTCCGTCAACTTCGGCCCCTTCTTTCGTAACGCCTTCGGCTATGTGAATGGCGGCGCAATCGCCAGCATGTTCGATACAGCAATTGCGCATGTGGCCTACGCAGTCGCCGGCCGCTCATTCACTGCGAACCTGAGTGTCGACTATCGCAACCCGGCTCCGATCAACACCGAGCTGCTGGTGAAGATCGGACTGGAGAGTTCTGAGGGACGCAAGTTCATCGTCCTTGCCCAACTCTTCAACGGTGACGTACTGGTGTCGGAGGCGCACTCACTCCTGATCCAGCCGAAAGCCTGAGACTCGGCGGAGGGATCGATGAAGTCGTCGAGAGCTAACCCGGTTCGCTAGAAGTCGGTGCCGCCGTCAATGTTCACCAAGGCACCGGTGAGGTAGCCAGCCCGCGGTGACAGCAGGAAGGCAAGCAGGTCGCCCACCTCTTCAGGCTTGCCGGGTCGGCTCAGGGCCACATGCATGCCCCACTCCTCGACCATCACTCGCTCGATCGCGGTCTCATAGGGCCAGCCACGCTGATCGGCAACCATCTGCCGCATGGCATGAAGGCCATCTGTCTCGATGGCACCCGGGCAGATGCAGTTGGCGCGGACCCCTTGCGCCCCATAGGCCTTGGCGATGCCCTTGGTGAACAAGGCGACCGAGCCTTTGAGCGATGCGTAGGGCAGTCTCGCGAGTTCAGGTGACCGAACTGAATAGGCAGCAGTGGTGACGACCGTGCCACGAGTTTCGATCAGGTGCGGCAATGCGGCTTCCACAGAGCGAGTGACTCCAAGCAGCACGTCCCGAAATGCAGCTGTCCACTCGTCGTCCCCCGACTCGATTGGCATGAAGCCCTTGGTGCCGGTGGTGACGCCCACGCCGTCGAGTCGGCCCAGAAATTCAACGCTGCTCGCCACAGCGCGTGCCGCGTCGCCTTCTTTGGACACGTCGAATGAAAGACCAACAGCCTTGGTCGCTCCAGCTTCAGTCAACTCGGCGGCCGCGCGGTCAGCCCGCGACTGATCGCGACCGACAACAACGATGGAGGCACCGTCTGCGGCAAGCACGCGAGCACCGGCAAGTCCCATGCCGGCTGTGCCACCTACGAGCAGATATCCCTTGTCGCGTACCTGCAGATCCATAGCCCCTACTTCCTAGATTGTCCGTGCGATGACGTGTTCACTGAATTCCTGCAAACGATCAAGGGACTCCGGGATCGAATCGGTCCACGGGTCCACCTGCACCCAGGAGACGCCGAGCTCTGACAGCCGACCGATCTCATCGATCTGCTCTTCGGCAGTCGCGCCAGAACTGAAGCGGATTGTTGGAGTGGACGCCTGGATTGCGATGTCGGCCATCGAACGACCGCGGGCTTCGACTCGGCCTTGCAAGTCATTGAGCACTGCAGCGAGGTCTTCGATGGTGCTGATCGGCTTGGTGCGAGCCGTCGTTGAAAGTTCAGCCGGACCCATCATCACTGACCAGCCCTGGCCCCATTCGGCAATGCGATCAAGCACGCGGCCACTGTTGCCACCGAGCCACAGCGGCGGATGAGGCTTCTGAATGAATCCGGGCTGCACGGTCTGGCTCAGGGCAGTGAAGTGCTTGCCTTCGAAGCTGATCTCCTGGCCGGTGCTCGCCTGTTTGATCACGGCGATGGACTCGTCGAACAACTCATTGCGCTCATCGAAGTCCACTCCGACTGCAGAGAACTCTGAACGCAGGTAGCCGGTCCCGAGCACAAAGATTGCACGCCCCCCGGACAGCACATCGACAGAGGTCATGCCTGAGAGCTGCAGCAATGGATTGCGGTACGGCAGCACCAGCAGGTGCGTCAGCAGTTTCACTTCAGTGGTGACCGCTGCCAGGAAGGAAAGCATGGCGAAGGGGTCAAAGGCCTCGTGCCCTCCGCGCTGCAGCCACTTCAGCGACGGTGCGGGGTGATCGGTGATGCCCAATCCGCTGATGCCCGATGCTTCGATCTGCTTGCAGACTGAAGTGATGGTTGAGGGCTTGATCCACATACCTTCAAGGTCAGACCGGACGGGGTAATCAGTCACGAATTTCATAGGAAGCAGAGTCTAGGGTCGCGCAATCTCCTGAAAGGCGGATCGTCCCCCGTTCGAGTGCGGGCGATTGTCATGCAATGACTTATTCCAAGTTCACAATGCGCTGATATCGTCGCCAAAGATGCCTGCTATCACCTTTTCGAGGAGCTGTACCGATGACCCGTATTTCGCAGTGGGCAGTGCGCCATCCGATCCTGGGACTGGTGTCGTGGTTCGCAATCATCGGCATCCTGCTCGTCCTGCTCTCGCAGTACAAGGGTGACTTCAACGACGACTTCGGCCTTCCCGCTTCGGAGTCGACTACTGCTCAGGATCTGCTGAAGGAGATCTCCGGCGGCGGCGCCGGAACCGGTTCCGGTCTGGATGGACAGGTCGTCTGGCGCGCCGAGTCGGGCAAGGCCACCGAGGGTGCTGCTGCTGCCGATGTTGGCGCCGCGCTGAAGGAGATCTCCACGCTCCCAGGTGTCGCATGCGTGATCTCACCCATCGCTGCTGCCATGGGCCCGGCCTGCCTGCCGCAGCAAGCGCCCGCCGCTCCGACAGCGGAGCAGGCCGCCGCAATAGCCAAACTGCCGCCCGAGGCACTTGGACCGCTGGCGCACTTTGGCCAGGCCGGCGTCAGCCCCGACGGCACCATCGCCTACGCAACCATCCAGTTCAAGGGTGTCGACATGAGCGACCTGCCAACCGAGCAGATCGCCGATGCGCTCAACGTGGTGAAGGAAGTCAACGGCAAGGACGGTCTGACCGTTGGAGCCAATGGGATATTCACTTTTGTCCAAGGCGAGCCGCCGTCATCTGAAGGCATTGGAATCCTGGTCGCCTTGACGATTCTGATGTTCGCCTTCGCATCGATCCTGGGTGCGTTCCTGCCCGTGTGGGTGGCGGCGATCTCCGTGGGCATCAGCACCGCCGTCGTCGTGCCGATCATCGCGAACTTCTTCTCAGTCGCTGCGTTCGCTCCATTCCTGTCGTCAATGATCGGTCTGGGCGTGGGTATCGACTATGCGCTGTTCATCATCAACAGGTACCGAGATGCCTTGATCCACGGACGCGAGCCGCGAGAAGCGGCGCTTGAATCCGTACGGACCTCAGGTCGGGCAGTGTTGTTCGCTGCCCTGACAGTGATCATCGCCCTGCTTGGTCTGTTCATCATGGGCATCTCGTTCTTCAATGGTGTTGCGCTGGCAGCCGCTGGCACAGTTGTCATGGTTGCCCTCGGCGCCCTGCTGTTGCTGCCCGCAATTCTTGCGCTGCTTGGGACTTGGGCCTTTGTTGGACGCATGGCCTGGATCACTGACGGTGAGGCAATCCCACGCCGCAAGGCACCCGGATTCCTGCACGCCATCAGCCTTGTTCTGCGCTGGATCGGCTGGGTCGTCGTGCTGCCGGTGACCATCATCGGATACCTGTGGCGCCTGATCGCTCATCGCGGAAAGGTCCCCGACCCGCAAACCCCGAGCTGGTTTGCCCGATACGGAGAGTGGCTCCAGAAGCACCCTTGGCCATTGGCTATCGGGGCACTTGCGGTGATGATCCTCATCGCCTTGCCAGTCACGCAGCTGCGCCAAGGATTCCCGGATGACTCCGGAGCTCCACAAGGCAGCGTTGCACGGGTTGCCTACGACCTCACCGCAGAGGGCTTTGGCCCGGGCGTGAACGGTCCAATGTTCATCGCCGTCCAGTTGCCTGCCGAAGGCAGCCACGCAGCCATGGGCGCGCTTTCGCAAGCCCTCAACGCTGACCCAGGTGTTGCACTTGCAGTGCCGGCTCCACTTGCTCCCGGCGCGAGCGTCGGTGTGGTCCAGGTCTTCCCGAAGACTGCTCCACAAGACATCGAGTCGACCGATCTGCTCTTCCATCTGCGAGACACCGTGATCCCGCAGGCCCTGGAGGGCACTGGCGCCTCGGCGTATGTGGGCGGCTTCCAAGCCGTGACGGCAGACTTCACCAAGGTTCTCACCGAGGCGCTGCCGCTGTTCCTGTTCATCGTGGTCGCTCTGGGCTTCATCGCCCTGCTGTTCTTGTTCCGGTCGATCATTGTGCCGCTCATGGGCGTGCTGTTCAGCCTGCTGTCTTTGGGAGCAGCCCTGGGCATCACCGTGGCGGTCTTCCAGTGGGGCTGGCTCGCCGGTCCGCTGGGTCTGCAGAACACCGGGCCGATCTTCCCGTTCCTGCCGATCATGGTCTTCGCGATCCTGTTCGGCCTGTCCTGTGACTATCAGGTCTTCCTGGTCAGTCGCATGCATGAAGAGTGGGACCGCGGCAAGGATCACCACCGAGCCATCAGGCGTGGCCTGGCTGGCTCTGGTCGGGTGGTCGCCATCGCGGCGCTGATCATGACCAGCGTGTTCGCAGCCTTCGCGCTCGGCAACGATCCGACCACGAAACTGTTTGCTGTCGCCCTGTCGTCAGCGGTACTGCTCGATGCCTTCGTCGTGCGGCTGGTTCTGGTGCCAGCGCTCATGTCGGTCATCGGACCGAACACTTGGTGGCTGCCGGGGTGGTTGGACAAGATCCTGCCGCGCTTCAGCGTGGAGGCCGAGGATGCCGGCGACGACGAGATTGCCGACATCGAGGAGTCTGCAGTTCGCGTCTAGCCCTTGCTGGCTGAGGTTGTGGCGTGCACCTTCGTGCTGGGCACTGCGTTGGCAGTGGACTGCTGCTTGGTTGACTGCTTGGTTGACTTCCTGGTCACTTGAGATGCAGCGCTGGCCTTGGCTGAGGAAGCGGAAGCTGTGGTCGGGCTCGCGACAGCTGCTCCCGAGGCAACTGTCGATGCTGCCTGCACCGATTTCAATGCGATGAGCCCACCGACGCCAAAGAACATTCCTGCTGCCAGACCGCCAGAGATGAATCTCTGCTTCACCGATGTTGGTCGACGCGTGCCCTGACCTGCTCCTTGAGTGCTCATGCATCACAGACTCCGGCAAGAAGGTCTGCGGCGAATCATCCAAGGGTGAGGTGCGGGTTAAGAGATGTGTCACTGCTGTCGCTCCCGCGTTTGGCCACGTGGGTGAACTACCGTGCGGGAATGCGTGTTTTGCGAATATTGGGCTCAGCTGCTGCCGTCTGTGCGCTGGCTGCCTGCAGTTCCACAACAGGAACGACCGGTTTTGGACTCGACTCTCCCGCGATTGACGCCCCCGCACCCATCCGCACGTCTGCCCTGACTGGTCTGCCCGAGCCCGAACCCAAGCCGGTACTGATCGTCAAACTCGACAACACACACAACGCTCAGCCGCATGCCGGATTGAAGGATGCTGACGTCGTGTACATCGAAGAGGTCGAATACGGCATCACCCGCATTGCGGCCGTGTTCTCCAGCATCGTTCCCGAGCACATCGGTCCGGTCCGCTCCGCTCGCATTACCGACCTCGATCTGACTGCTCAGTACGGAAGCCCGGCCTTCGCCTTCTCTGGCGTGCAGCGAAAGATGTGGCCAGCAATTCAAGGCTCGGCCTTGATTGACGTCTCACCGAACAAGGACGCGTCCATCTACTCGCGTGATCGCAGCCGCTACGCGCCATACAACTACTTTCTCAACGGCGCCGGTGCGCTGAAGTTTGCCAGCGAGGCAACGTTGAGTCGCGATCTGGGCTTCGTGTTCTCCAACGATGTCCCCTTCGGCGGCACAGTGAACACCGGAGCCAAGATGAAGTGGAGCGGGTCGTCAGCCGGATTCACCTACGACCCGGCAACCGGGCTCTACAAGGTCAAGCTGAATGGCTACCCAGCGGAAGCAGAAGAGAACAAGGCGGGCCAGAACGCCGCAACTGTCGTGATTCAAAATGTGAAGCAGATGCCCTCGGCATATTTCGACAGGGGCGGCGGCAACACCCCGCACGCAGCCACCATCGGCAAGGGAACAGCCGTGATCCTGCGCGACGGGATGTCCTACGACGTGAAATGGTCGCGGCCATCGGCTGATGTCGGCACCACGTTCACTATGGCGGACGGTTCACCGATGCCGTTCAAGCCCGGTCAGCAGTGGATCGTGCTGCTGGACAAGGAGCGTCCGGCCACCGTGCTGCCCGTGCCGACTCCTGCACCAAGTGCCAGCAATTCCGCCGTCACCACCTAGAAGCCAAAGCGGCCTACGCCTCCAAGGCAACCTTGGCGTAGTACTCATCTTCAATGCTCTTGTTTGGGAAGCGCAGACGCACAAGGGCAAAGCCAAGAATGGTGAGTACGAGTGCGACAGTGATTGCTGCTGACTTGCCTTCGGTGAATGCGCTTGACGCAGCATTGATGATCTCCTCACTCAACGGTGATGAGTACTGGCTCGCCACGTTTGCTGCGCCAGCGAATGATGAGGTCAACTGATCGGCGATGTCATCGGTGACCTGAGCGGCCTGGTCGGCCGGCAGTGCCTGAATGTCAGCCAGCATCTGCTTGGCGTAGGAAGCAGCAAGAATTCCGCCGAGCACTGCCTGCAGCACAGCCCCGCCAAGATCGCGGGTGAGGTCAAGAAATGCCGAACCCATACCGGCATGACTCTGTGGCACCGATGACATCAGTGCACGCGAGGCAGGAGTTGCCGAGAGCCCAACGCCGGTCCCGACAAAGGCGTAGGCCGCCAGCACCCAGCCGATCGAGGTGCCTTCCGTCCAGGTGAACAGCATGAGGGTGAAGGCGATGGCAATCGAGACCAGGCCAAGGCTCAGTGGCGATCGCGAACCACGTTTGATGATCAGTTGCCCGGCCAACTGGCCAAACAGCGCCGAGCAGACTGCCGACGGCAGCACGACAGCAGCGGCCGAGAGAGTGTCGTAGCCCAGGACATTCTGCGTGAACTGCTGTCCGATGAACATTGCCCCGATGAGCGAGCCGAATGCAATCGAGCCACCGACGAAGGCGACCCAGAAGGTGCGCTGCTTGGCCAGTGGCAACGAGACCAGCGGCCGAGGTGCTCTGCTTTGTCGCAGAAAGAATCCGACGAAGGCCGCGGAAGTGACCGCGAGAATTGTCAGCCATTGCGTGTCGATGCCTTGGTGGAAGGTTTGGATCAGCACCACGAGTCCACCGACCCCAACAACAGAAAGCACTCCACCGAGGTGATCGACCGGACCGGTGTCGCGAGCAATGTGATTGGGGATCACGATCACGCCCACGATGAGTGCGAACACGGCCAGTGGCACGGAGATCAGGAACACCGATCCCCACCAGAAGTACTCCAGCAGCCAGCCGCCGATCAGCGGGCCCACTGCCGCAAAGCCCGCGCCCAGGCCCGACCAAAGGGCAATTGCCCGCACTCGTGCCTTGCTCTTGAACAGCGATGAGATCAGCGAGAGCGTGGTCGGAAACAACAGCGCGGCGGCGAAGCCTGAGCACAGTCGCGCAAACACCAGGAAGTCCGCGCTCGGCGCCCACGCCGACATGAAGGCTGTCGGCACAGTGAGCACTGCACCCAGAACAAAGAGCATCTTGCGTCCATTGCGGTCACCGATGGCACCCAGATACAGCACTGTCGATGCCAGGCCGAGCGCAAAGGCAACGGCGATTGCGTCGAGCTGATCTTGACTCGCGTCCAGAGCAGCGCCGATCGTCGGCAAGGCGACATTGGCAACCGCAAGGTTGATGTTCGCAACGATGGCGCCCGTGACGAGCGCAAGCAGGATGAATGTCCCGCGCGGCGGGCTGTCGGGCCCGTCCGCGGCGGAAGTCATGAGCTGGAGGCTACTAGCGGCTCTTCATCATCGACGATCTGATCGTCGCTTGACTCGATGTGCACCTTCGGCAGCGCCTTGTCCAGCCAGCCCGGCAACCACCAATTCGACTTGCCGATGATGGTCATGAACGACGGGATGAAGATCAATCGAATGAGGAAGGCATCGATGAGCACCGCTGTTGAGAGCGAGACACCGAAGAGCTTGATCATCGAATTGCTATCGAAGATGAAGGATCCGAACACAATCGACATGATCGCAGCCGCAATCACCACGACTCGACCTGAACCGGCCAGTCCACGGCGAATCGCTGCTGCGTTGTCTCTCTTGCTGTTCCACTCTTCCTGCATGCGCGATACCAGGAAGACCTGGTAGTCCATCGAGAGTCCGAACAGAATCGCGAAGACCATGATCGGCAGGAAGGGCATGATCGGACCAGTGCCAGATAGCCCGACAAGATCGGCAAGCCAACCCCACTGGAAGATCGCAACAGTGATGCCCATGGCTGCGGCGAAACTGAGCAGACTGGTGATGGCTGCCGTCAGCGGCACCACGATTGAGTGGAAGAGCAGCATCAAGGCCAGGAAGCCAAGGCCAACGACGAGCAGGAGGAATAGCGGCAGCGCATCGGTGAGCACCGAGGTGAAGTCGCTGGTGATGGCCTGAGTACCGCCGACATAGAGCAGAGCTCCGCTGGCCTCAGTGATCGCTGGATTGACTTCAGTTCGCAGTCGATCAAGCAACTCGGTGGTCGCCTCATCCTGAGGAGCGGTCGTCGGAGTCACCACGATCGTGCCGATGGTGCCATCAGGACCAAAGGCATCTGGTGAAGCCAGAACTGCCGGCAGCATCGCGGTGCTCGGCAAGGTTGCTGCAACGCCTTCTGCGGATTCAAGGCCCTTCACCGCTGCTGCGAAGGCTTCGACATCGTTGGCCTTTGGCAACTTCACGGCAACGATGAATGGGCCATTGGAACCGGGGCCGAAGCCTTCAGCCTTCAGGTCGTAGGCGATGCGCTGGGTTGATGTTGTGGGCTTGCCCGAATCATCGGAGAAGCCAAGACGCAAACTGAGCATCGGAATCGCCAGCACGATCACCAGACCCAAGGACAAGGCGGCAGGGATCAGTGGCTTCTTCTGCAGCAGGCGGCCATACTTGGCCCACATCTTGCCTTCAGGGTGCGTCACGCCAAGTTCAGGCTTCTTACCCCAAGGCAGACGAACACCCAAGGCCTTGTTGCCAAGCAGGCTGAGGAGTGCAGGAAGCATCCACAGCGCCGACAGCATCACCGCCAGCACGGTGACGGCCGAGGCAACCGCGAGTCCGTTGAAGAAGTTGATGCGCAGGACGAATAGGCCAAGCAGCGCGATGACCACCGTGCCCGCAGCGAAGAGCACTGCACGGCCGGCCGTCTCAACGGACTCTTGGGCCGCTTTCTTGGGAGCGTGGCCGGCAAGCAATGCCTGTCGATATCGGTTGATGACAAACAGTGAGTAGTCAATGCCCACGCCAAGACCGATCATCGCTGCCAAAGTCGGAGCGAAGGTGGCGACGTCCAGGAAATTGGCCGCTATGAGCACACCGAGCTGACCCATGGCCAAACCGAAGATGGCAGCAATGATTGGCAGCCCGGCTGCGATCAGGGATCCGAATGCAATCAACAAGATGATGATCGCCGCCAGGATGCCGAAAAGCTCGCTGCTTGGTGGTGCTGCGCCAGCAAACTCAAGGGTCTGACCTGAGGCAGCAACGGTGAGTGCGTCGGAGTTGAGGGCTTTGACCTCGTCCAAGATGATCTTGGCGTCAGCGGCGGTGAGGTCCTGGCCGTTCTCACCAGCGAAGTTGATGCTGGAGTAGGCGACAGTGCCGTCCTTGCTGACTGGGGCTGACGCGCCGGCAAGAGCTGTCAATGCTGCCTTCTGCTCATCGCTGAGCTGGGCCAGCTCGGCTGCGCTTGGCATCGCTTGCACTACAGCGCACTCAGGGCCGTAACTGGCGGCTCCGATCACCGTGACACAGTCAACTGACTTCAGCTCTGAGATCTTCTTCAGCACTGGGTTGATCTTGGCCAGGACCGCAGGGTCAACTGCCGAGCCGGACTGCGGGGACCAGATGATGTTGGCGCCAGCTTCTTGAGCGCCGCGCTTGCCCAGCGCCGACTCCAGCAGGGCTTGGGCAGTGGTGGACTCTGTTTCAGGCAGTGAGAAGGAGTCATTGAGCTTGCCGCCGACGGTGGCACCTAGGCCAACCACACCGATCAGAACGATGAACCACGAAATCAGGGCAATGACAGGACGGCGGACCGCCCACGTGGACAAACCTGGCACAAAAGGCTCCAAACAGAAGGGGTGCCAGCACAGTAACGGGGTTCCTCATAGCACTCAAAACCGGGACAGGTGCACCAAATGACACCATTTTTGGCTCGCGTCACTTCTGCGGAAGTTTTGCAATTGCCGACCCCCGATTTGTTGACCACTTTCCCTACCGACTAGTGTCCTGCCAACATCCAGAGCGACTGAGAGATCTGGCTCGATGAAGTCGCAGCAACCGTCGGTGCATCCGCATCCGTACCTACGGTGCTAAAGCCAGAAACGATGTGGAGGAGACATCTGTCGTAGCTGAATGTGGCTTGGGAATTTCCACTCTCGAGCCGTAGCTGTACTGACCAATAATTCTCATCAAACAAGGAGCACCAAGAATGACACTTCGACTAGGCGATGTCGCCCCCGATTTCACTGCAGAGACCACTGACGGCAACCTGACCTTCCATGACTGGAAGTCCGGCAGCTGGGCAGTGCTGTTCAGCCACCCAGCAGACTTCACCCCGGTCTGCACCACCGAGCTTGGCGCGACCGCTGCGCTCAAGGGCGAGTTCGACAAGCGCAACGTGAAGGCGATCGCCATCTCCGTTGACCCCATCGAGTCGCACAATGGCTGGGCCGGCGACATTGGCGAGGTCAGCGGACACCCGTTGAACTTCCCCATCATTGCCGATCCTGACAAGACGGTCTCGATTGCCTACGACATGATCCACCCAGGTGAGGGCGACACCTCCACAGTGCGCTCGGTCTTCATCATCGACACCAACAACAAGGTGCGACTGACCCTTACCTACCCCAAGTCCGTTGGCCGCAACTTCGATGAGATTGTGCGCGTCATCGACGCCCTGCAGCTCACCGACAAGGCCTCCGTTGCCACCCCAGTCAACTGGGTTCCCGGCGGCAAGGTCATCGTGCCTCCGACGGTCTCCACTGAGGATGCGATCGCCAAGTACGGCGATTCAGTTGAGGTAGTCAAGCCATACCTGCGCTGGATTCCGCAGCCAACAGTCTGAACACCTCAAAAGGCGCTGATCGGAATACTCCGATCAGCGCCTTTTGCGTGTCCGATACGAGGGTGAACGTTGCATGCGAATAGCACAGACGGGACTGAAGCCTCTACTGGCATAAGGCCCCAATTCATAACCTGAAGTTATGAACGCGAACAGGAATTCACATGGTCTCCACCGTTGGACACTTGCAACACTCGCGCTCACCTGCGCGAGCGTGACGCTGACAATTCCGATCTCAGCCCTAGCCGCCGAAGGTCCTCCTCCGGGCGGCGGTGTACCTCCCGCTGGCATCCCGGCAGGGCCCCCTGCGGGGATTCCGGCAGGTACGCCTACGGCCCCACCCGCGGGCACCCCCACCGGACCTATTCCTTCGGGCGTGGTGCCGTCCGGCATCCCCACCGGCGGTCCGCCTGCGGGCGTTCCCAGCGGTGGTCCCACCGGTGGTCCCCCGGCGAGCATCCCCACTGGCGCCATACCCAGCAATCTGGGTTCGCTGACCTCAGATGCACTTGCCGGAATCGATCCCAGCAAGTTCGCTGGACTCAGTGCTTCCCAGCTGGACGCGATGAAGCCTGCTGCGTTTGCCGGTCTTTCGGCCGAGCAGTTGGCCAACTTGAAGCCGGCCAGTTTGAGTTCACTCAGCGCCGCACAGTTCGGCTCGCTGCCCCCGGCATCCATGGCTGGCCTGAAGCCTGCGCAATTGGCAGCGATGGGACCAAGTGAGATCAAGGCCATGACCCCGGACATGCTCGATGCAATTCCAGCCTCCGCCTTGAGTGCCTTGACCTTCGATCAGATGCTGGCGTTGAAGCCCGCAGTCATGCAGCAGATCTCCGCTGACCAGATCGGCGCGCTGTCCTCCCAGGTGATGGGAGCGCTGTCGAAAGATCAGCTCGCACGGATCCCAGCCGAATCGCTCTCGGCGCTCAAGGCTGGTCAGCTCGACAAGCTCAGTGCTGAGTCGTTCCCGGGCTTCACTCCCGATCAGTTCCGTGACCTCCAGCCGGCGATCTTGTCGGTCATTGATCCCAAGCAGTTCGCGGCGCTCAAGCCAGCCGTCATGGGCGTGATGACTGCCGACCAGTTCGCCGCGTTCACCCCGGCGACGGTCAAGTCGATCACGATTCCGCAGATCGACAGTCTGGCGCCCGCAGCACTGGCCGGCATGGCACCTGCGGACATCAAGGCGCTCAGTGACCCCAAGATCGCAAAGCTTGATGCGCAGCAGATCAGCAATCTGCAGCCGGCGACCTTCGCCGCGATGAAGCCCAGTCAGTTGACGGCTATGGCTCCCCCTGATGTGCCCGGAATGACGGCCCAGCAGTTGGAAGCTCTCAGCCCCAGGCAGGCGGACGCTCTCAAGCCGGCGGTGGTCAACGCGATGAGCGCTGAGCAGAAAGCGGCACTTGCTGGGTGAGCAGCAGTGGTTCAGTCGTCGGTGAGCTCGGGCTCGAACTCCGCGTTGAGTTCAGCGCGAATGGCAGCAGCGGCGACTGAACCCGAATAGCCGCGACGCATCAGCAGACTCATCAAGCGCCGCTGCTTGGTGGCCGCGTCGAAGCGTGCCAGAGCCGGATGCTTGGACAGCACCAAGGCGCGGGCTCGTGCGAACTCGTCCTCGTCACTGATCTCTTCAAGGGCTGCGTGGATGTCGTCGTCGCCTACGCCTTTGCGTCGCAACTCCTGCCGCAGGATGGGACGAGCAGTGCCTCGCGAGCGACGACGCGAGGCAACGAACAACTCGGCGTAGTCGCTGTCATTGATGAGTCCCAGCTCAGTGAAACGATCAAGCACTTCATCAGCGATAGCTTCGGGAATCTCACGTTTGATGAGATCGTCATGCAGATCCTTGCGCGTGCGCGGAGTGGAGCTGAGTCGCCTCAGGACAACAGTGCGGGCATAGGAGCGCGGATCGGACTCCGCTTTCGACGCAGCAGAAGCACCCGGAGTGGGCTCAGCTGCTGATCTCCTGGAATTGCGCGCCATGCTTCTCGTCAACCCGTGCCTGCAGACCTGTGCTACAGATCGATGGGTGCTGGTGTGATGTCGGCTGGCTTGTCGACCTGCGCACCGATGCCCAGTTGCTCCTTCAGTCGCTTCTCGATGTCATTGCACAGGTCCGGGTTGTCGCGCAGGAAGGTACGCGCGTTCTCCTTGCCCTGGCCCAGCTGATCGCCCTCGTAGGTGTACCAAGCGCCGGACTTCTTCACGATGCCTTGATCAACACCGAGGTCAATGAGTGAGCCCTCACGTGAGATGCCCTCGCCGTAGAGGATGTCGAACTCGGCCTGCTTGAACGGCGGTGCCACCTTGTTCTTGACGACCTTGACTCGCGTGCGGTTGCCGACGGCCTCGGTGCCGCCCTTGAGGGTTTCGATGCGGCGGATGTCTAGGCGCACGGATGCGTAGAACTTCAGCGCCTTGCCGCCAGTGGTGACCTCGGGCGAACCGAACATCACGCCGATCTTCTCGCGCAGCTGGTTGATGAAGATGATTGTGGTGTTGGTGTTGCTCAGGGCGCCGGCCATCTTGCGCAGGGCCTGGCTCATCAAACGAGCCTGCAAACCCACGTGGCTGTCGCCCATTTCGCCTTCGATCTCAGCGCGCGGAACAAGTGCGGCGACGGAGTCGATGACCACGAGATCAATGGCACCCGAGCGCACGAGGGTGTCGGTGATCTCCAGCGCCTGCTCACCAGTGTCGGGCTGGGAGACATAGAGGCTGTCCAGATCGACACCGAGGTTCTTGGCGTACTCCGGGTCAAGAGCGTGCTCGGCATCAATGAATGCTGCGATGCCACCGGCGGCTTGCACATTGGCGATGGCGTGCAGGGCAACTGTGGTCTTGCCCGAGGACTCCGGCCCGTAGATCTCCACGATGCGACCTCGGGGGTATCCCCCAATGCCCAGCGCAAGATCAAGTGCGATCGAGCCAGTAGGGATCACATCAACGGGAGCGCGGCCCTCATCGCCAAGGCGCATAACTGAGCCCTTGCCGAACTGGCGCTCGATTTGAGCCAGTGCGGTCTCAAGTGACTTCTCGCGGTCATTGGCGCTAGCCATGTCGTACTCCCTTGATCTGGTGTCTGTCGGTTCGGTTGAACCTAGGGCGACCCTCTGACAGTTCCGCCGATGGCAACCAAGGCGACTTCGCCTCGGTGGATGCCATGCCTTGCGGACCCATCGGGAGTAAAGTACTCGAACAAATGTTCGAAACGTGGCGACACGCCCAAGAACTTGTGGCGACCGCCCGTCTTACTTGCTCAGGCCTCGAAAGGATCTCCTGGCAGCACCTCTGTGGTGAAGAACAGCGGTGCATCAAGGGAGTCTTCAGGGTTGGTGGCCAGCAGATTGGCGCGTGGACGCGTGGTGCGCACACCCTTGCTGTTGAGCCACTTCTCGGCCGAGTCGATGTCGCGGATCTTCCAGGTGAGGCTGTAGATGAAGTTGCCGTACTTCTCCACATGCTTGCCCAGATCAGAGTCCGGCTCCAGTGGCTGGGCCAGCTGCAGCAGCGAGTCGCCGATGTGGACGGTCATGTACTTGAAGCCCTGCTCCTGATCAATGCCTTCAGCAACCGGGATCGCCTGCATGATGTCGACGTAGGTGTTGATTGCGGCGTCCAGATCGCGCACACCCAAGGTGATGTAGTTGAAGCGGTCATAGGTCATCGGGTGCTGAGCAAACAGTCGCTCAAGCTCAGTCCAGGTCTCCTTGCTTGAAGGATCCGACATCTCAAAAGCGCAGAGCTCGACCATCAGGCCAGCGGTGTCGCGAGGCGATGGGTAGAAGTACTGGGTGCCCTCTTCGAGCTTCTCGATCTTGCCGCCGCCGGGGGCACCGATGTAGATGCCCTTCTCGATCATGCGGGCTGCGATGCCTGGCAGGTCGTCTACGGCGTAGCCGACGGAGTGCAGGTGCTGCCCGAACTTTGAGTAGAACTTGCCAACTGGGTAGTTGACGTCGACTGGCATCTTGGGAGCCATGGTCTCGATGCAGACGCTGGAAACCATCAGCAGCGAGGCCATCCGGTCTTCGTTGGGCAGGTAGTTGAGCTCATCGATGCCCATGAACGCGAAGCCGCCGAGCACATTGCGGTAGAAGTCATTGAGCTTGTTCACGTCATCGCTCATATGGATGGTGTGAATCATGCTGCCGAGGCCAAAATCGCCGGTCTTCTTGTATTCCTTACGCATGGTGCTCCCCAGTAGTCGGACGGTTCAGGGAATTAAAGCCGCGAATCGACAGATGGGAGGGCAAATGCCGAAATCTCTTGGACCATGCAGGGTGATCTAGTCCTTCTTGGGCATGATCGGCTGCTTGGCGAAAGTGCCCCAGGTCAAGAACAGCAGAAGTCCGCCCATGCCGTACATGGCCCACACCGGCCAGAACTCGCCAGCGCCAGTCAAGTACCAGATGAGGACCAGGAGCGGATACAGGATTGCGCACGCAATACCCGCGCGCCAGAGCCAGGTCTTGAACTGAGCGCGGCGTGCTTGTTCATCTGATTGGGCCATGAAGAGACGCTAACAGTTCCGGACGCTGATCCAATGGCGGCCCAAACAGGTACACCCCCTAAGTTTGGGCACGTGTCCAAGGTCCTGACTTCACTTCCCATCGGCGAGCGCGTCGGCATTGCCTTCTCTGGAGGCCTGGACACCTCTATTGCCGTGGCATGGATGCGCGAGAAGGGGGCAATCCCCTTCACCTACACCGCAGACCTCGGGCAACCAGATGAGCCGGAGATTCAGACTGTGCCGAGCCGGGCGATGGTCTATGGCGCCGAGGGTGCGCGCTTGGTTGACTGCAAGTCAGCACTGGTCGAAGAAGGCCTGACGGCTCTGGCCTGCGGCGCCTTCCATATCCGCTCAGGTGGACGTCAGTACTTCAACACCACTCCCCTTGGCCGCGCTGTCACCGGCACCTTGCTGGTGCGCGCCATGCATGAGGACGGCGTGGACATCTGGGGCGATGGCTCGACCTACAAGGGCAATGACATCGAGCGCTTCTATCGCTACGGGCTGCTGGCCAACCCAGCCCTTCGGATCTACAAGCCGTGGCTGGACGCTGACTTCGTCGAAGAGCTCGGCGGCCGCAAAGAGATGTCCGAGTGGATGCAGTCGCGCCACCTGCCTTACCGCTCCAGCGTGGAGAAGGCCTACTCAACTGACGCAAACATCTGGGGCGCGACGCACGAGGCCAAGGATCTTGAGCACCTGAATGTGTCGATGGAGATCGTCGAGCCGATCATGGGCGTGAAGTTCTGGGACGAGACCCTGCTGATTCAGCCTGAGCTGGTTGACATCGAGTTCGCGCAGGGTCGACCCGTGCGGATCAATGGCAAGTCCTTCGCCAGTGCCGTTGACCTGGTCAATGAAGTCAATGC
This sequence comes from Actinomycetota bacterium, assembly GCA_030684515.1. Taxonomy (NCBI): domain Bacteria; kingdom Bacillati; phylum Actinomycetota; species Actinomycetota bacterium. The sequence continues at coordinate 294,310 of JAUXVJ010000024.1, forward strand.
CATCGGCGGACGTCACGGACTGGGCATGGCTGACCAGATTGAGAACCGCATCATCGAGGCCAAGAGTCGTGGCATCTACGAAGCCCCCGGCATGGCATTGCTGTTCATCGCCTACGAGCGTCTCCTGAGCGCCATTCACAACGAGGACACCGTTGCGAACTATCACGCAGAGGGTCGTCGACTTGGCCGGCTGCTGTATGAGGGCCGTTGGCTTGACCCGCAGTCCCTGATGCTGCGGGAGTCCTTGCAGCGCTGGGTTGCCTCAGCCGTCACCGGCACGGTGAGCATTCGCCTGCGTCGCGGTGACGACTACACCATCGTGGCCACCGAAGGCCCGGCGTTCAGCTATCACCCGGACAAGCTCTCGATGGAACGCACTGAGGACGCTGCCTTTGGCCCGGTGGATCGCATTGGACAGCTGACGATGCGCAATCTGGATATCGCTGACACCAGGAGCAAGCTGGAGATGTATGCCGCGCAGGGGCAGCTCAGCCTCAGCCACATCGACCTTGTTGGCGAGTTGACGCCAGTGCCGCCGCCAGTCGCTGAACTCAGCAGCGCTGCCAACACGACTTCACATGTGGAAGCCGAAGACTCACCAATGGACCGAGCGGCCATGGAAGCCGGCAACGACTAGGACAAGAGATCGGAGGGGTGATGTCTGAAGTTCCACTGCGCGATCCTGACGATGCCCTCCTGCTGTCGATTGAGGGCTCACGGCATGTCATCGAGGCAAGCATCCGCGTCAGTTTTGGCGCAGCAGCACTGACCATTGAAGTCACCCGCCGTGTACTCGCCGAAGCCATCGGTGCCCGACGACTGAGCCCCAATCCCGACAGTCCAGTCGACACTGCACTGGATGCGGTTCTCGGTTTGGCCTTTGCGGGTGCCCAGACCGGACTTCGCGCCGCGGATGCAACTGTTCGACTCACTGCTCCGGTCACATCAACAGCGTTGAACCTGGTGCTCGAGCCGCCATTGATTCCAAAGCAGCTGCGCCTGGGCACTCAGATCAATGCCTTCTCTCGACTCTGGCGCGCGCAGCGCACCGATCTCGTGCGTTCAGCCTTGCGCTCAGGTTCGCTTGCATCGCCGATCCTGGTGGAGTCTGCCGCTCGAGTGCTCAACATCAATCAACTGATCACCTCAGTGATTGATCAGATCGACATGGACGCCCTGGCCCTTGAGCTGCTCGATCGCATCAAGGTCGACCCACTCGTAGAGCAAGTGGTTGCCAGGGTCGACATCGTCGAGGCAGTCGGACGAGTGATGGAAACACTGCCCACGGATCAGCTCGTTGCTGAAGTGCTGTCGAATCTTGATATGGAATCACTGATCGCGACGGCTCTGGAGAAGGTTGACCTCACTGAAATCGTTGTTGAGCGCGTGGATCTCGCGACGATCGTCAACGCAGCACTGGACCGCATCGACATCACCAGCATTGTCTTGAATCGGGTAGATCTGCCGCTGATTGCCAACACGGTGATTGAAGAGATCGACCTGGCCGGGACGATCCGTGAATCAAGTGGATCTGTTGCAACAGAGATGGTGCATGGAGCGCGCATCTCCAGCGTTGATGCCGACCGCGCAGTTGCGCGATTGGTCGATCGATTCACTCTGCGTCGCAAGAACCGAAAGCTCGATGCCCCCGGTGAGCCCGAATCGATGAGCACTGACGGCACTACGGAAGACTCCCAGCCATGAGCAGCCCTGAGCCCGCTCGCCTACCGACCGCCCGCGTGCGCGTGCCCGAAGCTGCCAAGGATTTCCAGGGGTTACGTGCTGGGATTGTCAGCCGTGTCCTTGCCAACATCGCCGATGTGATCATCATCGTCATCACTACTTTCACCCTGTACATGTGTTTCGCATCGGTGAAGTTCATGTTCGACCCTCGAAACTTCACGTGGCCTGCGCTTCACATGGGCTGGTTCGTGATTGTCTGCGGCATCCTGCTGTTCGTCTACTTCACCTTCTCATGGGCAACATCGGGCCGCACGGTTGGCAATCGGCTGATGGGTCTGCGCGTGGTCAATCACCGAGGTCTCATCGTGCGGTGGTCTGGAGCGGTGGTACGCGCGGCCTTCTGCGTGGCCTTCCCCTTCGGCTTGTTCTGGGCGATCATCAGCCGCCAGAATCGTTCTGTGCAGGATGTGGTGCTGCGCACTTCGGTCATCTACGACTGGGCGCCAAATCGAGCCAACCTCGGTCACGAGAGCTAGTCGCCAAAGAGCTTGGAATTGCGTTACGCCAGCACCACAAGCGAGTCGCGTGGTCCGATCGCCCGCGCAAAACTCTTGCCGAAGTCAGTGACCCGCAAGACGCCTTTGTCGAAACTGATACTGGACTCGAACTGCGCCTTCCAGGCCAAGAACTCTGGGCGCCGCTGCACCCATTGATAACTCGTCTCGCCGGTCCACTCCACTGAGTAGTCCACTTCGACCAATCCCAGCTGGATCCAGTTGTCCACCCACAGACTGAAATCGACATCGACACTTGGCTGCCCAGTGCCGCGATCGTTGACATCCAGGAGATGACGTCCAAGGACCGTGGATTGACCGTCGTCGGACTTCCAGGCCACTTCGGCGATCGGCATTTGCAGTTGACCCAGCACCATCGGCAGCAAGCGCGCCTCCTTGGCTGAGAGTCGTGCCACTGCTTCGACAAACGACGGATGAACACCTTGAGCGTCACGGCCATCGGTGGCCGTGGCCATGAGGCTGAGGTACATGTTCTTCAAACTGAGTTCCGCTCGCGAGTATGAAAGGCGGCGAATCAATGGCACCACGATGCCGACGGGGGGACAGACCAAGGATGCTTCGGGCACTTCAACCAGTCGCGGTGAGAGCTCTTCGGGGAATTCGTGGGTGAAGTAGTGCTTGTGCTCGCCGAGCCAGTCCTCTAAAGGCCGATAGAGCTTCCTGATCGACTTCTCGCGTGCAAAGACTCGACGTTGCATGTCCTCAGCATCGGCAGTTGAGTCTTTCCCTGATGCGATCTCACTGCTGGCCACGGCCTGAGATTACCGTGGGGAGTCCGCCGCATCTGCACGGCAAGCACCTGCTACTTCGCGAGGATGGGCGCGCGATACTTCGGCACAGCGACCAGCATCGCAAGCAGCAGCACCGGAATTGCCGCCACTGCGCACAGCACGCCGTAGGTGCTCAGGAGCACCACCAATCCGGCCACTGCGCCACCTACTGCACCCGAGGCGTTCATCGCCAAGTCCGAAAGGCCCTGCACAGCGGGCCGCTTTTCGGCATCCACTTCGTCGGTGACGATCGTTGATCCGGCGATCAAAGTGCACGACCAGCCAAGACCAAGCAGGAGCAGTCCAATACCAAGCATCACGATGCTGTCGCCTGGAGCGACTCCGCACAGCAGGCAGGCGAAAAGCAGGATGATGATGCCCACGACAACGATTTGAGTGCGACCGTAGGTGTCCACTGCCCATCCGACGACTGGGGAGAAGGCGTACATTCCCGCGACGTGCACGCTGATCACCAGCCCGATGAGCTGCAGAGTCACGTCGACGTGGGCCATGTGCACCGGGGTCATCACCATCACCATCACCATGCAGATGTGTCCGGCCGAAATTGCAGCGATCCCCATCATTGCTCGCGGTCGTTGTCGAAGATGAGCAAGCCCTTCGCGCAGACTGGGCCGGCTCACCACTCCAGTGCTCTTCTTCTGAATCGCCATCGCCATCCGATATGGATCCGGACGCAGAAACAGCCACAGGATCGCCGCCGCTATGGCAAGGCAGGCTGCAGAGACGAGATAGGGCCCAGACAACTGGGGCAGACCCAGAGCAAGAGCCAAGTTGCCAGAGGCATTGAGCAGATTCGGCCCGAGCACGGCACCGATGGTGCTGGCCCACACCACCAAGGAGAGCGCGCGAGCGCGATGCTGCTCGGCTGCCAGATCCGTGGCGGCGTACCGCGCTTGAAGCGCGGCAGCTGACGCCACTCCAACCAAGAGGCAGCCCAAATAGACCAGCAGAAGGTTGCGCTCGATGGCTGCGAACACCACTATTGCGGCCCCTACGGCACCAATGGCATAGCCCAGAGACAGCGCCGCGCGTCTGCCGCGGGTCAAGGCAATGCGTGCGAGCGGAAGAGCCAACAGCGCTGCCCCGAGCACGCCTGAGGTTTGGGCGAAGCCCGCAGCGGCATCAGAATCGGCAATCGAGGCTGCCAGCAATGCCCCAGCCGGGATTGCGCCAGCGACAGCGATCCCGCCGAACACTGCCGCCCCCGACAAGGAGCGAACGGTGTTTGACTGCGCCTTCAAGACCTCCGGTGCCAACAGCGGGTCGTTGCCGACTGGAACAGCGGGCGCAGTCACATGGGGCCCCGTGATCCGGGCTCGTCCTCGGGCTGGCTCTCACTGCTGTGCAAACCATGATCAAGCTGCTGAGCGAGAGCCTCAGCAACGCCATGGTCATTGCGAGGCAGACCCAATTCGTCAAAGCGCGTGATCAGAGCTGGCGCCTTGCCTTGCCACTGCTCATACTCAAGAAGCATGGCTCGATCCGCACCCAAGATGCTGGTGAGGTCGCGCTGGGCGGCCACGAGCCAGTCGCGCGTCTGCGTGAGCGCCGCAACTGGATCTCCATGATTGGGCCACCAACCGCTGCGCGCGGCATCCTGCGGGTCGCGCACATTGATGATGTAGCTGATGCCAGGAAGAAGAGTGTTCAAGAAGAGCAGGTAGGAAAGCAGCAGTTCGTAATTGGCGAAGTGGCCCGGCTCGTACCTGACTTCCTTGAAGCCGAGCACCTTGGTGTCCTTCTCGGGTCGCAGCAGATTCTGGATCACATGCCGCCGCAGATCATCCAGCACAGCATTGGGGTCCAATTTCTTGGATCCGTACCAAGGATGGGTCGGCAGGCCATTGTGGTGACGGTCGGCAGTCTCAGCGATCGATTGCGCGTATTGCTGCAGCCCACGAAGAGCCGAGTAGTTCTCGCCTCTCACCAAAACGCCAGGCAGTGAGTTCAGTGCAGCCTGCAAGGCGGTGCTGCCGGTGCGGCCGTAGGTCACAACCGTCAGGAAGGTGAACTCCGGCGGCCTCCTGCTGAACATCAGGCAACTCTATTGAGTCTGCAGTGATGCCACTTGCGACTCCTCAGCGCAGTAGCGCCGGCACTTCAGCACTCACACACACTGCGCGCCAGATGTCCTTGGTGTCCTCGCCTCGAGCAATCGCATCGTTGACGGTGCATCCAAGAGTTGGGAGCACAAAATCATGAGCCCAAGAGTGGGCGTAGGCGAGCCCAAAATGGGCTTCCATCCGTTCCCAGAAGTCAGTGAGTCGCATCGACCCTAGACAGGGATAGGAGCGCGAGCAGAGCCGACATAGGTGAGCGAGGCACCGTCGAAGTCCAGCCGGGTTGGCTTCTCAGCCTCAACAATGTGGTCGGTCACCGAAGTCAGTACCTGAGCCAGCGACACATCAAGGGCCCCGCAGATGGCTGCAAGGAGTTCACTTGATGCTTCTTTTTGTCCGCGCTCTACCTCCGAGAGGTACCCCAGGGATACGGCTGCGGCGGCGGAGACATCACGAAGAGTCCGACCCTGATCTTGTCGGACACGGCGGAGTTCATCACCGATGACTTCCCGTAGAACAATCATGCTGTCTCCTTCCAAGCGCGGTCGGGTACCAGATTGCGTTTAGCACTCAACCTTGCTG